>NZ_CAJMZK010000017.1:0-179337 GCF_905220265.1 Paraburkholderia sp. J67
CAGGGCTACGCGAAATCGCGAGAGATGCTTTGCCCGTCAAGTTAAAAACACAAAACCTGCTACTGCGTGTCACTGCATATTGGCTGTCACGGCGCCGGTGATCGCTATCACTCGCGCTGCTGGACGTAGCGCCCCGGCGCCGGTTCGATCGCGGGGAATTCCGCCGATCCCGCCTCGGCACTCGGCTTGACCTTCTTGCCGCCGAACTGGTCGAGCCATTCGGCCCACGTCGGCCACCAGCTGCCCGGTTTTTCCTCGGCCGCGCCGAACCAGTCGTCGGCTTCCTCGGGCAGATGCTTCGCTTCGGTATCGAATGTCCAGTAACTGCGCTTGTTCTTCGATGCCGGATTGATCACGCCGGCAATGTGGCCCGACGCGCCCAGCACGAACTTGAGCGGCCCGGACAGCAGCGGCACCGACGCGTACGCCGTACGCCACGGCACGATATGGTCCTCGCGCGAGCCGTAGATAAAGGTCGGCACGTCGATGCGTGAAAGATCGACCTCTTCGCCGCACACCGTCAACGCGCCCGGCTCGCGCAGCTTGTTCTCGAGGTAGGTATTGCGCAGATACCACGCGTACATCGGGCCCGGCAGGCTCGTCGAGTCGCTGTTCCAGTAGAGCAGATCGAACGCGGCGGGCGTGCGGCCCTTGAGGTAGTTGTCGACGACGTAGTTCCAGACCAGATCGTTCGGGCGCAGGAACGAGAACGTATTCGCGAACTCCATGCCGCGCATCAGGCCCGGCGTGCCGCCGTTCTTGCCGCCGATGGTCTGCTCGCGCATCTGCACGTGGGCTTCGTCGACGAACACGTCGAGCACGCCCGTATCGGAAAAATCGAGCATCGCCGTGAGCAAGGTCAACGACGAGGCCGGATGTTCGCCACGCGCCGCCGCCACGGCCAGCGCGGTGGCGAGCAGCGTGCCGCCGACGCAGAAGCCGAGCGTATTGATCTGCTCGCGCCCGCTGATGCTGCGCACGGTGTCGATGGCGCGCAGCACGCCGTCTTCGGTGTAGTCGTCCCAGGATTTGTCGGCAATCGACGCATCGCCGTTATGCCAGGAGACGAGGAACACCTGCTGGCCCTGCTCCAGCGCGTAGGCAACGAGCGAATTCTCGGGCTGCAGGTCGAGGATGTAGTACTTGTTGATGCAGGGCGGCACGATCAGGAGCGGCCGCTCGCGCACGGTCGGCGTGCGCGGCTTGTACTGGATCAGCTGGAACAGTTCGTTCTCGAAGACCACCGAGCCTTCCGTGGTCGCAAGATTGCGACCCACCACGAAACGCGATTCGTCGGTCTGCGAAATCTTGCCGCGCGACATGTCGCCGAGCAGGTTCATCACGCCCTGACGCAGGCTTTCGCCGTGGCTTTCCAGCAAGGCGTTCTGCGCGTCGGGGTTGAGTGCGAGGAAGTTGCTGGGCGAGGCGGCGGCCGTCCACTGCTGCACGGCGAAGCGGATACGTTCGCGCGTCTTCGGGTCGGTGTCGAGGGCGTCGACCATTTCGTGCAGGTAACGCGCATTCAGCAGATACCAGGCCGCCGTAAAGGCGTAGGCCGGCGTGGCTTTCCACGCATCGGAGCTGAAGCGGCGGTCCTTGAGTTCCGGCGCCTTCGGCGTGGCAGCCGAGGCTTCGCGCAGTAGCTCCATCGCGTCGCGCGAATAATCGGCCTGCAAATGCTGAAGCCGGTTCGGCTCGATCGAGGCCGAGGGCAGCTTGAACGCCTCGAAGGCGCCAAAAGCCGATTGCATCGCGGCGGGATTCATGGCGGCGCCGAACATCGCTTGCGCGGCCTGGGCCGGATTCGCGGCGCCGTTGGGCGTACCCGCTGCGCCCGGCACCCCGGGCCAGAATGCACCCAGTTGAGCAGAGGGCTGACCCAGCGCCTGCCCCCACTGCTGCGCGCCCGATTGTTGCGCAGCATTCATGGCGTTGCGCCAGGCCTGCGTCCATGCGTCGAGCATTTGCTGCATGCCGGCGGCGTCCGGCGTGAAATTCGGAATGAAAGACTGTGCACCGTGGGTTGAAGCGCCCCCACCCGGGGATGTCGTGGAACGTTGAGATGCCGTCATGCCTGCTTTTGACCGATGTGTCCCGGAGGACTGGTTGAGAGGCAGGTGGAACGCGCAAGGCGCGCCACTGTCTTGCGCCCGGTGCGTCCTGTCCCGTAGGTGAGGGACATTTTTGCTCCCCACTGCAAAGCGTGTCAATGCTTGTGCCCGATTTTGCCGCACTGCGATATTTTTTTTATTATCGTTTTCCCGATGCGTTCTGACTCACGTCTGGCGCGCACGCAGGACGAACCGGCGCGACACGGAAAAAGATCCGTGCGCGCAGGTGCTTGCAGTGCAATGTGGAAAGCGCCGATCTGATTCGCGCTGCATGGAAGGCCGTGACTTACGGTCAACGGTGCAGCGCAGCAAAATCACGCCAGAAACGCGCTGCGAGGCGGTGTGCCCCGCAGCGAAAAACCGCGGAATGACTCAGGGTTCGAGCCAGATGAGCGCGGCCATGCGGCCCGTCACGGGCTCGCGGCGATAGGAGTAGAAACGCGCGCGGTCGGTGAAAGTGCACATCCCGCCGCCACTGATGTGCGTGATGCCGAGTTCGCCAAGACGCAGATGCGCGAGCGCGCCCAGGTCGGCGAGATACTTGCCAGGCGCCTCGGGACGCGGCACGAAGGCAGCGTCGGTCGCCGCGCGTTGTGCGCCACCGACATTCTGCGCATGCGTCATGAACGCGTCACGCACGTCTGCCCCCACCTCGAACGCCGTCGGGCCGATAGCCGGACCGAGGTACGCGTGCAGCTCGCTCGTCGCGCAACCCGCGAGCGCGGCCACCCGCTGCGCCGTCGTTTCGATAACGCCGGAAGCGAGGCCGCGCCAGCCCGCATGCGCGGCACCGACCGCACGGCCCGCGCCATCACAAAGCAGCACCGGCATGCAGTCGGCGACCATCACCGTGCAGGCGATGCCGGGCTGGTCGGTCACGCTCGCGTCGGCTTCGAGTGGCGTGCCCGCGCGGGCGGCGGCGAGCGCTTCGGCCGCATCGACGACCACCGGCCCGTGAATCTGCTTGAGCCAGGCCGCGGGCACGCCCGCGTATGCCAGCAGCCGCGCGCGATTGGCCTCGACATGCTCGAGGTCGTCACCCGACATCCGGCCTAGATTCAGCCCGCACGGCAGATCCACGCCCTCGCCCGTTTCACTGCCCGCCACGCCACCGACCGCACCGGCTTGCCAACGGCCGAACGGCGGCGCGCTCACGCCGCCATTGCGGGTCGTCACGATCGCGCGCACGCGCGGCGCGACGTCCCACTCAGGGTGCAGCAGATCGGCGGAAGTCAGTTCCGGACAGATCGTCATGCGGACTTGTCCTCGTGGTCCTGATCGTCGTCTTCGTCTTCGCCTTCCTCGTCGTTTTCGTCGGCGTAATCGTCCTCGTCGCTGCCGATCACGTAGCCTTCGTCCGTGTAGGCGCTATCGAACATCTCGTCGTCGAAGGCGTGCTCGCTCTCATCCTCGTCGCCGCCAAACCCGAGCGCTTCGATCAACGCATCCATATCGTCCGGGACCTCGGCGCGCCATTGCATCGCGCGGCCCGTCACGGGGTGGATCAGGCCGAGGCGCCACGCGTGCAGCGCCTGGCGCGCAAAGCCGTCAGGCAGCGCAGCAACCGAACGCTTGCCGCGCGCGTGCCCGTAGACCGGGTCGCCCAGCAACGGATGACCGATATGAGCGCAATGCACGCGAATCTGGTGGGTGCGGCCCGTTTCCAGGTCGCAATGGATCGCGCTCACGGGCTGGTTATGCCAGAGCGTCTTGTCGACGCGGCGGTAATGCGTGCGCGCCGGCTTCCCGGATGCACCCTTGACCACCGTCATGCGGGTGCGCTCGCGCGAATCGCGACCGATCGGCGCGTCGATCGTGCCTTTCTCGGGCATGTTGCCCCACACCAGCGCGAGGTAACGGCGCTTCACGGTGCGCGCCTGCAACTGGCGCACCAGATCGGTCTGCGCTTCGAGCGTGCGCGCCACGACCATCAGCCCCGAGGTCTCCTTGTCGAGCCGGTGCACGATGCCTGCGCGCGGCAAGCCCGCGGCCGCCTCGCCGTAACGATGCAGCAGACCGTTGAGGATGGTGCCGCTCCAGTTGCCGGCCGCCGGATGCACGACGATCCCCGCAGGCTTGTTGATGACGACGATGGCGTCGTCCTCGTAGACGATGTCGAGCGGCACGGGCTCCGGCGTGAAAGCGAGCTGTTCGGGCAGCAGATCGGGTACGAGTTCGATCACGGCGCCCAGCGGCACCGGTTGGCGGATCTTCGCGGGCTTGCCGTCCAGCAGCACGCGCTGCGCCTCGATCCAGCTTTGCAGGCGGTTGCGCGAAAACTCGGGGAACAGCTTGGCGAGCACCTTGTCGAGCCGCTCACCCGCGAGTTCGTCGGGAACTTCAGCACGTCGGGCTTCCTGATCTTCACGTGCGACGCGCGTGCGGGGCGCCCCGCCGGCGATGGGCGTGTAATCGCCTGCAAACAAATCGTCATCAAGCGGCTCATGGGCCGCTGCGTCATTGGGCACATCGCCCAGGCTATAATCGCTGATGCTGTTTTGGGCGCCGGGAGCGCCGGCCCCCGGAATAACTGAACGGGTCATTGAGTCTGGGTCACCTGTGGACCTGAAGCTGGACTGGGATAAATGCGAGCCTTGAACACGATTACGAAACTGGCCGACTATGCAGCGGCCCGAAACGCAGTGCGCGCCGCGCACATGCAAACGCTCGGCAAGATTGGCAACATCATCCGGGTTGCCGCATGCGGCGTTGCGCTCACCGTGGTGGCTGCCTGCCACGGCCTGCCGGAAAAAACCGACGAAACGGCAACGTGGAATAACAACAAATTATATACGGAGGCTCAGGACGCGCTATCCGGCGGCGATTGGGGCAAGTGCGCCAAGTACTTCGAACAGCTCGAAGGCCGCGATCCGTTCGGCCACTTCGCCCAGCAGGCACAGATCAACGTGGCCTACTGCGACTGGAAGGATAACGAGAACGACGCCGCCGACCAGGCGATCAACCGCTTTATCCAGCTGCACCCGGATCACCCGGACATCGCCTACGCGTACTACCTCAAGGGCATGATCCACTTCAACGACGATCTGGGTCTGTTCGGCCGCTTCTCGGGCCAGGACATGAGCGAGCGCGATCCGAAGTCGCTGCGCGAGTCCTACGACGCCTTCAAGATGGTGGTCGACAAGTATCCGCAAAGCAAGTACGCGCCGGATGCGGCGCAGCGTATGCGCTACATCGTCAACGCCCTCGCCTCGCACGAAGTGCACGCGGCCGACTACTACTATCGTCGCGGCGCCTACGTGGCGGCCATCAACCGCGCGCAGCTCGCGATCACGGAGTACAAGAGCGCGCCCGCGATCGAGGACGCCCTGCACATCATGATCCTGTCGTATCAGAAGCTGGATCAGCCGCAACTCGCCGACGACACGCGCCGCGTGCTGGCTGCGACCTTCCCGGACAGCCCGTACATCACCGGTCACGCGCGCCCCGGCAAGGAAGCCAAGTCGTGGTGGCAAATCTGGTAATGGCCGCCTGAGCGCCGCCGTTGACCGCTGAACACGGCGGTCAAAAGCAAAATGCCACGGAGTTTTCTCCGTGGCATTTTTTTTGCGCCGCGCAGACCGCGGCGGCCGTTCACACTGGATTCGACGGCGCTCCAACGGAGCGCCGCCCGACGGAGCGCCGCCCGACTCAGTCGCGCTCGAACAGCGCGATCGATTCGACGTGCGAGGTATGCGGGAACATGTTGACCACGCCCGCGCCCTTCAGGCGATAACCGGCTTCATTGACGAGCACGCCGGCGTCACGCGCGAGCGTGCCCGGGCTGCACGACACGTAGACGATGCGTTTGGGCAGCGGACCGTTGCCGCTCTGCGCGATCTCGGCCAGCGCCTGCGACACGGCGAACGCGCCTTCGCGCGGCGGGTCGATCAGGTACTTGTCGAAATGGCCGAGCGCGCGGATATCGTCGGCGGTCACTTCGAACAGGTTGCGGCACGCGAACGAGGTATGGCCGTCCACGCCGTTCTCACGCGCGTTTTCGAGCGCGCGCGTCGTCAGTTGCTCGCTGCCTTCGATCCCCACCACTTCGCGCGACAGACGCGCGAGCGGCAGCGTGAAGTTGCCGATGCCGCAGAACAGGTCGAGCACACGGTCGCCCGGTTCCGGCGCGAGCAGACGCAGCGCGCGGCCCACCAGCACGCGGTTGATCTGGTGATTGACCTGGGTGAAGTCGGTCGGCTTGAACGGCATGCGGATGTTGAATTCCGGCAGCGTGTAGTCGAGCGGCTTGTCGAGCGGATAGAACGGGAACACCGTGTCCGGCCCCTTGGGCTGGAGCCAGAACTGAACATTGTGCTCGTCGGCGAATGCGCGCAGCTGGTCTTCGTCCGCGGCGGTCAGCGGCTCCAGAATGCGCAGCACCAGCGCCGTGACGCTCGAACCGACGGCCAGCTCGATCTGCGGCAAGCGATCGCTGATCGACAGCGACGAGACCAGATGACGCAGCGGCACCAGCATCGCCGAGACATTCGGCGGCAACACTTCGCAGCTCGTCATGTCGGCCACGTAGCTGCTCTTGCGCTCGTGGAAGCCCACCAGCACGCCGCCCTTCTTCGGCACATTGCGCACCGTCAGGCGCGCACGATAGCGATAGCCCCAGGACGGCCCGTGAATCGGGCGGAACATCGTCTCCGAGCGCACCTTGGAAATGTGCGTGAGATTGTCCTCGAGCACGCGCTGCTTGACGGCGATCTGTGCGCGCACGTCCAGATGCTGCATCGAGCAGCCGCCGCACGTGCCGAAGTACGCGCATTGCGGTTTGGTACGAATCGCGCTCTCGCGCAGCACGTTGACGACCTGGGCCTGCTCGAAGGTCGGCTTCTTGCGATAGCTCAAATAAGTGACACGCTCGCCCGGCAATGCGCCTTCGACGAAGATCACCTTGCCCGGCTCGCCCGTTTCGGTGACGGTACGGCCGACACCGCGCGCCTCCATGTCGAGCGACTCGATTTCCAGAATCGGGGCATGAGCGACCGACGCCTCGACGGCGGCGCGCTTCTCCGCGCGACGCTCGCGCTTGCTGCGCTTCTTCGTGGGCGTGGGCAGGGCCGCAGCGGACTCGGCGCGGACAGTTTCGGCTTGAGGGTCGGGGGCAGCTTGGGACACCAGCGAATTCCTGACAGACAGTGGGGTGGATTTTTTAGGCGAAGGCGAGATTGTAGTCGATTCGGCGCGCGCCTCCTCAAGCGTACATCGGGCCAGAACGCGCGCGGCCTCGCGGTCTGTCCGTTGCCTCACTTTCAGATAAGTCCGATCTACTCCTACGACGTCCGTCAGTACGATGTTCCTCGCGTCGTGTCATGCAAGGCCGACGCCAAGGACCCGACATCATGGACACGCTTTTTTCCACTACCGGCTTTGTGATCGCATTGGGGGCGCTCTGCGTCGCCGTCGTCTTTCTCGCGCCCTATCTCGAAGCGTTACCTCGCGAGCGCGCCGCACGGCGCCAGTCGTATATCGTCGCTGCCGCACTCATTGGCAGCCCGATTTTGATGATCGGCCTGATTTATCTCATTGTCCGCCTGATTTTCGATTGAGCGGCGCATAGCGCCCTGCGCCGCCGTGGCGACGCTTCGGATTACCAGGCAGCGTGTTTTGGGAACCGTCCGATAGGCGGCGCCACCCCATGCGCGTACAGGTAAGCCCTTCATCACGATCTTGAGAACCCGCATGAACAAAGTGCTTTGTATCGCGCTCGCTGCGACCACGCTCGGCTTGAGCGCCTGCGTATCTTCGCCCACCCCGGCCCCCGAAGTGTCGATGGCGTCCGTCACGCGCGGCATGGCGCAAAACGACGTCATCGCCCGCATTGGGCCGCCCGACCGCGTGCGCGGCGCGAACGGCAACGAATGCTATCAATATGCTCTCGGCGACTACGGCAATGTGCTCTTCGCGGTGTACTTCCGGCGTCAGGCCGTGGTGGCAACCGAACGAGGCAACTGCAACCTCGAAATGACGCGCGCGACGGCCGATCAAGGCGTGGCCTATCATGCTTCGGACTACACGACGACGCGCCGATAACACTTCGCAACCGCGCTCCGGCCGGCCGTCGTTCGACTCATGCTCGAGACGGACTGCCATGAAGCTCATCAGCTGGAACGTTCAATGGGGCCGCGACGCGGCGGGCGTCGTGGATCTCGCGCGCACCGTGCGGCAAGCGCGGGGCCTCGCTGATTTCGACGTGTTGTGCCTGCAGGAGATCACGCGCGGCTTTCATGCGCTACCGGGCGGCCCCGGTAACGACCAGTTCGCCGAACTCGCAGCACTGCTGCCCGGCTACACCATCATCGAAGCGATCGGTGCCGACCTGGGAGCGCAACCTGCGGCAGCAAGTACGGGACGATCCGCGCTGCGCCGGCAGTTCGGCAATGCCCTCGCCACGCGCCTGCCTGTCAGACAGGTCTTCCGCCATCTGCTGCCCTGGCCCGCCGATCCGGCCGCGCCCTCGATGCAGCGCGTGGCGCTTGAAGCCGTGCTCGACGCGCCAGGCGGTGCGCTGCGCGTGCTCGTCACGCATCTGGAGTTTTACTCGGAGCGTCAACGGCTTGCACAGGTCGACGAATTGCGGCGCTTGCAGCAAGAAGCCGCGGCACACGCGGCGCATCCGGCACCCGCCGAGAGCGACGAAGGTCCGTTCGCGCGCAGTTCACGCCCGGTTAGCGCCATCGTGTGTGGGGACTTCAACAGCGCCTGGGGCAGCACAGCCTATGCGCGCATGCTCGCGCCGCTTACGGACAGCCCTGCCTTCATCGACGCCTGGAGCACGCTGCATCCCGGTGCGACGCCGCCGCCCACTGCCGGCGTGTACGACACCGTGCAATGGTCAGAGGGCGCGATGACCTGCGACTTCGCGTTCGTCACGGAGGACCTGCGCACTCGCCTGAAACACTGCGAAATCGATGGCGTCACGCAAGCTTCGGATCACCAGCCTATCGTGCTGGAACTCGCCTGAACGCCATACGAACCCACGCTTATTCCGCGTCGCCGAACGCCTTCAGATACTCGGCCCAATGCGGCGCCGACTCGCCCGCGAGCGTCTGCTTGACGAAGGTGATTTCGTCGTCGTATTCGCGCTCGGTAAATCCACCGCGCATTTTCTGGAAGCGGCAATAGAGCAGATACGTGTTGACCACGTCGGTTTCGCAGTAGTTGCGAATTTCCTCGATTTTCCCTTGCTGGAACGCCGTCCACACCTGGCCGCCATCCATGCCGAGCTTGCCCGGAAAACCGCACAGCTTCGCAAGCGCATCCAACGGCGCATTGGCACGCGCCTGGTACATCGCAAGCAGGTCCATCAGGTCGGTATGACGCGAGTGATAGCGGCTGATGTAGTTGTTCCACTTGAAGTCGCGATCTTCTTCGCCCAGCTCCCAGTAGCGCACCGCGCGGATGCCGTGCACCAGCGCGCGATAGTGCAACACCGGCAGGTCGAAGCCGCCACCATTCCACGACACGAGTTGCGGCGTGTACTTTTCGATGGTGCGGTAGAACGAGTCGATCAGCTTCGCTTCGCCATCTTCGGGCGTGCCGAGCGAGCGCACGCGAAAGCCCTGGCCGTCGCGGAACACGCAGGAAATCGCGGCGACGCGCTGAAGATGATGCGGCAGAAAATCGCCGCCGGTTTTCTCACGGCGCGCGGCGAACGCATGTTCGGCCACTTCGGCGTCGCTGAGCGAAGCGGGCAGGTCTTCAAGACGGCGAATGCCGTCGACATCGGGAATGGTCTCGATGTCGAATACAAGTACGGGTACTGTCATTCAGATGAACGCCGGGACAAGCGGCGAGTTTAGAGAACGGCGTCCTTGCGCACGCCGTTCGAGGCGAAAAAGCGCTTGAGGCGCACCAGCGCTTCCTGCTGGATCTGCCGCACGCGCTCGCGGGTGAGGCCCATTTCGTCGGCCAGCTCTTCGAGCGTGGCGGGCTCGATATGGTTCAGGCCAAAGCGCCGTTCGATGACATGGCGATGCTTGTCCGAGAGCCGGCCAAGCCACGCACGCGTGAGCGTTTCCAGCTCGCGGTGCTGCACTTCGGCGTCGGGCGACTGGCTCTGGTCGTCGGACAGCAGGTCGAGCAGGCTGCTCGCGGGGTCGAGATCGAGCGGCGCATCGAGCGAGGCGGTGTGCTCGTTGAGCGCGAGGATGTCGGTGACTTCCTCGGTGGTCTTGCCGGTGAGATAGGCGATGTCGTCGATGCTCGCATCGCGCCGCTCCGACGCCGCATCGGCATTCAGGGAATTCTTTTCCAGATGACGCTTGGCGCGCAGCACCTGGTTGAGTTCACGGATCACGTGCACGGGCAAACGCACCGTGCGCGCCTGGTTCATGATCGCGCGCTCGATGCTCTGACGGATCCACCAGGTCGCGTAGGTCGAAAAACGGAAACCACGCGTGGGATCGAACTTCTCGATCGCGTGCATGAGGCCGAGATTGCCCTCTTCGATCAGATCGAGCAGCGGCACGCCGCGATTCAGATAGCCCTTCGCGATCGACACCACGAGACGCAAATTGCGCTCGATCATCACCTGGCGAGCCTCGAATTCGCCCGCCTTCGCCAGACGCGAGTAGCGCTGCTCTTCCTCGACGGTGAGCAGCGGCTTCACGCTGATCCGGTTCAGATAATGCTGGATGGTGTCGGCCGTGAGTTCGGCCTGGAGGATCGCGCGGAAGTCGTCCGCGTCGGACGGCGCTTCCGCAGTTTCTTCGCCTTCGCGCCCACCACCCTCTTCCGAGCCGGCGTCGCGATCTTCGCGATCGTCCTGATCGCGCGCCCCGTCGAGCTCTTCCTCTTCGGCGGGCGCAGCGCCGTCCTCCACCGAAACCTGGGCGGCTTGACTGTCAGACTCGGATTGCTGCAGACGGCGCTTCGATTTCGGCATGGTCGGCTCGCTTTATTGCGGCGGCAAGTACTTCAGTGGGTCGACGGGCTTGCCCTGACGGCGTACTTCGAAATGCAGCATCACGCGGTCCGAGTCAGTATTACCCATTTCGGCGATTTTCTGGCCCTTGGTGACAGCATCTCCCTCTTTTACCATCAAAGCTCGATTGTGTGCGTACGCGGTCAAGAACGTCGCGTCATGCTTGATGATAATGAGATTGCCGTAACCGCGCAGCCCATTTCCGGCATAAACCACGCGGCCATCGCCTGCGGCCTTGACGGACTCGCCCGGCGCACCGCCAATATTGATGCCCTTGTTCTTCGAATCGTCGAAGCCATTGAGCACCGGACCGCGCACCGGCCACGTCAGCGCGACGTTGCCCGCAGGCGCGGCGGCCATGTCGCTGCCGCTCGCCTGCGGCGGCACGACGGCCGGCGGCGTGGAGCCCGCGTTCGCACCCGAGCCGATCATCGGCGGCATCGCGGGCGAAGCGCCCGGCTGCGCGCCCGCCGTTGCCATGCCCGGCACCGGCGCGGTGACGACGCCCGGCGTGTACGCAGCGGCGTTGCTCGCACCCGGCGGCACGACACGCAGCAACTGATCCACTTCGATCTGGTTCGGATTGGTGAGATTGTTCCACGCGGCGATGTCGCGGTAGTTCTGACCGTTTTCGAGCGCAATCCTATACAGAGTATCGCCCGGCTTCACCCGGTAATATCCCGGAGGCGGCGGGCCGAGCGGCACCGGCGGCTGTGCGCCGGACGTGCCGAGTGCTCCGGTGCGGTCCACGACGGGCGCGTTATCGAGACGCGTCGCGCAAGCCGTCAGCAGACAGAGCGCGATGACCGAAGCACTGCGTTGGGCTGTGGTCAGGTCGATATTCAGGCGTTTTCTTTGCATCGCGCGCAACATACTCATCGGTTTCAGATCACTCCAGATTTTAAAGGGACAAAGAAAACGCGATCAAGCCGCGACTCCCGCCACTGCGCAGGGCCCGTACGCTCCACGAGCGTGAGCACCTGGGTCGCTTCGCCCTGCTCCGCAACCGGCGCCACGAGGCGCCCGCCGATGGCGAGTTGCTCGAGCAGCGCCTGCGGCACGTCGAAGCCGGCGGCAGCGATCACGATCGCGTCGAACGGCGCCGACGACGGCATACCGAGCCGTCCGTCGCCGTAATGCAAGCGGATGTTCGGGATACGCAGCGGCCGCAGGTTCGTCTTTGCGCGCTCGTATAACGGCTTGATGCGTTCAATCGAATACACATCGCGTGCGAGCCGGCTCAGCACCGCGGCCTGATAGCCGCAGCCCGTGCCGATTTCGAGCACGCGATCCAGTTCGCGGCCCGCGCCCGCGAGTTCCAGCATACGGGCGACCACCGAGGGCTTCGAGATGGTCTGGTGGTGGCCGATCGGCAACGCCGCATCTTCGTAGGCCTGGGCCGCGAGGCCGGGGTCGACGAACATGTGGCGCGGCACGCCCGCGAGCGCCTGAAGCACCCGCGCATCGCTCACGCCGTTCGCACGCAGGCGTTCGACCATCCGTTCGCGAACCCGTTCCGACGTCAGTGCGAGCGCACCGTTGAGCGCGACGCCCGGCGCACCCGCACTGGGCGCTACACCGGCACGCGGCGTCGTGCCCGGACGCGCTTGCGCGTTACGCGCAGTCGCTGAATTCGCGATCGACGCCGCAGGCGAAAACGTTTGGGCGGCGCGGCCAGAAAGATCGGCACGCGGCACACCGGACTTGCGCGCGGGCGACGCCGCCGTATGCGGCATGCCGGGCGCCTTCGCGGCTTTCACAACACCCGCGTTTGCCGCGGTTGCAGCCGAACGCACGCCGGGTGTTGTCGCAATCGCCGTGCCTTTCGCGGCCAGCTTCGCACCCGGTTTGCCCGCGAGCGTCGCGCGCGTTTCGCCGGGACGCACATCGTCGCGGCGGCGCGGCTCGCGCACGAGATCCGCGAGGCCCAGCGGGAAACGCTTCGTGCGCTCGCCCGTCATGAAGTGCTGCCGCCCTGACGCACCCAGTCGTGCGTCGCCGGCAACATCTGCGTGTGAGTCAGGTCGAGTTGCAGCGGCGTGATCGACACCTGGCCGTTCGACACCGCGTGGAAATCCGTGCCCTCGCTCGCATCGCGTGCGCTGCCCGAGGGGCCGATCCAGTAGATCGGCTCGCCGCGCGGATTGGTCTGGCGGATCACCGGCTGCGAAGGATGGCGCTTGCCCAGGCGCGTGACGCGCCATTCACCCATCTCTTCGTAAGGCAGGTTCGGGATGTTGACGTTCAGCAGCGGATTCCCCGGCAACGGGTTGGCCAGGTAATGCGCGACGATGTCGGCGGCGACTCGCGCAGCGGAATCGAGGTGCACCCAGTCCTTGTCGACGAGCGAAAACGCGATGGCCGGCACGCCGAACATGATGCCTTCGGTGGCCGCGGCGACCGTGCCCGAGTAGAGCGTGTCCTCACCCATGTTCTGGCCGTTGTTGATACCGGACACCACGAGATCGGGCCGGTGATCGAGCATGCCGGTCAGCGCGATATGCACCGAGTCGGTGGGCGTGCCGTTGACGTAGTAGAAACCGGTGCTCGCCGAGCGCAGCACCGAAAGCGGGCGCGATAGCGTAAGCGAGTTCGAGGCGGCGCTGCAATTTTGCTCGGGCGCCATCACCGTGATCTCGCCGAGCGGCTTGAGCGCTTCGTAGAGCGCGGCGATGCCGGGCGCAAGATAGCCGTCGTCGTTGCTGAGTAGTATTCGCATCAGCCGATTGTAACCGAGGAAAGAAGGCAGACGAACGACAGGGAAGCCGCTCCGCTACGCGTTCTGGTGGCGTGCTTTACGACAAGCTGCACGCCTGATTCCCACAGGCTTTCGGACATCGATCCGCACGCCGCCTCATTCGCAATGGACACGCTGTGTACGCGAAAATAAACGCACGACCGTTCGAATTGCTGCGGATTGCCGTACACTGTGACGCTCAAGCCGAATCCATGACCGACGTAAAACGACAGGAGACACGATGCGCGCAATCCGTTGCAACCAGTTCGGCCCGCCCGACACGCTCACGCTTGAGAATCTGCCCGACCTCGTGCCTGGCCCAGGCCAGGTGGTGATCGACGTGAAGGCGGCCGCCGTGAACTTCCCCGACGTCCTCATCATCGAGAACAAGTACCAGGCCAAGCCGCCGTTGCCCTTCACGCCGGGCGCGGAAGTCGCGGGCATCGTGCGCGCCGTGGGCGAAGGCGTGAAGTATGCGCCGGGCACGCGCGTCGTGGCGTACGTGGGCAATGGCGGCTTCGCCGAGCAGGCGATCGCCGACGCCTCGGCCTGCGTGCCGCTGCCCGATGCCGCCGACTTCTCGACGGCTGCCGCTTTCACGCTCGCCTATGGCACGTCGCATCACGCCGTGGTCGATCGCGCGGCGCTCAAGGCTGGCGAGACGATGCTCGTGCTCGGCGCGGCAGGTGGCGTGGGTCTCGCGGCGGTTGAGATCGGCAAGGTGCTCGGCGCGCGCGTGATCGCCGCGGCATCGAGCGACGAAAAGCTCGACGTGTGCCGCCGTTTCGGCGCCGATGCCACCATCAACTACAGCACCGAGGACCTGCGCGAGCGCATCAAGGCGCTCACCGACGGCAAGGGTCCCGACGTGATCTACGATCCGGTCGGCGGCATTTACGCAGAGCCCGCGTTCCGTAGCATCGGCTGGCGCGGCCGTTATCTGGTGGTCGGCTTCGCCAACGGCGAGATTCCCAAGCTGCCGCTCAACCTGGCGCTACTCAAGGGCGCGAGCCTCGTTGGCGTGTTCTGGGGCGATTACGCACGCCGCGAGCCGCAACACAATGCGGCCGCGTTTGCACAGATGGTGGGCTGGATCGGCGAAGGCAAGCTCAAGCCCTACGTCTCGAAGCGCTACAAGCTCGCCGATACGGCGCAGGCGCTCAAGGATATGGCCTCGCGCAAGGTAACGGGCAAGATCGTGATCGAGCCTTAAATAACGCTCCGGTCGACCAATGACAAAGGCTCGCCATGTGCGAGCCTTTGTTTTTTAGCGATCGATAAAAGCGGCTCGGAGCGCGCTAGACGATTTGTTGCGCGCGCAACCGTGCGATGTGATCGGCGTCATAGCCGAGCGTTAGCAGCACCTCATCGGTATGCTCGCCCAGTTCCGGGCCGAGCCAGCGCGTGTCGCCGGGGGTTGCCGAGAGCTTCGGCGTGACCCCGGGCAGGGCGATGTCGATCCCCTCGCCGCTCTCCTGGCCGGGCTTCTGCCAGCGGAATTGCTGGATCATCTGACGCGCGGCGAACTGCGGATCGGTGAACATATCGGCCGCGCTGTAGATGCGGCCCGCGGGCACATCGGCGGCATTGAGCACGTCGAGCGCTTCGTCGATAGTGCGCGTCGACAGCCACGCGGCGATCGCACCATCGATTTCTTCCGTACGCGGCACGCGGCCATCGTTGTGCGCGAGCGCCGGATCGTTGGCGAGATCGGCGCGATCGATCGCCATCATCAGGCGTTTGAAGATGGGATCGCTATTGCCGCCGATCACGATGCTGCCATCGCGGCACGGATACGTATTCGACGGCACGATGCCCGGCAGCGACGCGCCGGTGCGCTCGCGCACCATGCCATAGACGCCGTACTCGGGCACCACGCTCTCCATCATGTTGAACACGGCTTCGTACAGCGCGACATCGACGATCTGGCCGCTGCCGCCGTTCATGTTGCGGTGATGGAGCGCCATCATCGCGCCGATCACGCCATGCAGCGCCGCGATCGAATCGCCGATCGAAATGCCGATACGCGGCGGCGGCAGTTCGGGATAGCCGGTGATGTGGCGCAGGCCGCCCATCGATTCGGCAATCGCGCCAAAGCCCGGGCGATCGCGATACGGCCCGGTCTGGCCATAGCCCGAGAGACGCACCATCACGAGGCCGGGATTCTCTTTCGAGAGCACGTCATAGCCCAGGCCCAGCTTTTCGAGCAGACCGGGCCGGAAGTTCTCGACGACGATATCGGCTTCCTTCGCGAGGCGCCGCACGATCTCCTTGCCCTCTTCGGCCTTGAGATTGACCGTCACCGACTTCTTGTTGCGCGCCTGTACGGCCCACCAGAGCGACGTGCCGCCCGCCTCCGGCCAGAGCTTGCGCCATTTGCGCAGCGGATCGCCGCCCTTCGGATCTTCGATCTTGATGACTTCGGCACCGAACTCGCCAAGAAAGCGCGCCGCGAACGGACCCGCGATCAGCGTGCCCAGTTCGAGCACTTTCACGCCCGCGAGCGGGCCGGCGGCCTTCGTGCCGCTGGCGCTATCGTTCGAGGACTCGGGGAAAGGGGCTGCGCTCATGGGTCTCCTGTCGTGTTGTTCGATTGATGCGCCCAGCCGAGCGCGATAGTGCAGTTGCGCCGTAGCGTTACATCGAGCGGCGGTCGAGCATGGCGCGCGCAATAGTGCCCGCGTCGACGTATTCGAGTTCGCCGCCCACCGGCACGCCGCGCGCGAGACGCGTCACGGCGAGCCCGCGCGCCTTGAGCGTCTGGCCGAGATAATGCGCCGTGGCCTCGCCTTCGTTCGTGAAATTGGTCGCGAGCACGACCTCCTTGACGATGCCGTCGGTGGCACGCTTCACGAGGCGATCGAAATGGATCTCTTTGGGGCCGATGCCATCGAGCGGGCTCAGATGTCCCATCAGCACGAAATACAGGCCGCGCCAGGTCATGGTCTGTTCGAGCATGATCTGATCGGCGGGGGTTTCGACGACACAGAGCAGCGTGGGATCGCGCTCTTCATCGAGACATGTTTCGCAGACCTGAGCTTCCGTGAAGGTGTTGCACTTCTCGCAATGCTTCAGGTGATCGGTCGCGAATAGCAGCGCCTGGCCGAGCTTTTCGGCGCCGTCGCGATCGTGCTGCATGAGGTGATAGGCCATGCGCTGCGCCGACTTCGGCCCGACGCCGGGCAGGATGCGCAGCGCCTCGACGAGCGCCGCCAGGGCGGAAGGTTGTTTCATGCGGATTCAGCGTGGCGAAACGAGAGACATACGCGAGGGACATACGCGGGAAGATACACGCGCAACACAAACGCGAAAAGCCAGCACGGAAAGCGCGCGACGGCCTCGCGGACCGTCGCGCGCCAGGCGCCGCGTGGCCTTCGGGCCGTGCGGCGCGCGTGCCTTAGAACGGCAGCTTGAAGCCCGGCGGAATCGGCAGGCCGGCGGTCATGCCGCTCATCTTTTCCTGCGACGTGGCTTCGGCCTTGCGCACGGCGTCGTTGAACGCAGCGGCGACGAGGTCTTCGAGCATGTCCTTGTCGTCGGCGAGCAGGCTCGGATCGATCGACACGCGACGCACGTCATTGCGGCACGTCATCGTCACCTTGACGAGACCGGCGCCCGCCTGACCCTCGACTTCGATGAGGGCAAGCTGCTCCTGCATCTTCTTCATGTTTTCCTGCATCTGCTGGGCTTGCTTCATGAGCCCGCCGAGTTGGCCTTTCAACATTTCACTGCTCCTTCTGGATCATGGTGATTCAGGTATATCACTCGCGCGCGCGGCACCGTGGCGCCGCGCGACGCAATTCAATGGGCGGCCTGGCTGCCGCCCTGCGCGGCTTCGGACGCGACCGGCCGGATCGAGCCGGGCACGATGCTCGCGCCGAAGTCGCGAATCAGTTGCTGCACGAACGGATCGGTGCCGATCTCGCGTTCGGCGTCGCGCTGGCGCTCGGCGCGCGCGGCGGCGTCGAGCGCGGCTGCCGTGCGGCGCGCGGGACCAACCGTCACGTCGAGCTCGACCGGCTTGCCGAGGCTTTCCGCGAGCGCAGCCTTGAGCTTGGCGACCTGCGAAGCTTCCGCGTACTGCGGCACCGGCACGCTTAGTTTGAGCACACCGCCGTCGAGCGCGGTTAGTTCGCTGTTGAACGCGAGCTGATACGAGATGCCCTTGAGCGGCAGCGTGGCGGCAAGCGCGGGCCAGTCGCCCGTGAAGCCGATCGCGTCGAGCGCAATGCCCGGCGGCAGCTTGCTCACGTCGACCACGGCCGCCGAGGAGGCTGCGGGCGCGGCGGCACGCGGCGCGGCGGACTCGTTGCCGTAGGCAGGCGCGAAGCCATCGTCGGACGACGAGAAATAGGCATCGTCGGCGCCAAGCGGCACGTAGTCGTCAGGCGGAATGTCATCCCACGGCGGCGCACCCGAAGCGTCCTGTGCGGTGCTTGCCTGACGCGCGGGCTGGCGCGCCTGCGCTTCCTGCGCTGCGGCGGCGCGGCGGGCGGGATCGGGCGTCGGCACCTTCACTTCCATGCGCGGCGCGGCCGGCTTTTGCGCAGCGGGCGCCGCCGACGTAGTCGATGAAGCAGCGGCACCGCGTGCACCACGATCGGGCGATATGCGCATGCCCTTGTTGCGCAACACGTCGAGCGCCGCGCTCGCACCACCGCGACCGGAAGGCGCAGCGGGCTCGAACGCCGCCTCTGCGGCGGTTTCAATGACGGGTTCAGCAGCCGCTTCGACCTGCGCGTTCGATGCGACCGGGGCGTCTTGAGGAGCTTCCTGCACGGGCTGTACGACCGGAGCCGGAGCAGCGGCAACCGGAGCCGCTTCCTCGACCTTCGCCTCGCTCACTTCCGGAGTCGCAGTGGCGTCGTCTTCCCAAGGCGGCACAATGCGCGCTTGCGGCTCGGCGGGCGCAGCAGCCACGACTGCGGCAGACGGCGCGACTTCGACCTTCGGCGCAGGCGCTTCGACGCGCGGCGCCATCGCCGGTGCAAGCGCCTTCGGCGCTACCGCACGCTCGACTGGCGCAGCGCTCGCCGCCGCTGCCACCGCTGGCGCACGTGCCGCCCCGGCAGCCGCCGGTTTCGACGCGGGCGCGCTACCCACGCTACCCGCGCTCACGGACGGCTCGAACGCCAGCATGCGCAGCAGCGTCATGGTGAAGCCTGCGTATTCATCCGGCGCGAGACCGAGCTCGCTGCGGCCGAGCGTCGCGATCTGATAGAAAAGCTGGACCTGTTCCGGGCTCAGCGCCTGGGCGAAACGACGCAGATCGTCGGCCTCGGGCCATTCGTCGAGTACCGACGCGGGCGCAAACTGCGCCCATGCGATGCGATGGAACAGACTCGCGAGATCCTGCAACGCGGTCGAGAACGACAGACTGCGCAGCGCCATTTCGTCGGCGATCGCCAGCACCTGGGCGCCGTCGCCCGCGACCAGTGCGTCGATCAGGCGAATCAGGTAGCTCTGGTCGAGCGCGCCGAGCATGCCTCGCACGGCTTCTTCGCTCACCTGATTGGCCGAATAGGCGATCGCCTGGTCGGTCAGCGAGAGCGCGTCGCGCATCGAGCCGTCGGCCGCGCGCGCGAGCAGGCGCAACGCCTGCGGCTCGAACTCGACCTTTTCTTCACCCAGAATGTGCGTGAGATGCTCGACGATATTGCCCGCCGGCATCTGCTTCAGATTGAACTGCAGGCAGCGCGACAAGACCGTGACCGGAATCTTCTGCGGATCGGTGGTCGCGAGAATGAACTTGACGTGCGGCGGCGGTTCTTCCAGCGTCTTCAGCATCGCGTTGAAGGCGTGGTTCGTGAGCATGTGCACTTCGTCGATCATGTAGACCTTGAAGCGCGCATCCACCGGCGCATAAACAGCGCGCTCGAGCAGCGCGGCCATTTCATCGACACCGCGGTTGCTCGCCGCATCCATTTCGACGTAATCGACGAAACGGCCCTCGTCGATTTCCCGGCACGCGCGACACACGCCGCACGGCTTCGACGTCACGCCAGTCTCGCAATTGAGCGCCTTGGCGAAGATGCGCGAGAGCGTCGTCTTGCCCACGCCGCGCGTGCCCGTAAAGAGATACGCGTGATGGAGACGGCCACCGTCGAGCGCATGCGTGAGCGCGCGCACCACGTGCTCCTGTCCGACGAGCGAAGCGAAATCCTTCGGTCGCCACTTGCGTGCGAGAACTTGATAGGTCATCTGGAAATTGTATCAGCAACGCCCGCGCGCTCCGATGAATCGGAAAGCGGCAATCGCCTTGCGCAGCGGCGCATTGGGAGACCTGTCGCAACACGTGCGCAGCCATGCGAAGAGACAGCGTTTGGCCAGGCGCAAACGCGCGAGCGCTGCCGGCGACATTCACGGCGCACACTGCGGATCACCTGGGGATAAAGCGAAGGAAATACAGCGGAAGAAAATTGAAGGTGACGAGCCTGACCCTCGGCACTGGCGGAAAACGGCTGTGGCTGCTTCGTTCCCGACCTGACCAGGTTGACCGCCCCACCATGCGAGGAGGCCCGTCACGAAGCATTCTAACACTGGATCGCCCTTCTTGAGAATGCCGCACTGCAAAACTCTTCGAATTCGCGTGCAATTTCCCTTGCGGGCCCCGTCCGGCGAGCCCTTGCAAACCCGCGCCGGGGCACCATATCGAGATCAGGGAATGCATGCGAACGCACACAGTCACAGCGATGCGGCATGAAATTCGCGCACGATCGTCGTAGCCTTCACACGGGAATCTGGCGCAAATTTACGGGGAAACCGGCGGGAAACCCTGCTGACGATATGCGTACTATCACCGTCGGCAACGCATAGGGATTTAGGCTAAACTGGCGGCGACCTTCGTCAGGGAAGCCTTGGCGAGCGGATCCGGATTCGCCCGGCGCAAGCGGGGCATCCCCGGAACTATTTTGAGTTTTGGTGTATCGTGGCGAGCAATTCAATCAGCCTCGATCCGAAAGAGGTATTTAGACAATGAGCGAACAAATCAAGCACATCAGCGACGCATCGTTCGAACAGGACGTCGTGAAATCCGATAAGCCCGTGCTGCTGGACTTCTGGGCCGAATGGTGCGGCCCCTGCAAAATGATCGCGCCGATTCTCGACGAGGTCGCAAAAGACTACGGCGATCGTCTGCAAATCGCGAAGATCAACGTCGACGAGCATCAATCGACGCCGGTGAAGTTTGGCGTGCGCGGCATCCCGACGCTGATCCTCTTCAAGAACGGCGCCGTTGCGGCGCAAAAGGTCGGCGCACTCTCGAAGTCGCAGCTCACCGCGTTCCTGGACAGCCACCTGTAAAAAGCACTGCGTGCCTGCTGTGCACGGCCGGGCGGTCACACTCCCCGGCTGCATCCGATTCAAATAACGAATACAGGATGCGCGTACAGCGCGCGCACGCTAGAATGCGCGGGCGCTCATGTTGTCCATCGACAACACGCGCCCGAAAAACATGCTGAAACATGCCTTTGGGCTCCACTGGCGGTTTCTGGCGTGTGCTATGCTAGAATTCATAAAGCGTCTATCCGGCGCCCTTATATAAGTCCTTGAGCGGTTCCGCTCGCTTCTTTTCCCCCTGACTTCTTTTCGTCGCATCCTCCCCGACGGGTTCTCCGTATGCATCTTTCCGAGCTCAAGTCTCTGCACGTGTCCGAATTGATCGAGATGGCCAATGGCCTCGAGATCGAAAATGCGAACCGCCTGCGCAAGCAGGAACTCATGTTCGCGATTCTCAAAAAGCGCGCCAAGACGGGCGAAACGATCTTCGGGGACGGCACGCTCGAAGTGCTCCCGGACGGCTTCGGCTTCCTGCGCTCGCCGGAAACCTCGTATCTCGCCAGCACGGACGATATCTATATCAGCCCGTCGCAGATCCGCCGCTTCAACCTGCACACCGGCGACACGATCGAAGGTGAAGTGCGCACGCCGAAGGACGGCGAACGCTACTTCGCGCTCGTGAAGGTGGACAAGGTCAATGGCCAGCCGCCCGAGGCCTCGAAGCACAAGATCATGTTCGAGAATCTCACGCCGTTGCACCCGAACAAGGTGCTGTTGCTCGAGCGTGAGATGCGTGGCGAAGAAAACGTCACGGGCCGCATCATCGACATGATCGCGCCCATCGGCAAGGGTCAGCGCGGCCTGCTGGTCGCCTCGCCCAAGTCCGGCAAGACCGTGATGCTTCAGCACATCGCGCACGCCATCAAGCAGAACCACCCCGACGTGGTCCTGTTCGTGCTGCTGATCGACGAGCGTCCTGAAGAAGTGACCGAAATGCAGCGTTCGGTGGCGGGCGAAGTGATCGCCTCGACCTTCGACGAACCGGCTGCGCGTCACGTCCAGGTCGCCGAAATGGTGATCGAAAAGGCCAAGCGCCTCGTTGAAATGAAGCACGACGTCGTGATTCTGCTCGACTCGATCACGCGTCTCGCGCGTGCGTACAACACCGTTGTTCCGGCTTCGGGCAAGGTGCTCACCGGCGGTGTGGACGCCAACGCGCTGCAACGTCCGAAGCGCTTCTTCGGCGCGGCACGTAACATCGAAGAAGGCGGCTCGCTCACCATCATCGGCACCGCGCTGATCGAAACCGGCAGCCGCATGGACGACGTGATCTACGAAGAGTTCAAGGGCACCGGCAACATGGAAGTGCACCTCGAGCGCCGTCTCGCGGAAAAGCGCGTCTACCCGTCGATCAACCTGAACAAGTCGGGCACGCGTCGCGAAGAACTGCTGATCAAGCCGGACATCCTCCAGAAGATCTGGGTGCTGCGCAAGTTCATCCACGACATGGACGAAGTCGAAGCGATGGAATTCCTGCTCGACAAGATTCGCCAGACGAAGAACAACTCCGAGTTCTTCGACATGATGCGCCGCGGCGGCTAAGCCCTGCTCCGCCTGCATCATTGAGGTATCGCAAACGCCCGCTCATGCGGGCGTTTTGTTTTTCCGCCCGCCCTTCTTGTTCCACCACAACCCAGCCCCCCCAAACCTGTACGTGAACGTTCACGTTGAACTATAATCGGGCAAGTTTTCTCTCGCGCCGCTTCGGGCGGCCATCCCTCGATGTCCAGGAACGCCACCGCGCTGCTGACGGTGCGCGACGCCGCCGAACGGCTCAACGTCACGCCCCGCACGCTCAAGTATTACGAGGAACGCGGCCTCGTCACGCCCACGCGCAGCGAGGGCCGCTACCGCCTCTACGACGAACACGATCTCGAACAGTTCGCCCGCATTCTGCGACTGCGCGCGCTCGGCTTTTCGCTGCACGGCATCACCGAAATGCTCAAGCGCCCGCTTGAAACGGTCGGTGACGGACGGCGGCGCTATTCGCTGGAATCGCTCCAGCAGATTGCCGACGCGCTGGAGCAGCAAATCGGCACGCTCGACGAGCGCATTGCGAATGTGCGTCGCGAGTTGAAAGAAGCGCAAACGGTGCGCGCCGAACTGGCCGACGATCTCGAATACCTGAAGCGACGCCTCGCAGGCGAACCGTCGGAAACGCTGATTGACGAACGTCTTGCCGCGACCCGGCGGCGCAGGGAAACTACCCAGGCGCGAGGCGCTCTCGCTCGCACGACCGCGAACAGCCCGGCCCCCGCAAATGCCCATAGCGGCAATCACGCACGCAGCAAGCCGGGCGCGCCGCGCAGGGCGAAGACGTCGCAAGCGCGCACGAGCGCCGACGGCGAGGACGGAGGCGAAGCCGCATGAGCATCGCCCCCACCCGCGAGTCGATCTTCAGCGTGGCGCGATTACGGGGAGACTTTTTCCCGTGGGTGCTAGCACTGGCGACCGGACTCGACTACTACGACAACGCCATCTTTTCGTTTTTCACGAGCTATATCGCGGGCGGCATCAATGCCTCGCCCGACGAACTCGTCTGGTCATCGAGCGCTTACGCGGTGGGCGCCGTGCTCGGCATCCTGCAACAGCAATGGTGGGTCGAACGCATCGGCTACCGCCGCTATGTCGCGGGGAGCCTGCTGTTTTATTCGGCGGGCGCGATTGCTGCGGCGCTGTGCGAATCGTCGATCGAACTCGCCTTCGCGCGCGGCTTCCAGGGCTATTGCATTGGCCCGATGATGGGCACCTGCCGCATCCTCATCCAGATTTCCTTCACGCCGCAGCAGCGCCCCGTGGCAACGCGCGCATTCCTGATCCTGATCGTGCTGTCGAGCGCGCTCGCGCCACTCGTGGGCGGACTGCTGGTGTCGCATTTCGACTGGCGTGCGCTATTTGCGTTTTGCGCCCCGGCCGGCGTCGTCTATGCGGTGCTGGCGCTACTCACGCTGCCCGACTCGGGCCATGTGCTCCCCGAAGAGCGCGGCGGCACGCATTTCTGGCCGTACATCATCTTCGCCTTCGCGCAAGGCGCGCTGCAGATCGCCATGCAGCAGGTGCGCTTCGAACTCTTCAGCGGCTCGCCCGGCATCATCTTCCTCACGCTCACCGGCATGGCGGCGCTCGCCTGGTTCGTCTGGCACCAGTGGCATCACCCGAAACCGCTCATGCGCCTGCATGCGCTGCGCGAAAAGCCGTTTCGCGTCGGACTGCTGCTCTACATGCTCTATTACTATCAGAGCACGGCGCTGAGTTATCTGGTTTCGCGCCTGCTCGAAGGCGGCCTGAACTATCCGGTCGAAAACGCGGGGCGCCTCACCGGCATCACCTCGCTGATTTCAGCCACCGCGCTGTATTTCTATTTCCGCTACTCGAAATACGTCACGCACAAGAAGTGGATCATCGTGCCGGGCTTCGCGCTCGCCGCATTCGTTTCGTTCTGGATGACGCAACTCACGCCGGACACCAGTGAAAGCTGGCTGATCTTTCCGCTGCTGCTGCGCGGCCTGCTGCTGCTCTTTATCGTGCTTCCGGTGGCGAACCTGACGTTCCGCATCTTCGCCATCGAGGAATTCACACACGGTTACCGGCTGAAAAATGTCGTGCGTCAATTGACGATGTCGTTCGCGACCGCCACGGTTATCATCATCGAGCAGCACCGGCTGGCGCTGCATCAGACCCGGCTCGTGGAATTCGTGAACCCGCTCAATCCGATCTTCCAGAACACGTACGCGACCCTCACGCACGCCTTCGAAGCACTCGGCCGCGCGCCGGGCGAGGCACAGGGGCTCGCAATCGTGCAGATGAGCCACATGGTCGCGCAGCAGGCCAGCTTCCTGAGTTCGCTCGACGGGTTCTACTTCCTGATCGGCGTAGCCGTTGTCGGCGGTATCTTCGCCGCCTGGCAAAAGCAGATCGACTGAGCCCAATCCGTACGGAACCAACGACACCCCCGCAGACGCCCCGATGCTTTCGAAACTGACTCAATGGTTCGACACGCGCCGCCGCGAAAAGGCGCTGCGCACCTATGCGATCGACGATACGCTTTGGCAAGCGACACTGGCCGGCTTGCCGTTTCTCGCGCACCTCGACGCCTCCGACCTCGTGCGCCTGCGCGAGCTCACGAGCCTCTTTCTCGCGCAGAAGGAGTTCACTACCGCCCACGATCTGGAACTGACCGATCAGATCGCCGTAGCGATCGCGGTGCAGGCGTCGCTGCCGGTGCTCAATCTTTCGCTCGATCTCTATAAGGGTTGGGTGGGCGTGACGGTCTACCCGGGCGAGTTCATCATCCGCAAGACCGTCGAGGGCGAGGACGGCGTGGTCCACGAAGTCGAGCACGACGCGAGCGGCGAAGCGTGGGAAGGCGGCCCGGTGCTGCTCTCCTGGGAAGACGCGCAGATGACCGACGGCAGCGACGCCTACAACGTCGTGATCCACGAATTCGCGCACAAGATCGACATGCTCAACGGCGAGGCCGACGGTCATCCGCCCCTTTTTCGCCGCTGGCATGCACCGCTCGACGCGCAGGCGTGGGCCGACGTGTTCGACAACGCCTACGACCAGTTCTGCGACAAGGTGGACGCCGTGCCGGAGCGCCGCTGGGCGCGCTTCGAGCGCGATTCGCTGATCGATCCCTATGCCGCCGACCATCCGTCGGAGTTCTTCGCCGTTTGCAGCGAGGCGCTGTTTGCCAAGCCCAAGGCGTTCGAGGCCGAATTTCCCGAACTCTACCGGCTGCTCGCGCGCTACTACCGCCAGGACCCGGCGCGCGTGGGCGCACTGGCGCCGTCGCCCACCTGATTCACCCACCTGGGCGCGCGATCAGAAATTCGCCAACCGGCTGATTCTCTGGCATAATCGCCGTTTTTCGACCTTGTGCAAGTGGCTCGCGCGAACGGTCGGTCAGCAGGGTTGCTGGCAGACACGCGGGTTGGCTACCGCCAGATTTAAGGAAATATCATGAAAGAAGGCATTCACCCGAATTACCGCGAAGTCCTGTTCATCGACGTTTCGAACGACTTCAAGTTCGTGACCCGCTCGACGATCCAGACGCGCGAAACCGCAGAATTCGAAGGCAAGACCTACCCGCTCGCGAAGATCGAAGTTTCGTCGGAATCGCACCCGTTCTACACGGGCACGCAGAAGATCATGGACACGGCTGGCCGCGTCGAGAAGTTCAACAAGAAGTTCGGCACGCGCGCATCGGGCAAGGCAGTGAAGTAAATCTTCGCCGCACCGGCGTTCGCGCCGGTCCCAGCAGGATGCACAGCGAAAAAGGGCAGCGTACGCTGCCCTTTTTTGTTGCCCGCGCCAAAACTGACGCGTTTGAACTGTCTCTCCCCGCTTTCTTACCCGTGCAAATAATCTGCGCCGTGACGCGCGCGAGCCTGCGCGGCTAGAATGCCGGATGCTCCCGACCGGGCACACGGGCATGCCAATCGCGGCGAGTCGTTGCATAGGGTTGCCCGAGGTTGCCTATCGTTGCAACCGACAACGATTCCCGTCCACTGTGCTGCCCCATCCGGTCCGCTTACCCGAATCCCTTCGTACTGCATGAAGCCTGCCATTCGCCTGACCGCCTCCGCCACCAGCGCCTTGCCGCGCTGGCTGCTGCTGACCATCACCATCGTCTTCGCTTCGTTCGGCCTGTTCGGCCGCGATCCGTGGAAGAACGAGGATGCGGCGGGCTTTGGCGTGATGTGGACGATGGCCGGCGGCACCTCGCACGACTGGCTGCTGCCAAACCTCGTCGGCAAATACGTGACCGAGAACGGGCCGCTTGGCTACTGGCTCGGCGCGCTCTGTATTCGCCTCTTTGCACCGTGGGTGGATGCAAGCAACGCTTCGCGCATCGCCACGGGCCTGCTGTTCTGCTTCGCCTGCGCCTTCGTCTGGTACAGCGCCTACCTGCTGGGCCGACGCCCCGAAGTCCAGCCGTTCAAGTACGCGTTCGGCGGCGAACCCGAACCCCGCGACTACGGCCGCACACTGGCCGACGGCGCCCTGCTGATCCTGCTCGCCTGCTTCGGTCTTGCCGAGCGTGGCCACGAAACCACGCCGCAGCTGATGCAGTTTCTCGGCATCGGCATGCTGGTCTACGGCCTCGTGCGCGCCATCGACAAGCCGATCCAGGGCGCTGTCTGGTGGGGCGTGGCGCTGGGCGTCGTGATGCTCTCGAGCGGCCCCGTGCTGGTGGGCGCGCTGCTCGTCGGCACGCTGGTCATGCTTGCCATCGCACCCGAGACGCGCTCGCGCTGGCTGCTCGTGGCCGGGCTGCCGGTGGCCATCGTGGTCGGCTTCTCGTGGCCACTGATTACGCTGCATTACTACCCGGACGACGCCGTCTGGTTCATCAACCAGTGGGCGCGCACCAACGTCAACGCGTTCGCGGGGCCGCCGGGCTCGGTGCTGCGCTATGCCGCGAAGAATCTGCCGCTCTTCACGTGGCCCGCGTGGCCGCTCGCGATCTGGGCCTGGGTGAGCTGGGCCGGCCTGCGCCGCGCGCCGCATATCGCGATTCCGCTTTCCGTGATCGTGCCGCTGCTGATCCTCGTGGTCGTCCAGAGCCACGAGACCAACCGCCTCTTCATGCTGGTGCTGCCCGCGCTGTCGGTGCTCGCCACCTTCGCGCTGCCCACCCTCAAGCGCGAGGCGATCAACGCCATTGACTGGTTCGCGGTACTGAGCTTCACGATTCTCGGCACCTTCGTGTGGCTCGTCTGGCTGGCGGGCATGACGGGCTTCCCGGCGCCGCTCGCGCGCAACCTCGCGCGCCTCGTGCCGGGCTTCGCGCCGCAGTTCAAGATTCTCTCGTTCGTCTGCGCGGTAGGCGTGACGCTGTGCTGGATGGGGCTCGTGCAATGGCGCGTGGCGCGTCATCCGAAGGTGTTGTGGCGCAGCGTCGTGCTCTCGAGCGGCGGCACCACGCTGATGTGGGTGCTGCTGATGACGCTCTGGCTGCCCGTCGTCAACTACAGCCGGACCTACAAGGACGTGGCGCAACAGATCGCCACGCACCTGCCCGCCGACTATCAATGCATCTCGCCGGTGCGTCTGGGCGACGCGCAGATCGCGACCTTTGCCTACTTCGGCAAGATGCACTTCTCGTTCGACGAAGACTGCGACGTGATCCTGCGCCAGGACACCCAGGACTACGGTGAACCCAGCTCGATGTCGAACTTCGTCTGGAAGCTGGTCTGGGAAGGCCGCCGCGCCGCCGACCGCGACGAGCGTTTCCGCCTTTACGTGCGCATCGACCGTCCGCAGCCGCCGCTCAAGAAGCACGTGTGGCGCAAGCGCCCCGATTAACGATAGAAGCCACCACAGAACCACAGAGACCGCAGTGACGACGACCTTCCTCGGCGACGTCCGGCGCATCGCCGGCCTCGCCTGGCCGGTGCTGGTCGGCCAGCTCGCGATCATCGCGTTCGGCGTGATCGACACGGCAATGGTCGGCCGCTATTCGGCGCTCGATCTTGCGGCGCTCGGGCTCGGCTCGTCGATTTATGTTTCGGTCTATATCGGCCTCACGGGCATCCTCTCGGCGCTTCAGCCCGTCACGGCGCAACTCTACGGTGCCCGCAAGGACACCGAGATCGGCGAAGAAGTGCGCCAGGCCTTCTGGCTCGCACTCGTGCTGATGGTGATCGGCTTCACGATCCTCTATTTCCCCGGCCCACTGCTCGACCTCGCGCGCGCGCCCGAAGCGCTGCGCGATCGCACCATCGGCTATCTGCGGCTGCTCTCGTTCGGGCTGCCCGCGAGCCTCGCGTTTCGCATCTACAGTTCGCTGTCCAACGCGGTCGGTCGCCCGCGCCTCGTGATGTTCCTGCAAGTGGGCGCACTCGCCATCAAGGTGCCGCTCAATACCTGGCTGATCTTCGGCGGCCTCGGCGTGCCCGCGCTGGGCGGCCCCGGCTGCGCGCTCGCCAGCACGTCGATCAACTGGGCGCTGGCGCTGTGCGCCGCCGTCGCGTTCAAGCGTATCGAGGTGTTCGCGCCGTTCGAGATCTTCAGGCACTTCTGCTGGCCCGTCTGGAAGCGCCAGATGGAACTGCTCAAGCTCGGTATTCCGATGGGACTGTCGTATCTCATCGAGGTGACGTCCTACACCTTCATGGCGATTTTCATCGCGCGACTGGGCACGACGACGCTCGCCGGGCATCAGATCGCCGGCAACATGGGTGCGGTGCTCTACATGACGCCGCTCTCGATTGGTGTGGCGACCTCGACACTGGTCGCGCAGGCGCTAGGCGGTAACCGCCCCGCCGAGGCGCGCACGCTCGCGCGGCACGGCGTGATGACGGCCGTGGCGATCGCCTGCGTTTATGGTGCGATCGTGTTCGTGCTGCGGCCGCTCATCATCGGCGGATACACGCCCGATCCCGCCGTGGCGGTGGCAGCGATGCCGCTCGTCGCGATCGTGACGGTCTATCACGTGTTCGACGCGCTCCAGATCACCACGGCCTTTGCGCTGCGCGCCTACAAGGTTGCCGTGGTGCCGACGGTCATCTATGCGATCGCCCTTTGGGGCGTGGGCCTGGGCGGCGGCTATGCGCTCGGTTTCGATGTGTTCGGCACCCTGCCCGCCTGGGCGACTGGCGCGCGCGGTTTCTGGATCGCCAATGCGGCGAGTCTCGTGATTGCAGGCGCAGGGCTGGTCGTGTATCTGTCACGCGTCAGCACCCGCTATCTGCGGGCTGAAGTTTGATGTTGGTTGACGCGCGCAGAGCGCGCGTCGGTTAAGTCGATTGCGCGCTTGGCTGTTAGTTGCATAACAACGCAACGTGCGCAGTCAGGCCGTTTTGCGCGCCGCCTCCACCGTTTGCGCCGCATGATACGAAGACCGCACGAGCGGCCCGGCCACCACTTCGCGAAAGCCCATCGCGAGCCCCGCTTCGCGCAAGTCCGCGAACGCATCGGGATGCACATAACGCCGCACCGGCAAGTGATAGCGCGAGGGCGCAAGATACTGGCCGATCGTCAGCACTTCAACGCCGTGTTCACGCAAATCGCGCATCGTCGCCTGAAGTTGCACGTCGGACTCGCCGAGCCCCACCATCAGCCCCGACTTCGTCACGAGCGCACCATGTGCCGCCTTGGCGCGCGCGAGCAGATCAAGCGAGCCGCGATAATCGGCGCCCGGTCGCGCCGCGCGATAAAGCGAAGGCACGGTCTCGACGTTGTGATTGAACACATCGGGCCACGCCGTTGAAAGCGAATCGAGCGCCCGGTCGATTCGCCCGCGAAAATCCGGTGTGAGAATCTCCACGCCGATACCGGGCACGCGCCCGCGCACCTGCTCGATGCACCGCGCGAAATGGGCCGCGCCGCCGTCCCGCAGATCGTCGCGGTCCACCGAGGTGATCACGACATGCCGCAACCCGAGCGCCGCCACCGCGTGCGCCAGATGCGCGGGCTCGTCGGCATCGAGCGGCGCGGGCCGCCCGTGCGCAACGTCGCAAAACGGACACCGCCGCGTGCACAACCCGCCCATGATCATGAAGGTGGCCGTGCGCTGCGCGAAGCACTCGCCGATGTTCGGACACATCGCCTCCTCGCACACCGAATGCAGCCGATGCTCGCGCAGCACGGCGGCCACTTGCGCGACCGTCGTGCTCATGAGCGGGCGCGCCCGCAGCCAGGGCGGCTTCGGCAACGCCTCGCCTGCTGGCGCCGGCACGATCTTCACCGGAATCCGCGCGAGCTTCTCGCGGCTGCGCAGACCGTGCTGGCCGAGCGCGGTATCGCCCGGCAGCATCGCCTGCGCCGTTACCTCGGACGCGCCCTCGCTCATGGTCAGCCTCCCGCCTCGAAAAAGGCCTTGAGCAGGCGATTGACCTCGGCGGCGGCTTCCATCTGCACCATATGTCCCTTGCCCGCGATCACCTCGATTTGCACGCTGGGCGCAAGACCCTGCGCGTGGCGCGCCGGAATGATCTGGTCGCTCTCGCCCCAGACCACCAACACCTTTGGCGCAAGCGTCGAGAGCCTGTCGCGAAACACACGCCGCTGCGCACCGCCCTCGAACGCCTGCGCCGAAATCTTGCGCAGTGCCTCCTGCACGCCTTCGAGCCGCTTGTACTTCACGAGATCCTCGACGAGCTGGCGCGTCACCAGCGCGGGATCGGCGAACAGCTTCGTCACATGCGGCTTCAGCGCGTTTCGGTTCGCCGCCGAGACGAAGCCCTCGATATACGCGCCGTCGATTTCGTCGCCGAGTCCTGCGCTCGCGATCAGCGCCAGCGAAGCAACACGCGTGGGAGCCTTTTCGGCCACCGCCATCGCCACTGCACCGCCGAGCGAGTGCCCCACCAGATGCGCGCGTTCGATCTGTTGCGCGTCGAGAAACGCGATCGCACTCTGTGCGAGTTCGTCGAGCGCCCCGCTTTCCAGCGTCTTGCCCGATTCGCCGTGCCCCGGTAGATCGAGCGCCCAAACGGTGCGGTCGGCCGCAAGATCGGCGTGATTGAAGAGCCAGTTGTTCAGATCGCCGCCAAAGCCGTGAATCAGCACGACCGGCGTCCCGCTGCCCTCGCCGAGCTTGAGCCAGCGCATCGTTCGCCCGCCGATCTGCGCCTTCTCGGGCTGCGGCCCCACGTCCGCGTCGCCCGCTTTCGCCGGTACGAAATCACGCTGAAACTCGCTCACCACGGCATCTATTTCGGCATCCGAAGCTTCTAGATCGGCGACCACACCGAGCAGCGCCCCCACCGGCAGCGTATCGCCCTCCTGGGCGATCTGCCGCCGCAGAATGCCTTCGAACGCGCACTCGACGCCCGAAGCGATCTTGTCCGATTCGACGTCCAGCAGTTCTTCGCCTTTCGTGACCTTGTCGCCCAGCGACTTGAGCCAGCCGTTCACCTGGCCCTGCTCCATCGACAGCCCCCATTTGGGCATCGTGATCATATGGATCGGCATAACGTCAGCTCCTTGCGGCGCGCGCGGCTTCGACGATCCGGTCCGCCGAGGGGATATAGAGGTCTTCGAGTGAGGCCGCGAACGGCACCGGCGTATGCGGCGCAGTCACCATGCCGACCGGCGCCTTGAGATCGTGAAACGCCTTGCTGGCGACCAGCGCCGCAATGTCGGTGGCGATCGAGCAGCGCGGATTCGCCTCGTCCACCACCACCACGCGACCGGTGCGCTGCACGCTTTCGAGAATGGTGTCCTCGTCGAGCGGCGACGTCGTGCGCAGGTCGATCACGTCGGCCTCGATGCCTTCTTTCGCGAGCTTTTGCGCCGCGTCGAGCGCGTAGTGGACCATGCGCCCATACGTCACGAGCGTGACGTCATCGCCATCGCGCACGATGTTCGCTTCGCCAAACGGAATCGAATACGACTCTTCGGGCACCTCGCCTTCCATCGTGTAGAGCAGTTTGTGCTCGCAGAAGATCACCGGGTCGTTGTCGCGGATCGCCTGGATCATGAGGCCCTTCGCATCATAGGGCGTGGCCGGGCACACGACCTTGAGCCCCGGAATATGGGTGAAAAGCGAAGTCAGCATTTGCGAGTGCTGGGCCGCCGCGCGCAGCCCCGCGCCGTACATCGTGCGGATCACCACGGGCGTAACTGCCTTGCCGCCGAACATGTAGCGGAATTTCGCGGCCTGGTTGTAGATCTGGTCGAAGCACACGCCCATGAAGTCGATGAACATCAGCTCGGCCACTGGCCGCAAGCCGCACGCCGCCGCGCCCACCGCCGCGCCGATGAAACCGCCCTCCGAGAGCGGCGTATCGAGCACGCGCCCCGGGAATTTGCCGTAAAGCCCTTTGGTCACGCCGAGCACGCCGCCCCAGGCGTCCTGCTCGCCGGGCGCGCCCGCGCCGCCCGCGTTGTCCTCGCCCATCACAATCACGCTGTCGTCGCGCGCCATTTCCTGTGCGAGCGCTTCGTTGATCGCCTGCGAATAGGTAATTTTCCGTGCCATTTTCGTCTCCTTGATCTGGAATCCTGATGATTTGACCGCAAGGCGTTCAGGGATAGGACACGTACACGTCGGTGAGCAGCGCTTCGGGCGCGGGCAACGGCGCGGCCTTCGCTTTCACCACGGCGTCGTCGATCAGCGCCTTGACTTCGGCGTCCACCTTGCGCAGATCGTCGGCGCTCGCCAGTTCCGCACGCACCACGCGCTCTTCGAAGCGCTTGAGGCAGTCCTTTTCGTCACGCAGCTTCTGCACTTCGCCGGGCGCGCGATAGGTCTGCGCATCGCCCTCGAAATGGCCGAAATAGCGCGAGAGTTTCATTTCCACGAGCGTCGGCCCGCCGCCGTTGCGCGCGCGTGCAATCGCCTCGCCCAGCGCCTCGTGCACGGCAAAGAAGTCGAAGCCATCGACGATCACACCCGGCATGCCGAAGCCGTTGGCGCGGTCTGCGATGTTGTCGGCGGCCACCGACCAGGTGGACGAAGTCGCTTCCGCGTAGCCGTTGTTTTCGGCCACGAAAATGACGGGCAGACGCCAGACCGAGGCCAGATTCATCGACTCGAAAATCACGCCCTGATTCGAGGCGCCATCGCCGAAAAAGCACACGCCCACGCCGCCGGTTTTCTTGTGCTTCGCCGCGAGCGCCGCGCCACAAGTGAGCGGCCCGCCCGCCCCGACGATGCCGTTCGCGCCCAGCATGCCTTTCGAGAGATCGGCGATATGCATCGAACCGCCCTTGCCCCGGCATGAGCCGGTCTCGCGGCCGTAGATCTCGGCCATCATCTCGCGCACGTCCACGCCCTTGGCGATGCAATGGCCGTGGCCGCGGTGCGTGGTGGCCACATAATCGGCATCGTTCAGATGGCTCATGACGCCCACCGCCGACGCCTCCTCACCCGCATAGAGGTGCACGAAACCGGGAATCTCGCCGGTCGCGAATTCGACGTGCAAGCGCTCCTCGAATTCGCGGATCGTGCGCATCGAGCGATACGCCTTCAGCAACTGTTCCTTGTTCAACTGGCCTGACATGGTTGTCTCCTGTCGATAAGACACGGGTTATGCCTCTAGCACTGCGAAACGGCGGCCTCAGTGGAACGTGAAGCCGCCGTCGACGTTGACCGACTGGCCCGTGATGTTGTCCATCGTCGCGAAGAACAGGGCGAGCCGTCCCATGTCCTCCGGAGTCTGCGCGCGGCCTTGCGGAATCAGCGTGAGCTGATGGCGCTGCCACGATTCCTCCACGCTCTCGCCAGCGTTTTTCCATTCGTCCGAGAGCCGGTCCCACATATAGGTGCGCACGATGCCCGGGCAGATCGCGTTGACGGTGATGCCTTCGCGCGCGACTTCCTTGGCGAGCGCGTTGGTGAAACCCACCACGGCGAACTTCGAGGCGCTGTAGTGCGCGAGATTCGGAAAACCCTCCTTGCCCGCGATCGACGCGACGTTGACGATGTGCCCACGCTGTTGCGCGCGCAGATGCGGCAGCGCTGCCTTGCAGCCAAGGAAGGTGCCCTTGGCGTTGACGTCCATGACGAAATCCCAGTCCTTTTCCGAGAGTTCGGCAACCGGATGAATCGAGATCACGCCCGCGCAGTTCACCAGGATGTCGAGGCCGCCCAGATCGGCAAGCGCGCGCGCCACCATCGCCTCGACCTGAGCCGCCTGCGTGACATCGACCTTGCAGGTGCTCACGCGGCGGCCGAGTTCGCGGACCGCCCTGGCAGTCGCAGCTAGCGGCTCCTCCAGCAGATCCGCGAGCAACAGATCGGCGCCCGCCTGCGCGAGTGTGAGCGCGATGCCGCGGCCTATGCCGCGCGCGCCGCCGGTGACGATCGCGACCTGGCCTTTGAGGGGTTCGTGCATGCTGATGTCTCCTTTTGTTGGGTTGCTCGTTGGGTTATTCATTGGCGTGGTGACGTCGGCTAGCGCGACGTCACCGCCTCGCGCATCAACTGGTGCGACGCTGCATAACGCATCGTGCGAGTGACATCGACGGTGAGCGGCCCCTGCCAGTCCAGCGTGACTTCGTAGCGGTCGCCGCGGGCCGGTTCGATCTCGCGCTCGCCGTCGAAGGCGAGCGTGCCGTGGCCCGCTTCGAGCGGCAGCGCCATGCCCACTTCGAGCCGCTGGCAGGTGCGCATCGTCACGCGTTCGATGCGGCCCGGCGCGATCGGAGCCATGAGCGGCACGCCTTCTTTCGTCGCGCCTGTCGAGTGATCGAAGGTCATGCGCAGACCGTGAGCGGCGTCGCGCCCAACAGGCGCCCACGCGCCGCCAATGGATGCAAGACCGATACCGTCGGGCGGTGCAAAGGCAAGAAATAACGATTCGATATCCGAACTATCTGAAATCGCCCTTGCCCCCACAAAAGGCTGACGCGACACGCAGATATCGACCAGCGCGATTTCCTCATGACCGCGATTGGGGCCTTCGACGCAGCGCGCAACCAGGCGCTTGTTGCGCACCAGCGCGGCTTCGGCGGGCACCGCGCCGGTGGCGACCAGCGCGCCCGCCATGCCGGCGATCGTGGCCTCACGTAGTTCGGGAAAAGCGTTGTTGGTGCCGGTGGATAGCGCGACGAGCGGCGTCGAGCCACAGTGCGCGGCCACGGCGCGATGGGTGCCGTCGCCACCCAGCACGGCGATCAACGCGACCTGCTCGCGGACCATCTGCGCGACGCCCGCGTGGGTATCGGCGACGCTCTCGCTAACAGGCAAATCGAGGAATTCGACCGCCGGCCAACGCTCGTGCGTCGCCACGGCGGCGTGCGTTTCCAGCGCACGCAGCACCAGCGCGGCGACGCCCGTGCAATCGCGCAGCGTGAGCACGCGCTCGACGCCCAGCGCGCCGAGACCGGCCAGCAGGCGCACGACCATATTGGCCTTTTCCGCCGTCGGGAAAACGGATGCATGCGTGGTGAGGCGGCGGATATCGCGACCCGAAGCCGGGTTCGCGATCACGCCTACGGTCACGGGCGTCGTCACGGGCCTTGTCTCCTGTCCACGCGGCGCGAAGCGCGCATGGACGTGTTGTGATGGCGGCATCCGTGCAGCGGGGTAGCGCGCCTTTGTTGCCCGTACTCTCTGCAAGCGCTATGCCAATCTCGTAGTCACGACACGCCGTGCCGCTGAAAGGCTTGGCCGATGGGCGTTTGCCGTGACTGGCCCGATGCGGCCCTTCACACGGCGACAGGCACGACGGCGTCTCACGCGATCGTCCGACCTGCGCCGCATTCACGTGCCTTCAGTTCGACGCCCGAGACGGATAACGTCAAAGCCTCGCCCGACGGGCTTCGCGCCGTATCGCGTCGCGTCTCACCGGCGTCTCGCAGCGCGTTGAGACGATCGTCTCAGCCGTCTCGCATGCTGCGCTGCGGTGTGATCACGCGCGCCGGATGTGCTACAAAAGATCGCGCCGCCCGCTCGCCGCGCTCACTCTGGATCGTCTGGATACGTCTGGAATCGCCCATGCCCTACGCTCTTGCGCCCACCCGGCACGCCGAACGTGTGCGCGGCGCCGTCGAAGGCCGCTTGCCCGCGCCGTCCGACTCGCCACGCCTTGCGTCGTCGTGGCAGCGCTCGTTCGAGCGCTATCAGCTCGATCCGGGCTCGGTGATCGGCCCGCGTGTGCTGAGCGCCGCCGAACTGCGCGAGATCCGTGAGCGCGAAGAAGCGTTCCTGCGCGCCTCCGGCCAGTGCCTCGCGCGCCTGCACGAGACCGTGCGCGACGCCGATTACTGCGTGATGCTCACCGACGCGCACGGCGTCACCATCGACTACCGCATCGACCGCCAACGCCGCAACGACTTCAAGCACGCGGGCCTCTACATCGGCTCGTGCTGGTCGGAGAGCGAAGAAGGCACCTGCGGCATCGCAAGCGTGCTCACCGATCTCGCACCGATCACGGTGCACAAGACCGATCACTTCCGCGCGGCCTTCACGACGCTCACTTGCAGCGCCGCTCCGATCTTCGCGCCGGGCGGCGAGTTGATCGGCGTGCTCGACGCCTCCGCCGTGCAGTCGCCCGACAACCGCGACAGCCAGCGCATCGTCAATCAGCTCGTGCGCCAGAGCGCCACGCTCATCGAGGACGGCTATTTCCTGCATCGCACCTCGGCCTGCTGGATCCTGTTCGGCCATCAGAACCGCAATTACGTCGAGGCGCAGCCCGAGTTGCTGATCGCCTTCGACGAGAACGGCAACGTGATGGCCGCGAACCGGCGCGCGCGCGAATGCATCGCGGGTCTCGACGCGCCCCGCCATATCGACGAGATCTTCGATTCCTCGCATGTCCAGTTGCGCGATATCGGCCGCGTCGAAGCGATCGCCGCGCTGCGCCTGCGTGCGAGCGGCGCGATGCTCTATGCACGCATTCGCGCGCCGCTCGGGCGCACGGCGTCGCCGGGCCAGCACGGCGCGACGCCCCTGCGCGATGCGCGCGCGGCACACCACGACGAGGTGCGCGACGCCAGCGCGCTCGGCCCGTTTCTGCGCAGCACCGACACACGCGTCGCCGACAACGCCCGTATCGCCCAGCGCGTGGCGGGCAAGCGTCTGCCCGTGCTCCTGCTCGGTGAAACGGGTGCGGGCAAAGAAGTGTTCGCACGCGCGATCCACGATGCCGGCCCGCGCCGCAACCGGCCGTTCGTGGCCGTGAATTGCGGCGCGCTGCCCGAGTCGCTGATCGAGAGCGAACTGTTCGGTTATGCGCCGGGCGCCTTCACGGGTGCGCGCCGTCATGGCGCACGCGGCAAGATCGCTCTCGCCGATGGCGGCACGCTCTTTCTCGACGAGATCGGCGATATGCCGCTCACGCTCCAGACGCGCCTGCTGCGCGTGCTGGCAGAAGGCGAGGTACTGCCGCTCGGTAGCGAAGCGCCCACGCGCGTCGATCTCGACGTGATCTGCGCCACCCACCGCGATCTCGCGCAGATGGCGGCCGTTGGGCAGTTCCGCGAGGATCTCTACTACCGCCTGTGCGGCGCGGTCCTCACGCTGCCGCCGCTGCGCGAGCGGCGCGACATCGCCATGCTGATCGCATCGGTATTCGCCGAGGAAGCCCAGGCGGCAGGCCGCCCGCTCGTGCTGGACGCCGGACTGGCGACGCGGCTGGCCGCGTTCGCGTGGCCCGGCAATCTGCGCCAGTTGCGCAACGCCATGCGCTACGCATGTGCGGTTTGCGACACGGTGCGCGTGGAAGCGCGCCATTTGAGCGCCGATCTCGCGGCGCAATTGCCGTTGGCGAGCCCAGGCGAAGCGCACCTGAACACGCCCCGCACTCTGGAGAGCGAGGCCGACGAACGCGCGCGCATCCTCGCCGCGCTCACCACGCATCGCTGGCGTCCGAATGCGGCCGCTAGCGCGCTCGGCATCTCGCGCGCAACGTTGTACCGGCGTATCGCGAAGCTCGGCATCATCGGCCCGCATCGGGCCTGACGCGTCCTTCTGAGCTCACTTCTGGGCACACTTCAGCGCACATCACGACGCGCACCACGCTGGCGCACCTCGCGCCGCCGCTCCCACAGCAATCCCGCCACCAGAATGCACAGAAGTATTAAATATTGTGCGGCGCGATTGTCTTGCCACGCAACCGTGGGTATAAATCGACGGCTTCCTGTTCGCTTCCTGTCCGGATCCTGTCAGCTTCCCGTCCACGGATACGCCAACTGTCCTATTCTTGTAGCGCAGCGCCATCGACTGGATGCGTCGTCCGTTCCCGGCTAACCGAAATGCCCTCAATGGAGTGATTGCCATGCTCAAGAAGTTGCTGATGCTGTTCCTCGCGATTGGATTTTCGTTGTCCGCGGCGCTTGCCGTGGCCGGCGTCGAAGTCAACACCGCCGACGAAACCGCGCTCGAATCGGTCAAGGGCATCGGCCCCGCGCACGCCAAGGCGATCATCGACGAACGCACGAAAAACGGCCCGTTCAAGGACGCCGACGACCTCGTGACCCGCGTCAAGGGCATCGGTCCGAAGTCGGTGCAGAACCTGGAGGCCGCGGGGCTGACGATCAATGGCTCGTCGGCACCGCCGGCGGGTAAGCCGGCGACTTCGGCGAAGAGCAGCAAGAGCACGGCGGCGGCCACGACGGGCACGGCGCCGAATCCTGCTACCACCACGGCACAGACCACGCCTGCCGCCACGACCGCGCCACAGGCCGCCTCGGATGCGAAGGCAAGCAAGTCGAAGCATAAGAGCAAGAAGGACGCCGCTGCGAGCGCCGCCGATGCGAGCACTGCTGCCTCGGCACCCGGCGCGGCGTCGGATACCAAGGCCAAAAAAGGCAAGAAGTCGAAGAAGAGCAAGGCCGCCTCGGATGCGGCCGCATCGGGTGCTTCGGGCACCTGAACACCACGCAAGGTTTCGGCGTCCACGATTCCAGCGTCCACTTTCCGGCGCGCAACGCGCGCCATACCACTCACCGGCCGTGGCTCCCGCCACGGCCAATATTCAGAGAGATCATCATGAGCCTGCTCGATACCCTCGGTTCCCTGCTCGGTTCGTCGCAACAGCAACAAGGCGGCGGCCAGGCCCAACTCATCGCGCTGGCGATGGAATTCGTCAACAACCAACCGGGCGGCCTGAACGGCCTCCTCCAGAAGTTCCAGCAAGGCGGCCTCGGCGAAATCGCGCAATCGTGGGTCGGCAACGGCGAGAACCAGGCGGTTTCCGCCGATCAGTTGCATAACGTGCTGGGCTCCGACGTGGTGTCGGGCCTCGCGCAAAAGGTCGGCATGGAGCCGAGCCAGGTGAGCGGCCTGCTCGCCCAGGTGCTGCCGCATATCGTCAACGCCGGCACGCCGACCGGCGAAGTGCCGCAAGGCGGCCAGATCAACAGCGAAAGCGTGCTGGGCACGCTCGGCGGTCTTGCATCGCTGCTCGGCGGCGGCAACAAGCAGGCATAAGCACGCTTGGGCGCGGCTGAGCGCCCAAGAAAAAAGGCTCCCCGCCTGGGGAGCCTTTTGCATTTGCGACGGTGCGAACCTCGCAGCCCGCACTACTGTCGCGCTTAGTGCACGACGCGTTCGAACACGAGCTTGCCGTCCTGCACATCGACCGGAATCACGTCCTTCGGCCCGAACTTGCCCGCGAGGATCAGCTTGGCGACCGGATTCTCGATCTCCTGCTGGATCGCACGCTTGAGCGGCCGCGCGCCGAACAGCGGGTCGTAGCCGACGTCCGCGATCTTGCCGAGCGCTTCGTCCGACACCACGAGCTCCATGTCGAGCTTTTCCAGACGCTCGCGCAGGCGCTGCAACTGGATCTTCGCGATCGACTCGATGTTCTGCTTGCCGAGCGCATGGAACACGACGACTTCGTCGATACGGTTGAGGAATTCAGGGCGGAACTGCAGCTTCACTTCGTTCCACACCGCGTCCTTGACCACTTCCTGCGGCTCGTCGACCATCGCCTGGATCAGATGCGAGCCGATGTTCGAGGTCATCACGATCACCGTGTTCTTGAAGTCGACCGTGCGGCCCTGGCCATCGGTCATGCGGCCATCGTCGAGCACCTGTAGCAGCACGTTGAACACGTCCGGGTGCGCCTTCTCGACTTCGTCGAGCAGAATCACGCTATACGGCTTGCGGCGCACGGCCTCGGTCAGATAACCGCCTTCCTCGTAACCCACGTAGCCCGGCGGCGCGCCGATCAAACGCGCGACGCTGTGCTTCTCCATGAACTCGCTCATGTCGATGCGGATGAGATGGTCCTCCGAATCGAACAGGAAGCCCGCGAGCGCCTTGCACAACTCGGTCTTACCCACGCCCGTCGGCCCGAGGAACAGGAACGAGCCATAGGGCTTGTTCGGGTCCGCGAGACCGGCGCGCGAGCGGCGGATCGCGTCGGCAACCGCCACGATCGCCTCGTCCTGGCCGACCACACGCTCGTGCAGCTTGTCCTCGATCAGCAGCAGCTTTTCACGCTCGCCCTGCATCATGCGCGAGACCGGAATGCCGGTCGAACGCGAGACCACTTCCGCGATTTCCTCGGCGCCCACCTGGGTGCGCAAGAGACGATGGCGCGTCGGGTTGCTCTGCTCGCTCGCCTCGGCCTGCGCGACCTGCTTGAGTTGCGCTTCCAGTTGCGGCAGCTTGCCGTACTGGAGTTCGGCGACCTTTTCGAGCTTGCCGTCGCGCTGGAACTTCGTAATCTCGGCGCGCACGCGGTCGATCTCTTCCTTGATCTGCGCGCTGCCCTGCACGGCGGCCTTTTCCGCGGTCCAGATCTCTTCGAGGTCCTTATATTCCAGGCTCAGGCGGTCGATCTCTTCCTCGATCAGCTGCAGACGCTTCTGCGAGGCTTCGTCCTTTTCCTTCTTGACGGCTTCGCGTTCGATCTTCAGCTGAATCAGACGACGGTCGAGCTTGTCCATCTCTTCGGGCTTCGAATCGATTTCCATCTTGATCTTCGAAGCGGCTTCGTCGATCAGGTCGATAGCCTTGTCTGGCAGGAAACGATCCGTGATGTAGCGATGCGACAGCTCCGCCGCGGCTACGATCGCCGGGTCGGTAATTTCGACGCCGTGGTGCAGTTCGTACTTCTCCTGCAGACCGCGCAGGATCGCGATGGTCGCCTCGACCGACGGCTCATCCACGAGCACCTTCTGGAAGCGGCGTTCGAGCGCGGCATCCTTCTCGATGTACTTGCGATATTCGTCGAGCGTAGTCGCGCCGATGCAGTGCAGCTCGCCGCGCGAGAGCGCCGGCTTGAGCATGTTGCCCGCATCCATTGCGCCTTCGGCCTTGCCCGCACCCACCATCGTGTGAATTTCGTCGATAAAGACGATGGTCTGGCCTTCGTCCTTGGCGATGTCGTTGAGCACCGACTTCAGACGCTCCTCGAACTCGCCGCGATACTTCGCACCCGCGAGCAGCGCCGCCATATCGAGCGAAAGCACGCGCTTGCCCTTGAGCGTTTCCGGCACTTCGCCGTTGACGATGCGCTGCGCGAGGCCTTCGACGATCGCCGTCTTGCCCACGCCCGGCTCGCCAATCAGCACGGGATTGTTCTTGGTGCGGCGTTGCAGGATCTGGATCGAGCGGCGGATTTCGTCGTCGCGGCCGATCACGGGATCGAGCTTGCCGGCGCGTGCGCGTTCGGTCAGATCGACCGTGTACTTCTTCAGCGCTTCGCGCTGGCTTTCCGCGTCCTGGCTGTGCACTTGCGCCCCGCCGCGCACCGCGACGATCGCGGCTTCCAGCGCCTTGCGCGTCAAGCCGTTCTTGCGCGCAAGCTGACCGGCGTCACTCTTGTCGTCGGCGACCGCCAGCAGAAACATCTCGCTCGCGATGTAGGTGTCGTTGAGCTTCTGCGCTTCCTTGTCGGCCTGATTGAGCAGGCCCGTGAGCTCGCGCCCGACCTGCACGTTGCCGTCGGTGCCCTGCACCTGCGGCAGGCGGTTGATGGCGTCGTTAAGCGCGTTCTGCAGCGCCTGCACCTGCACGCCCGCACGCGACATCAGCGAACGCGCGGAACCGTCCTGCTGCGCGACGAGCGCCGCCAGCAGGTGGACCGGTTCGATGTATTGATTGTCGTGGCCGACAGCCAGGCTTTGTGCGTCGGCGAGTGCTTCCTGAAACTTGGTGGTGAGTTTGTCGATTCTCATTTGAAGCGAGACCTCCAGAATTTTTAACTGTCACCAAATCTAAGGGGTCATGCGCCATTTTCAAGCGCCCAGCACGTCATTTTTTCCGATTTTTACGACGGGAGCGTGTAGCGCCGCCAGCGCTCAATGGTCGCGCGAGGTCTCGCGCCGCGCAACCGTTGCCGTCGCTGGCTTGGCGCTGGGTACGAACGTGATCGGCGCGAGGCCGAGCAATCCGGTCAATTCACCCGCTGGCTGCGCGAGTTCGCCGATGGTGTGGCGATCGAGTTCGGCGAGAAAGGCATCGCGCGCAGCCGCCAACGCGTGCTTGAGTCGGCATTGCGGCTCTATGACGCACTGTCGACGCTCGCCGTGCTCGTCGGGAAAGCAGCCGACCAGCGCGAAATCGCTCTCCGTTTGCCGCACCACCGCGCCGACGCTGAGTTCAAGCGATTGCGGCGCGAGCCGCAAGCCGCCATTGCGCCCGCGCACGGTATCGACCCAGCCCAACTCCCCGAGACGATGCACCACCTTCATCAGATGATTCTTCGAAATGCCGTAGGCATCCGAAATTTCCTGAATCGTCGTCAGGCCGTTGCGGCGCAAGGCGAGGTACAGCATCACGCGCAGCGAGTAGTCGGTGTAATCGGTCAATCTCATGGCAAGGGGGTTCGAACGGAAGCAGAAACGGGAATCCCTACATTAACATGCAGACGGCATGCAGGTTTTAGCGCAGCCGAGTATCATGACCCGCTCGCAGCGCGTTCCCCGCTTTATCCTCAGGCTCCACCATGACTCACCCCGACGCCCATGCCGCCCGCGTGCGGCACACCGCCCCCACCGAAGAGAACATCCGCGAACTCGTCTACGCGTTCTACGACCGTGTACGCGCCGATGCCCTGCTCGGCCCGGTCTTCGATGGCGCGCTTGCCGGCCGCTGGGACGACCATCTGCCGAAGATGTGCCGTTTCTGGTCGAGTCTCGTACTCGGCAGCAAGTCGTATCGAGGCAATGTGCAGCAGGCGCACGAACCCGTGCCGGGGATCGAGCCGAAGCATTTCAGCCACTGGCTCTATCTTTTTCTCGACACGGTTCAGGCCCATTACGAACCCGCCGCCGCCGTGCGCTTCATGGAACCGGCGCTGCGAATCGTCCAGAGCCTGCAACTGAGCCGCTTCGGCTGGGATTATGTGATTCCGGCCGAACAAGTCGCGCTGCTCGAGACAATCGCGCCCCGGCGTCACCCCGCCGGGCATGGGCACGACCTGCCGGAACGCCCTGCTGGCGAGCCATTTCCGGCCAAAATCATCGGCCGTTCGATGGATCACGACGAAGCCGCCTAAGCCCCTTGGACCGCCCGCCATCCGGGCTTCGGCAAGTCTGGCTGTTAGTTGCAATTAATAAGCAATCTGCCCCCGTTTTATGCGCATAAGGTCGACCGCCTCATCGCACCGCTTCACCCTCCCGCCATTCGAATTCGTTCTACAGATTCCCCTGAGGCCGATTCGTAAAATTTCTTCATTACTCGTTGGGCTGCGCGGCGCGATGACCTGATCCTCGCCACGCGCCGCTGCCATGCTCGGCCGCTCCTGCCCGCGTTCCTTTGTTTCTCACCGCGAGATCCCTACGTGACTGACTTACGCTCCTCCCTTGCGCGCGGGCAAGCTTTCTCCATGACGGCGGCGCACCCATTGCCACTCAAACGCAAGACGCCTGGCGGTATTGCGGCGCTGATGGCCCTGGGCTTGGCCACGGCGCTCGTACCCGGCGCCCAGGCCGCCGTTTCGACGTCGTTCGCCCCAAGCCCGGCACTCCCCCACGCCACGTTTGCCAACGAAAAGACCTTGCGAGCCGCGTCGCCCGTGACGTCCTTCGATGCGATCTGGCCGTCGCTGCGTGACGTCGACGGCGAGTTCGCCCAGCCGTTCGCCCTGAGCGCGGATGCAACGCCGTTTGCTATGACGCCGCCATCGAACACGCGCATGCCCGGCATCGTCTGCTCACGCCTCGCCTCGATGTGCCTGCCGCTCGCGGATGAGCCGCTAGCCGAAGGCTCGCTCGCCTCGGACGATCACGGATGGTCCGGCCCCGTGATCGCGCTGGATGCGGGCATCGCGTCGGCATTGAACGCACCCGACGCCGCATCGGCGTTCGGCCTGCCGGCGAGCGAGGTGCAGTCAGCCGCCGGGTCGATCGACTCGACCTTGCGCGCATCGCTCACGCAAGCCGGTTTGCCCGCCAGCGTCGCTACGCAAATCGAAACCCTCTTCGCAGGCCGTGTCGATCTCGATGCCCACGCACAGGCGGGCGACACTTTCCGCGTGATGCTGGATCAGGTCGACGGCCTGATGACGCCACGTATCGCCTCTATCGCGCTGCGCCTGCAAGGCGCAACGTACGACGCACTGTGGTTCCGGGCGCCTGGCGCCGCCCGCGGTGCGTACTACACGCTCGATGGCGCGCTGCTCGCAGGCAAGCCTTTCGCGATGCCGCTCGATTACCGTCGGGTGAGTTCGCCATTCGGCATGCGCACGCATCCGGTGTTTGGCGAGCCGCGCTTTCATGCTGGCATCGATTTGACCGCGCCCGTCGGCACGCCGATCCATGCGGCCGCTACCGGCACGCTGGAACTGGCCGCCAGCGGTCATGGCTACGGCAAGCTGGTCGTGTTGCGTCACGACGATGGCTACTCGACCCGCTATGCGCATCTGGTTGCGTGGGCGAGCGGGTTGCGCTCCGGGCAGCGAATCGAGCAGGGCGAGGTGATTGGGTATGTCGGCCGCACGGGCACGGTGACAGGGCCACATCTGCATTTCGAGGTGCGTCTGAACGAGCGCCCCGTCGATCCGCTGACGCTGACCTCGCGCGAGTTCGTCGCACCGCTGAGCGGCACCGCAAGGATGGCTTTCGAGGCCAGGGTTGAAAACGCGCGCACCAGTCTGGCTGCGTTGACGCCGTCGGAGGGGTCGTTGGGCGTGCGCATGGCTTCAGTGGCCATCCCCAGACGCGTCATCTAAGCGGCGGCGATGCGCGAGACACTCCGCTCGCACCGCTCAGGCACGACGGGGGCCAGCGCCGTGACGGTACGCGCCCCAAACGAGGCATGAGTCCGGGAGAACGCCGACCATTGTTCCGATCGTCCAGGAACAATGGCGAAATCAACGGCATGAGGCGCGATAGTTCCTTAAATACCGGAACGATCAATCGATATCGCGCAAGCCCGCCCGTCAACCCTCGTTCGCCGCATTCCCCGACTTCACGCCCCAGCGCGCCAGCGCCGCGTCGTCACTCGTGCGCGCATCGACCCAGCGCGCGCCATGTTCGGTCTCTTCCTTCTTCCAGAACGGCGCTTCGGTCTTGAGATAGTCCATCACGAACTCGCACGAGGCGAACGCATCGCCGCGATGCTTCGAGGTGGTCACCACCAGCACGATCTGGTCGAGCGGCGCGAGCTTGCCCACCCGATGCACGATCAGCACCTCGATACCCGGCCAACGCCGCTGCGCCTCGGTCACGATGCCTTCGAGCGCCTTTTCCGTCATGCCCGGATAGTGCTCGAGTTCCATCCCCGCGACACTGCTGCCGTCATTGAGATCGCGCACGGTGCCGACGAAGCACGCCACCGCGCCAATCGCCGGGTTGTGGGCACGCAACTGCGCGACTTCGGTGCTCAGGTCGAAATCTTCGGTCTGGACGCGTACGGGCATGGCTTTATTCCCTTTATTACCTTTGGGCTCGCTACGGTCAGCCGCCCGTCACCGGCGGGAAAAACGCCACTTCGCAGCCCTCGGTGATGCGTGTGGTCGGCTCGGTCATGACGTGATTGCAGGCCATGCGCAGCGCGCGGCCCTCCGCCAGCGTTTCCGCCCAGACGCCACCCCGTGCGCGCAGCCAGCCACGCACATCGCCCACCGTGACGATGCTCTCGGGCAACGTGACGGTTTCATCGGCGACACACAGTGCTTCGCGCACGCTCGCAAAAAATTTCAGCTGAATCTTCATCGGATAAGGCTCGGTACTGGCTTTAGTACAGCAGTTCGGTAAACGGGATGAAACGCACGGTCTCGCCCGCGCTGATCGCGTGATTGGGTGGATTGTCGATGATGCCGTCGCCCCACACGGTCGAGGTCAGCACCGCCGAGCTCTGATTCGAGAACAGGTCCAGCCCACCGGCCGGATTCACGCGCGCGCGCAGGAACTCGTTGCGGCGATCGGCCTTGTTCTGACTGAAATCGGCGCGCAGCGAGAGCGCGCGCGGGCTCACGTGCGCCACGCCCGCGAGGCTCAGCAGGAACGGCCGCACGAACAGCAGAAAGGTCACGAAGCTCGAAACCGGGTTGCCCGGCAGGCCGATGAAAAAGGCCTCGCCTTCGACACCCTCCCCTTGCGGGCGGCGCACCGCGCCGAACGCGAGCGGCTTGCCCGGCTTCATCGCGATCTGCCACATGTCGATCCGGCCCTCGGCTTCGACGGCCGGCTTCACGTGATCCTCCTCGCCCACCGACACACCGCCGGACGTCAGGATCAGGTCGTGCTTCGTCGCTGCGTCGCGCAGCGTTTCGCGTGTGACGTCGAGCCGATCCGGCACGATGCCGTAATCCGTCACCTCGCATCCGAGGTTGCGCAGCAGCCCCGTGAGCGTGAAGCGGTTCGAATTGTAGATCGCACCCGGCTTGAGCGGCTCGCCGGGCATCGTCAATTCGTCGCCGGTGAAGAACACCGCCACTTTCACGCGCCGCGTCACCGTGAGCGTCGCGCAGCCGACCGACACCGCCAGCCCGAGCGCCGCCGGACCCAGGCGCGTGCCCACCGGGAGGATCACCGAGCCCTTGCGGATGTCGGCGCCCTGCGCAGTGATCCACTCGCCCGCCTTCGGGTTGTGCAGGATCGTCACTTCGCCATCGGCGCTTTCGGTCTGCTCCTGCATCACCACGGCATCGGCACCCGGCGGCACCGAGGCGCCCGTGAAGATGCGCGCCGCCGTGCCCGCCGCGAGCGGCTGCGGCGCGTGGCCGGCCGGAATGCGTTGCGAAACCGGCAGGCGGCGGCTGCCCTGGGCGAGATCGGCCACGCGCACGGCGTAGCCGTCCATCGCGCTCGTGTGCATGGGCGGCACGTCGAGCGAGGAAACGACTTCGACCGCCAGCACGCGGTTGAGCGCGTCGAAGGTCGAGAGGGTTTCGGTCTGCGCGAGCGGCTGGGCGGCGGCCAGCAAGGTCGCCAGCGCGTCGGCGGTCGAGATCATCGGCACGCGCGGAGCAGGGGCGGCTGAGGGCGCGCTGGGCGCTATAGGCGTATTGGGCGTGGACATGTGCGGGGATGGTGACGTGGCGCGAGGCGGCATTCAGCGCCAGTCAATCCCTGCGCCAGCGCCATCGACAGTTGGGGTCTGTCGTTATTGTAGCGGCGGGGGCGCGGCGTTGCGCCGCGTCCCTTTATATCGAGCATCGCAGCATCCCTCTCCCCGACCCTCTCCCAAAGGGAGAGGGAGACTTTGCTCCCCTCTCCCTGTGGGAGAGGGGCCGGGGGAGAGGGGCGCCTGTTTACAGCCCCGTATGGCCAGCGATGTAATCCTTCACACGCTGCGCATCGGCCGGCAGAACTTCGAAGCGCTGCGGCAGCGCCTCCAGACCCTCGAATGCAGCCGGACGCTCCGGCTCGCGCTCGAGCGCCTCGCGAATCGTCTCGCCGAACTTCACCGGCTGCGCCGTTTCCAGCACGATCATCGGCACGCCCGGTTGCAGATGCTCACGCGCGACCTTCACGCCGTCGGCCGTGTGGGTGTCGATCATGGTCTGGTAGCGCGTATACACGTCGCGGATCGTGGCGATCCGGTCGTCGTGGCTGCTACGGCCCGAGACGAAACCGAATTGCTGCACGCGCACGAAGTCGCCGCTCGCCGTCAGATCGAAACCGCCCTTTTCTTCCACGTCGCGGAACAGCTGCGTCACGCGTGCCGGATCGCGGCCGAGCAGGTCGTAGACGAAGCGCTCGAAGTTCGATGCCTTCGAGATATCCATGCTCGGGCTGGTCGTGTGATACGTCTCCGCCGACGCGCGCACGCGATAGATACCCGTGCGGAAGAACTCGTCGAGCACGTCGTTCTCGTTGGTCGCGACCACGAGCTTTTCGATCGGCAGGCCCATCATGCGCGCGATATGGCCCGCGCACACATTGCCGAAGTTGCCCGAGGGCACCGTGAACGAAACGCGCTGGTCGTTGCTCTTCGTCGCGGCGAAATAGCCCGCAAAGTAATAGACGACCTGAGCCACGACGCGCGCCCAGTTGATCGAATTGACCGTGCCGATCTTCTGCTGCGCCTTGTACGCGTGATCGTTCGAGACAGCCTTGACGATGTCCTGGCAGTCGTCGAACACGCCTTCGACGGCCAGATTGAAGATGTTCGGGTCCTGAAGGCTGAACATCTGCGCCGTCTGGAACGCGCTCATCTTCTTGTGCGGCGAGAGCATGAACACGCGCACGCCCTTCTTGCCACGCATCGCGTATTCGGCGGCGCTGCCGGTGTCGCCCGAGGTCGCGCCCAGAATGTTCAGTTGCTGACCGGCCTTGGCGAGTGCGTACTCGAACAGGTTGCCGAGCAACTGCATCGCCATGTCCTTGAACGCGAGCGTCGGGCCGTTCGAGAGTTCGAGCAGCGAGAGCGGCGCGCCGTTTTCCTCGCCGAGCGAAGTCAGCGGCGTGATCTTGCTGGCGTCCTCGCCATGGCGCACGTTGCAGTACGTGGCGGCCGTGTAGGTGCGGCGCGTGATGTCGCGCAGGTCCTCGGCGGGAATATCGGTCGCGAACTTCGAGAGGATCTCGAACGCGAGGTCCGCGTACGAGAGGCCGCGCCAGCGCGCGAGTTCTTCCTCGCTGACACGCGGATACTCGGCTGGCAGATAGAGACCGCCGTCGCGCGCGAGACCGCCCAGCAGGATGTCCGAAAACGAGTGATGCTCGCCGGCGCCCGCGCCGCGCGTAGATACGTAATTCATTGCCTTGCCCTTATCTTGCGACAGGTGTTGCAACACCTGTCGCCTCACCGGATTAGTTCAGTCCTTCCATGCGCAGCTTCGTCACCGACGACTTCACCGTCGCCAGTTGTTCGATCTGCGCGATCGCCGCGTTCACGTTCTTTTCGACCGTGCGGTGCGTGATCAGGATGATGTCCGTCTCCGCCTTGCCCTGCGCGTCCACCTCTTCCGATTCCTTTTGCAGCAGCGCGTCGATCGAGATGCCGCTATCCGCGAGGATGCGCGTGATGTCGGCCATCACGCCGGTCTGGTCGGCCACGCGCAGGCGCAGGTAGTAGCCGCTCGTGACTTCGTCGATCGGCAGGATCGGCGTATTCGAGAGGCTGTCCGGCTGGAACGCCAGGTGCGGCACGCGGTGCTCTGGATCGGCCGTGTGCAGACGCGTCACGTCGACCAGATCGGCCACCACGGCCGAGGCGGTGGGTTCCGCACCCGCGCCCTTGCCGTAGTAGAGCGTCGTGCCCACGGCATCGCCGTGCACCACGACCGCGTTCATCGCGCCTTCGACGTTGGCGAGCAGGCGCCTGGCCGGGATCAGCGTCGGGTGCGTGCGCAGCTCGATGCCCTTGTCCGTGCGGCGCGCGATGCCGAGCAGCTTGATCCGGTAGCCCAGCTCTTCCGCGTACTTGATGTCGATGGCGTCGAGCTTGCTGATGCCTTCCACGTAAGCCTTGTCGAACTGCACCGGCACGCCGAACGCGATCGCGCTCATGATCGTGGCCTTGTGCGCGGCGTCCACGCCTTCGATGTCGAAGGTCGGATCGGCTTCGGCGTAGCCCAGTTCCTGCGCGGCCTTGAGTGCGGTCGCGAAGTCCAGACCGCGCTCGCGCATTTCCGACAGGATGTAGTTCGTCGTGCCGTTGATGATGCCCGCGATGTACTGGATGCGGTTGGCCGTGAGGCCTTCGCGCAGCGCCTTGATGATGGGGATGCCGCCTGCGACCGCCGCTTCGAACGCGACCATCACGCCCTTGGCGCGCGCGGCCTGGAAGATCTCCGTGCCGTGGACCGCCAGCAGCGCCTTGTTGGCGGTGACGACGTGCTTGCCGTTGCCGATCGCGCGCAGCACGAGATCCTTGGCGAGCGTGGTGCCGCCAATCATTTCGGCGATGATCGAAATCGACGGATCGTCGACCACGGCGTTGAAGTCGGTCGTGAGGTCGACGCTGCCGGCGTCAGCGCCGAGCGCTGCCGTTGCCTTGGCCGGATTGCGCACGGCAATGCGCGCGATCTCGATGCCGCGACCCGCGCGGCGTTTGATTTCTTCCTGGTTGCGGCGCAGTACCGTGAAGGTGCCGCTGCCCACCGTGCCGAAGCCCAAGAGACCTACTTTGATCGGATCCATGCAGCGTGTGTTCGTCTAAAAGTGTGAAAAGGAAATTCGGGAAATTCGCGAAATTCGATGAGGTACGCGGGGCAAGCCTTACGTACCGTGGCGCTGGCGATAGCCGTCGAGGAAGCGCGCGATCCGGTTGATCGAATCGGTCAGGTCGTCGACGTTCGGCAGGAACACCACGCGGAAGTGATCCGGCTGCTTCCAGTTGAAACCTGTGCCCTGCACCAGCAGCACGCGCTCCTGCAGCAGCAGGTCGAGGATGAACTGCTGGTCGTCCTGGATCGGATAGAGCTTCGGGTCGAGGCGCGGGAACATGTAGAGCGCCGCCTCGGGCTTCACGCAGGTCACGCCCGGAATCGCCGTCAGCATGTTGTACGCCAGATCGCGCTGGCGATACAGACGCCCGCCCGGCTGGATCAGCTCGTTGATGCTCTGGTAGCCGCCCAGCGCCGTCTGGATCGCGTACTGGCCCGGCACGTTCGCGCACAGGCGCATCGAGGCCAGGATGCCGAGACCTTCGGTGTAGTCCTTCGAGCGGCGGCGATTCTCGCCCGTCATGCCCGAGAGGAACATCCAGCCCGCGCGGTAGCCGCACGCGCGATAGCTCTTCGACAGGCTGTTGAACGTGACGGTGAGCACGTCCTCGGAGAGCGAGCCGAGCGCCGTGTGCTGCTTGCCGTCGTAGACGATCTTGTCGTAGACCTCGTCCGCGAAAAGAATCAGGCCGTGCTCACGCGCGATTTCGATCAGGCCCCGCAGCAGTTCGTCCGAGTACAGCGCGCCGGTCGGATTGTTCGGGTTGATGACCACCAGCGCGCGGGTGTTCGGGGTGATCTTCGCGCGGATGTCGTCGAGGTCGGGCATCCATGCGTTCGATTCGTCGCAGATGTAGTGCACGGGCGTGCCGCCCGAGAGGCTGACCGCCGCCGTCCAGAGCGGATAGTCGGGCGCGGGCAGCAGCACTTCGTCGCCGTCGTTCAGCAGACCCTGCATGGCCATCACGATCAGCTCGGACGCGCCGTTGCCGATGTAGATGTCGTCGAGTTCGACGCCTTTAATGCCCTTTTGCTGCGCGTAATGCATGATCGCCTTGCGCGCGGCGAACACGCCCTTCGAGTCCGAATAGCCCGAGGAGCCCGGCAGGTTCAGGATCATGTCCTGAATCACTTCGTCGGGTGCGTCGAAACCGAACGGCGCGAGATTGCCGATGTTCAGCTTGATGATGCGGTGGCCTTCTTCTTCGAGGCGCTTGGCATGCTCGAGCACCGGCCCGCGGATGTCGTAGCAGACGTTCTGCAGCTTGTTGGATTTGAGGATCGGTTTCACGGCGGGCTGTCGGATTAAAAGCCTGGTACGGGCTGGAACGGGGTTGATCGGATGATGGAGCCGCCAATGAGCGGCGAATGAACGGCGCGAGTGCCGGTGCGGGAGCCAGTGCAGGGCCAGGATAAGGCGTGCCCGGACGCGGATGAGACCAGCCTTGCAGCTTGTGACTGCGTTCGCCCGCGAAACGGATGATTCGGGCGCATGGCGTGCGCAGGAGCCTTCACGGACACTGCAACGGACACCGCTGGGACGGCCGCTCGTGGCCATACTCCCTCGCCGCGGCTGCCAAAAAGTTATAATTTAGCGGATTTTGGCCGACTTCCGCAATGCGCAAGAAGCCGCGCCGGCCCGCCAGCCGCGGGCGCGCAGGAAATGGGACACGAATGCACCACGCCGTATTCGTCATTTGTGAGCGTCCCTTCCCGCCGCGCTGACCGCGATCGACCTGCGATCTTCCGGAATTGAAGTTTTGAAATTACACCAGGATTCCAGCGCCGCCCTGAACACCGTCACCGGTTACGGCGCCGATTACGTCGAAATCAATCTCGAACGCCATAACGGCAGCATTCTCATGCTGCCCGACACGCCGGTCGTCCCCTGGCCGGTGAGCGCGTTCGACGCCCTTACGCCCGAACTCTTCGACATGCTGCTGCCGCTCAAGCCCGAAGTCGTGGTGTTCGGCAGCGGCGAGCGCCTGCGCTTCCCGCACCCGCGCCTGACCGCCGCGCTGGCTGCGAAGCGCATCGGCGTCGAGGCGATGGACATCAAGGCCGCCTGCCGCACCTACAACATCCTGATGGCCGAAGGCCGCCGCGTGGCCGCCGCACTGCTGATCGAAACCTGATTGATTTCCGGTCGAGTCCTGATCCCGGCTGCACTTATACCTGATTGACGCGGCGCGAAAGCCCACCGGAAAGCCCGGGAAAGCACGCGCGTCAATTCCCCCTTAAGCTCGCCTTCAGGTTGGCCCGGCGCGGCGTAGTACACTTGCGCGCCGCGCGGGTCTCCCTCGAGCCCGCACCCGGGCGCGGCGCCGCCCGCAAGCCCGCAACGTTGACAAGAACAGGCTGCAATCCATGAACGATACGCCCTCGAGGCTGCCGCTCAACCGTGGCGCGATCCTGCTGCTGATCGTCGCGCTCGCTGTTATCTGGTTCGTGCCGCTCGGCTGGCGCCATCTGCTGCCAAGCGATGAAGGCCGCTATGCCGAAATGGCGCGCGAGATGCTCGCGTCCGGCGACTGGATCACCCCGCGCTACAACGGCTACAAGTATTTCGAGAAGCCCCCGCTGCAGACCTGGATGAACGCGCTCACGTTCGCGTGGTTCGGGATCGGCGAATGGCAGGCGCGCCTTTATACGGCGCTCACGGGCTTCGCTGGCGTGCTGCTGGTCGGCTTCACGGGCGCGCGCGTGTTCAATGCGGCCACCGGTTTCTTCGCGGCGCTCGTGCTCGCCTGCGCGCCGTACTGGAACCTGATGGGCCACTTCAACACGCTCGACATGGGCCTGTCGTTCTGGATGGAGCTGAGCCTTTGCGCGCTGCTGCTGGCCCAGCGCCCGAACCTGTCCACGCGCGACGCGCGCTTGTGGATGTGGGTGTGCTGGGGCGCGATGGCGCTCTCCGTGCTCTCGAAGGGTCTCGTCGGCCTGATCCTGCCGGGCGCCGTGCTGGTGCTCTATACGCTGATCGCGCGCGACTGGGCGCTCTGGAAGCGCCTGTATCTGGTGAGCGGCCTGATCGTGTTCTTCGCGATCGTCTCGCCGTGGTTCATCCTCGTGCAGCAGCGCAATCCCGAGTTCTTCAACTTCTTCTTCATCGTCCAGCAGTTCCAGCGCTACCTCACGCCCGCGCAGAACCGCCCCGGCCCGTTCTACTACTTCGTGCCGGTGATGCTGGTGGGCTTCCTGCCCTGGCTGTCGGTGAGCCTCCAGAGCGTGCGCCATGCGCTGCGCACGCCGCGCCAGCCCAACGGTTTCGCGCCTGTCACGCTGATGCTGGTGTGGACCGCCTTCATCTTCCTGTTCTTCAGCGCCTCGCATTCGAAGCTGATTTCGTACACGCTGCCGATCGCCCCGCCGCTCGCGCTCGTGATCGGCCTGTACCTGCCGCTCATGACGCGCAAACAGTGGACGCGGCATCTGCTCGGCTATGCGCTGCTGGCCGTCGCGCTGATGGCGGGCTCGTTCGTGCTCACGCGACTGGGCGACGCGCGCAATCCCAACGCGCTCTATCGCCAATTCCAGGTCTACGTGTTCGCCGCCGCCGCGGTCGCCTTCGTGGCGACGATGGTGGGTCTGCGTTTCGCGCGCTCGAAGCGCACGCCGGAAACGGGCGCCCAGGCGCCGGCCGTGGCGCTGGGCGCCGCCTGGCTGCTGCTCGCGACCATCGCGGGCATCGGCCATGACGTGTTCGGCACGCTCAGCTCGGGCGCGCCGCTCGCGCCGGCCGTACGCTCGGCGATCGCCAAATTGCCGCCCGACACGCCGTTCTATTCGGTGGGCGTACTCGACCACACCTTGCCCTTCTACGTGCGCCATTCGATGACGATGGTGCAGGTCACCGACGAACTGGCCTTCGGCATCAGCGAAGAGCCGCAAAAATGGGTACCGACCGTGGCCGAGTGGGAACAACGCTGGAAGGCCGAGCGCTACGCGCTCGCGTTGGTGCCGGCGGATCGCTACGACGAGTTCGTGGCGCAAGGCCTGCCGATGCAGGTGATCGCCCGCGATTCGCGCCGCGTGGTAGTCGAAAAGCCGGTTCAATAGCAGGTTGACCAGCCGGTTGAATGATCGCCATCCCGACGTCGCGCGTCCGCCAGCCGGGCGGCGCGGCGATTGCGCCCCGCACTTGAGCGATAATGCGGGGCGCTGGCGCATCGGCCCGCTGCGGCCTGCGCTGCGTGCGGCGTGAACACGCCCCCCAGACTGCGCAATGCGCCCATCGCACCCCATTTCGTATTAACCATCCGAAACGATGAATCCGATTTCCCTGATCTGTATCCTCGCCGGCGTCGGCCTGAACGCCTGCGCGCAACTGTTGCTCAAGGCCGGTGTCAATGGCGTTGGACACTTCGAATTCACCCGTGCGAACATCCTGCCCATCGGCTGGAAGCTCGCCACCCAGTTGCCGATCATCGGCGGCCTGACCTGCTATGTGTTCAGCGTGGTCGTGTGGATCGTCGGCCTGTCGCGCGTGGACGTCTCCATCGCCTATCCGATGCTCTCGCTCGGCTACGTGGTCAACGCGTTCGCGGCGTGGTATCTGTTCGGTGAAGTGCTCAGCATCCAGCGCCTCGTCGGCATCGGCATCATCCTGATCGGCGTGGTTGTGCTCGCGCGCAGCTAACCTCACGCGCGCACGGCAACACACTGCGCCAGCGTTTCATAAGCAGTCATCCAGCAGGCTCCAGGCACCTTACGACGCACCAAGCCGCCTTGAGTCTCACGCGAACGCCGCCGATAACCCACCCGGCTTTCGTACGGCTTTCGACTACCCCTGACGTTCTGACCCAAAAAGCACTCATGACCCAGTCACCCGCTCCGTTCCTGCCGTTCGTAAAGCCCGAAATCGACGAAGAAACCATCGCGGGCGTCGTCGACGTGCTGCGCTCGGGCTGGATCACCACCGGCCCGCAGAATCAGGCCTTCGAGGCCGCGCTCTCCGAATACTGCGGCGGGCGTCCGGTGCGTACCTTCAACTCGGGCACGGCGACGCTGGAAATCGGCCTGCGCATCGCGGGCGTCGGTCCCGGCGACGAGGTCATCACGACGCCGGCCTCGTGGGTGTCCACCAGCAACGTGATTTACGAAGTCGGCGCGACGCCCGTGTTCGCCGACATCGACCCCATTACGCGCAACATCGACCTCGACAAGCTCGAAGCCGCCATCACGCCGAAGACCAAAGCGATCATCCCCGTGTTCCTCACCGGCCTGCCGGTGGACATGGACCGCCTCTACGCGATCGCCCGCCAGCACAAGCTGCGCGTGATCGAGGACGCCGCCCAGGCGTTCGGTTCGAGCTGGAACGGCAAGCGCATCGGCGCGATCGGCGACATCGTCTCGTTCAGCTTCCACGCCAACAAGAACCTGACGGCGATCGAAGGCGGCGCGCTCGTGCTCAATAACGAGGACGAAGCCGAACTGGCCCGCAAGTACCGCCTGCAAGGCATCACCCGCACGGGCTACGACGGCATGGACTGCGACGTGCTCGGCGGCAAGTACAATCTCACGGATGTCGCGGCGCGCGTGGGCCTTGGCCAGCTCAAGCACATCGAGCGCTTCACGGAGCAACGCCGCAAGCTCGCGCATGCCTACTTCACGGGCTTCGAGGGCAGCGCCGCCGTGAAGCTGGGCGTGGGTCTGCCGGTGGCGGACATGACCAACAGCAACTGGCACATGTTCCAGATCACGCTGCCGCTGGAGAAGCTCACGATCAGCCGCGCCGGTTTCATGGAACAGCTCAAGGAGCGCGGCATCGGCTCAGGCGTGCACTACCCGGCCATTCACCTGTTCACGCTCTACCGCGAGCGCGGTTTCAAGGCGGGCATGTTCCCGCACGCCGAGCGCCTCGGCGAGACCACGCTCACGCTGCCGCTCTACACGCTGATGAGCTTCGCGGATGTAGCGCGCGTGTGCCGCGCGATCGACGACATCTGCACGCAGTACGCGAAGTAAATATCGACACAGTGCGGGCGCTGTTCGGCCAATCGCGCCCGCCCGGCTGCCCCTACACTGTCGCGCAACACGCCTCACCCCAACGGAAAAGACGCACACATGAGTCAAACGGAACAACGCACCTTGACCCCGGAAACGCCGGAAGTCTCGGTCATCATTCCGGTCTACAACGAGGAAGCCGGCCTGAAGGCGCTGTTCGAGCGCCTCTATCCGGCGCTCGACAAGCTCGGGACCTCGTACGAAGTCATCTTCATCAACGACGGCAGCCGCGACCGCTCGGCTGCGATGCTCGCCGAGCAGTTCCGCGCGCGCCCCGACACCACGCGCGCGATCCTGCTCAACGGCAACTACGGCCAGCACATGGCGATCCTCGCGGGCTTCGAGCAATCGCGCGGCGAGATCGTCATCACGCTCGACGCCGACCTGCAAAATCCGCCCGAGGAAATCGGCAAGCTGGTCGAGAAGATGCGTGAAGGCTACGACTACGTCGGCACCATCCGCATGCAGCGCCAGGACAGCCTGTGGCGCCGCAAGGCCTCGCAGATGATGAACCGTCTGCGCGAGCGCATCACGCGTATCAAGATGACGGACCAGGGCTGCATGCTGCGCGCCTACAACCGCCACATCATCGATACGATCAATCGCTGCGGCGAGATCAACACCTTCATTCCCGCGCTCGCCTACACGTTCGCGCAGAATCCGGTCGAGGTCGACGTCGCGCACGAAGAGCGCTTTGCGGGCGAATCGAAGTATTCGCTCTATAGCCTCATCCGTCTGAACTTCGACCTCGTGACCGGTTTTTCGGTCGTGCCGTTGCAGTGGCTGTCGTTCATTGGCGTGATTCTGTCGCTGGGATCGGCGGGCCTGTTCCTGCTGCTGCTGATTCGCCGCTTCGTGCTGGGCGCCGAAGTCCAGGGTGTGTTCACGCTGTTCGCCATCACGTTCTTCATGCTCGGCGTGATCATCTTCGCGCTGGGGCTGCTCGGCGAGTACATCGGCCGCATCTATCAGCAGGTGCGCGCGCGTCCGCGCTATCTCGTGCAGACGATCCTCGAAGAGCGCAACGGCCGCGCCGTCGTCGACGTGCCCCGCCAGGACGTCGTCCAGGGCGTGCAGGCGTCGCTCTCGATCGGCAACCCCAGCAACTCGAACGCCCAGTCCGGAGCGCAATCATGAAACCGCGCGCAGTCGTCTTCGCGTATCACAATGTCGGCGTGCGCTGCCTCCAGGTGCTGCTTGCGCGCGGCGTGGACGTGGCGCTGGTCGTCACGCACGAAGACAGTCCGACCGAGAACATCTGGTTCGGCAGCGTGAAGTCGGTGGCGCAGGAGCACGGCATCGAAGTCGTCACGCCCGCCGACCCGAAGAGCGCGGAACTGCGCGCCGCGGTGTCCGCCGCGCAGCCCGACTTCATCTTCTCGTTCTACTACCGCCACATGCTGCCGGTGGATCTGCTCGCGCTGGCCGCGCGCGGCGCGTACAACATGCACGGCTCGCTGCTGCCGAAGTATCGTGGCCGCGTGCCCACCAACTGGGCCGTCATCAAGGGCGAAACCGAGACCGGCGCGACGCTGCATGAAATGGCCGCCAAGCCCGACGCGGGCGCGATCATCGCGCAGACGCCGGTGCCGATCCTGCCCGACGACACCGCCGCGATGGTCTTCGACAAGGTGACAGTAGCCGCCGAGCAGACGCTGTGGCGCGTGCTGCCCGCGCTGATCGCGGGCGAGGCGCCGCATCTGCCGAACGATCTCGCACACGGCAGCTACTTCGGCGGCCGCAAGCCCGAAGACGGACGCCTCGATTTTTCGCACAGCGCGCAGGACGTCTATAACCTGATTCGCGCCGTCGCGCCGCCGTATCCGGGCGCGTTCACCGATATCGGCGCGCATCGCTTCGTGATCGCCCGCGCGCGCCTCGTGCGCCCGGGTACGCGCGAAGCCGAACAGGTGCGCGCCCTCGCCGGATTGCCCGCGGGCATCCACGTAAGCGATAATGCGCTTTTCGCCCTCTGCGGCGACGGCCGCGCCATCGCGATCCACGAACTGCGGCATGCGCCGAGCCAGACACAAGGCGGTCAAGAGACCGTCGTCACGCCTGCCGCGTTCTCCGACCTCATTTCATCTGTCCCTCGTCCATGAAAAAAGTTCTGATCCTGGGTGTCAATGGCTTTATCGGCCATCACCTGTCCAAGCGCATCCTCGAGACCACGAACTGGGAAGTGTTCGGCATGGACATGCAGACGGATCGCCTCGGCGATCTGGTCAAGCATGAGCGCATGCACTTCTTCGAAGGCGACATCACGATCAACAAGGAATGGGTCGAGTACCACGTCAAGAAGTGCGACGTGATCCTTCCCCTCGTCGCGATCGCCACGCCCGCCACCTACGTTCAGCAACCGCTGCGCGTGTTCGAACTCGACTTCGAGGCGAACCTGCCGATCGTGCGTTCGGCCGTCAAGTACGGCAAGCACCTCGTGTTCCCCTCGACCTCCGAGGTCTACGGCATGTGCTCGGACGAGCAGTTCGATCCGGACAACTCCGCCCTCACCTACGGCCCGATCAACAAGCCGCGCTGGATCTACGCGTGCTCGAAGCAGTTGATGGACCGCGTGATCTGGGGCTACGGCATGGAAGGCCTGAACTTCACGCTGTTCCGTCCGTTCAACTGGATCGGCCCGGGCCTCGACTCGATCTACACGCCGAAGGAAGGCAGCTCGCGCGTCGTGACGCAGTTCCTCGGCCACATCGTGCGCGGCGAGAACATCAGCCTCGTCGACGGCGGTGCGCAAAAGCGCGCGTTCACCGACATCGACGACGGCATCGAAGCGCTGATGAAGATCATCGACAACAAGGACGGCGTCGCCTCGGGCAAGATCTACAACATCGGCAACCCGACCAACAACTTCTCGGTGCGCGAACTCGCGCACAAGATGCTGGCGCTCGCAGCCGAATTCCCCGAGTACGCGGAAACGGCGAAGAAGGTGCAACTCGTCGAAACGTCGTCGGGCGCGTACTACGGTGCGGGCTATCAGGACGTGCAAAACCGCGTGCCGAAGATCGAGAACACGATGCAGGAACTCGGCTGGGCGCCGACCTCGACCTTCGACGAAGCGCTGCGCAAGATCTTCGAGGCGTACCGCGGCCATGTCGCCGAGGCACGCGCCCTCGTCGAGCAGCAAGCGTAACGATCGGGACTTCGCCACTTGGCCCGCATCGTCCTGAAAATCGACGTCGACACGCTGCGCGGCACGCGTGAAGGCGTGCCGAATCTCGCGCGTATCTTCGATCGCTACAAGGCGCGCGCGACGTTCCTGTTCAGCCTCGGCCCGGACCATACGGGCTGGGCGCTGCGTCGCGTGTTCCGTCCGGGCTTTCTGAAGAAGGTTTCGCGCACCTCGGTGGTCGAGCATTACGGGGTCAAGCAGTTGATGTACGGCGTGCTGCTGCCCGGTCCCGACATCGGTGTGGAAGCCGCCGCGGAAATGCGCGCGATCCACGAAGCCGGCTTCGAATGCGGCATCCATACGTGGGACCACGTGTACTGGCAGGACAACGTGCGCATGCGTGACGCGCAGTGGACCGCGCGTCAGATGCAAAAGAGCCATGACCGCTTCACGCGCATCTTCGGCATGCCGCCCGTCACGCACGGCGCAGCGGGCTGGCAGATGAACGAGGCGGCGTTCGCGCAGATCGACGCCTGGGGCATGCAGTACGCCTCGGACGGGCGCGGGCATTCGCCCTATCGCCCGGTCGTGAACGGCCGCACGCTCAATCACGTGCAGATGCCCACCACGCTGCCCACGCTCGACGAAGTGCTGGGTGTGGACGGTGTGGACATCGACACCGTGGCCGCATGGATGCTCAAGCGCACCGAGAACAATCCGCACGACCAGGTGTTCACGCTGCACGCCGAGCTCGAAGGCCAGAAGCTCGCGCCGGTATTCGAACAACTGCTCGCGGGCTGGCGCGCCCAGGGCCACACGTTTGCCACGATGGGCGATTACCATGCGACGCTGGACCCGGATTCGCTCCCATCGTACCCTGTCACCTGGGGCGAGATCGCCGGCCGTTCCGGCCAGTTGATCGTTCAGCCCGACTGATAACCGCCGCCCGCGCCCGCCGGGCGGCACGCCGTTGCGGCGATGCCCGCGAGGACGCCCTCCCGCGCAGATTCGGCCCCCGCCCGGCATCGCCAGCCAATAACAAAGGGAGTGCCACGTGCCTGACGTGACCATCGCAGTCGACCAACCCGTTCCCGATTTCACCGCACCCGCCACCGGCGGCGACTTCACGCTGTCGAGCCTGAAGGGCAAGAAGGTCGTGCTGTACTTCTACCCGAAAGACAACACGCCCGGCTGCACCCGCGAAGGCATGGAATTTCGCGACCTCTTTCCGAAGTTCAAGAAAGCCGGCGCCACCATCGTCGGTGTCTCGCGCGACAGCGTGCGTTCGCACGAAAACTTCAAGACCAAGCTCGAACTGCCGTTTACTTTGGTATCGGATGGCGACGAAGCGCTCTGCTCGCTCTTCAACGTCATCAAAATGAAGAAAATGTATGGCAAAGAAGTACGTGGAATCGAACGCTCCACGTTCCTTATCGATGCCGACGGTGTGCTGCGCCAGGAGTGGCGCGGACTCAAGGTGCCGGGCCATGTCGACGAGGTTCTGGCAGCTGTACAAGCGCTTTGAGGCGCGTTATATTGGGCTGCAATGAGTGCCTGTCCACCCCATATTTTGTCGCGTTCTGCCACGTTTTCGCGGTCTTTCGAACGGTCACTGGATGACCGTTCAGGCGCATTCGTGCAACGCGTCATCAGAGCAGTAAAGCCGCTTGCCTCGTCAGCCGGGGCGGCGGCTTTTTTGTTGGTTTTTTCGGATTTCATACCCACAACGTCGCGCCGGCATGGCAAACCGGCACGCGTCTACGTCAAGGAGCCGATCGAAGACCAGGCGAACCGGCATTTTCAGACCTGAGCGCGCACCCAGCGCGGTCGCGGCGGACGCCTACCCGGCTAAACCGTTCGCGCCGCCCGAAAGCGCACCTTACTGGGTAACCCCGGACCACTCGACCCGAATTTTTCGAGGGACACCATGCCTTTGCCTACTCCCCCCAGCAAGCTCGGCAACCTGCTGCCGCCCGAGGAATACAAGTCGCGTGCGCGCACGACGCGCAGCACGCGCAAAGCGGCGAGCGAGAACGACGCCGCCGATGTCGACTTTGGCGCGGAAAGCGTCGCCGACCCGATGACGCCGGCCGCCAACGCATCGACCACGCTGCGCACGGTGCCGCTGCCTTCCGCGAGCGCCGAACTCGCCGCGCTCGAACCCGTAGCGCCCGCACCGGCACGCAAACGCAAGCAACAGACCGCAGCGCTCCTGCAACCCGTGCAGGCCCACGCAGAGCCGCAAACCGAAGCACCCGCGGCACCGGCGGCGCCCGTCGCGCGCAGCGGCAGCAAGCCCGCGTCGGCCAAGGCCACGGGCGCAGCCGCCGCGCCGGCCACGCGTGGCACCACGAAGAAACGCGTGCACCCGGAAGAAAGCACCGAGGTGAAGAAACTCTTCGTGCTCGACACCAACGTGCTGATGCACGACCCGACCTGCCTGTTCCGTTTCGAGGAGCACGACGTCTATCTGCCGATGATGACGTTGGAAGAACTCGACAACCACAAGAAGGGCATGTCGGAAGTCGCGCGCAACGCGCGTCAGGTGAGCCGCACGCTCGATCAACTGGTGGCGAACGCCGGACCGATTTCGGAAGGCATTTCGCTTGCGCGTCTGGGCAGCCGTGAGGCGCTCGGTCGTCTGTACTTCCAGACCACGCTCACGCATATCGAGCGCGTCGAAGGTCTGCCCGAAGGCAAGGCCGACAACCAGATTCTCGGCGTGGTGCGCGCGCTGCAGCGCGATCGGCCGGATCACCTCGTCGTGCTGGTGTCGAAAGACATCAACATGCGCATCAAGGCGCATGCGCTCGGCCTGCCTGCGGAAGACTATTTCAACGACCAGGTTCTCGAAGACAAGGACCTGCTCTACTCGGGCATCCGTGCGCTGACGCAGGACTTCTGGACCAAGCACGCGAAGGGCATGGAGTCCTGGCAGGACACCAAGACCGGCACCACGTATTACCGCGTGACCGGCCCCGAGTGCCTGTCGATGCTCGTCAACGAGTTCGTCTATCTCGAACCGCAGAACGGCGAACCGGCGTTCCACGCGATCGTGCGTGAGCTCAACGGCAAGACGGCGCTGCTGCAAACGCTGCGCGACTATGGCCACCACAAGAACAACGTGTGGGGGATCACGGCGCGCAACCGCGAGCAGAATTTCGCGCTGAACCTGCTGATGAACCCCGAGATCGACTTCGTCACGCTGCTGGGTCAGGCCGGTACCGGCAAGACGCTCGTGGCGCTCGCGGCGGGTCTGGCTCAAGTGCTCGACGACAAGCGCTACAACGAGATCATCGTGACGCGTGCGACGGTGCCGGTCGGCGAAGACATCGGCTTCCTGCCGGGCACCGAAGAGGAGAAGATGCAGCCGTGGATGGGCGCCTTCGACGACAACCTCGAAGTGCTCCAGAAGACCGACGATGCCGCTGGTGAATGGGGCCGCGCCGCGACCCAGGAACTGATCCGCTCGCGCCTGAAGGTCAAGAGCATGAACTTCATGCGCGGCCGTACCTTCGTGGACAAGTATCTGATCATCGACGAGGCGCAGAATCTGACGCCGAAGCAGATGAAGACGCTGGTCACGCGCGCGGGTCCGGGCACGAAGATCGTGTGTCTGGGCAATATCGCGCAGATCGACACGCCGTATCTGACCGAAGGCAGCTCGGGTCTCACCTATGTGGTGGACCGCTTCAAGGGCTGGGCGCATAGCGGCCACGTGACGCTGGCGCGCGGCGAGCGTTCCCGTCTGGCCGATTACGCGTCGGACATTCTGTAACGCGACGTACACGGCTGAATCCGGTGCTTTTCGAAGCACCGGACGACTCCAGAAGGACCGTTTCCGGGCAACCGGATACGGTCCTTTTTTCATTGGTGCGGGCTTGCATGCGTGCCCCGATCGCAACAGTTGGCGCGCAAACTTCAAGTAAGTTGTGAGGAATTCTTGCCCAAGCCCTGTCGGACGGGCTACCATCGGCGCATTACCGGTTTTCCCCAATGGCGTGCGCCTCGCGTGCGTCATCTGCTTTTCATGCGGCGACTCTGGCTTGCGTTACTGATCGTAGTCCTTCTGGCGGCGTGTTCGAGCGCGCCGCAGAGAGTGTCGCGCAGCGGCGGCACGGAATCCGGCTACGCGTGGCGTACCAAACCGCCCGGCTTCCCCAATTTCGTCGATCACAGCGTCGGGCGCGAGGAAATCTCGATCCAGGCGATGGGTCTCGTCGGCATCCCCTATCGTTGGGGCGGCAATACCCCCGACAGCGGCTTCGATTGCAGCGGTCTCGTGAAATACGTGTTCGCGCGCGCGGCCTCCGAGGATCTGCCACGCACGACGCTCGACATGAGCCAGCGCGGCGAATCGATCGAGCCCGATCAGATCGCCGCGGGCGACCTCGTGTTCTTCAACACCACCGGACGGCCGCACTCGCATGTGGGCATCTACGTGGGCAAGCTGCGCTTCGTCAATGCGCCTTCGACGGGCGGCACCGTCCGGCTCGACTATCTGACCAATCCATATTGGGCGAAGCATTTCGATGGCATCCGGCGACTCGCACCCGCGAAACGCGCGCCGACACCGTTCGATACGCCGACGCTGGATGCCTCCGCACCTGCGCCGCGCGCGCCGGTGGCGGCCGCCGCGCCAGCCGTTGCACCTGCGATCAATACCTACATTGCTGCCGCCCCAGTTGCCTCGGCGGCACCGCGCGTGGCCACCACAGATCAGCGGCGCCTGACAGCCGTGCAGGCGCCTTCCTATGCAACAAACGCACCGTCGGCAGCCGATGCCTTCGAGCCGCCGCCGCAAGCCCTGAACGCGGCGCAAACGCAGGCTAGAGATGCCGGCGCAATCACCCCTGCCGCCTCGGCCGACACCCCACGCGACGCCATCGACGCAGCAGCCGACGCTTTCGAGCCGCCGCCGCCCGTCGCCAACGCCGCCGAACGACAAGCCGCGCAGGCCGGCTCGATGCCCGTGCAAACCACCCAGCCCGTGCAGATCATGCGGGCCTCCACCGCAGGCAGCAGCGCCCCCGCCCCCACGCAGTCCAGCGACGACCCCATCGCCCGTTTCGCCAACGGCGCGTTCTGAGCGCCGCCGCCCGGCGCAGCCCCGCTTGCCGCCCTTATCCCGATGGCCAACGAAAGGCCATCGCAGGCCAATGCGGTTTCCCCCGTCCGCTGCGTCTGCTATGGTTTTGGTACTGTTTTCGATTACTTTTTCAATCCCACGCGCAGCGAGGCAGCGATGGATCTCGGACTGAGCAACAAGGTGGTTCTGGTGACGGGCGGCAGCAAGGGCATTGGCCTCGCCTGCGCCCGGGCATTCGCGAAGGAAGGCGCGCGCGTCGCGATCGTCTCGCGCGACCCCGCCAATCTGGCACGTGCCCGCGAGCAACTGGCAAGCGAAGGCCTGCACGTCCATCTCACGCGCGCCGACCTCCACGAGCCGCATAGCGCCGCCGACGTGGTCGAGGAAGTCTCCTCGGCGGTTGGTGCGATCGACATTCTGGTGAACAGCTCCGGCGCTGCGCGCCGCTACGACCCCGAAGCGCTCGACGCCGACGCCTTCAAGGCGACGATGGAAGCGAAGTACTTCCCCTATATCTACCCGCAGCAGGAAGTGCTGCGCCGGATGGTCGCGCGCGTCAAAGCGGGCGAGGCGAAGGAACCGGGCACGATCGTGAACATCATCGGCATGGGCGGCAAGCTCGCGAGCGACATCCATATCGCCGGCGGCGCGGCCAACGCGGCCTTGATGCTCGCCACGGTTGGCCTCGCGCACTATCACGCGCGCTACGGCATCCGCATCAACGCGATCAATCCGGGCGCGACGCTCACCGAACGCCTGCAGGAAGCGCTGCAACTGGAAGCGGGACGCGAAGGCGTGAGCGCCGAGGACGCGCTCGCGCGCGGCGAGGCTCGCGTGCCGCTCGGACGCTACGCGAAACCCGAGGAAATCGCGGATGTCGTGCTCTTTCTGGCGAGCCGCCGCGCCAGCTACGTAACCGGTGCAATCGTGCCGATGGACGGTTGCGCCACACCCATCATCTGATTCGCGAAGCGGCAAAAGAAAATGGCGCCCGAGGGCGCCATTTGTACAACGTGAGTGTCAGCGGGTCGTTACAGCAAGCGGTGACCCAGCCACCAGGCCGCGGCCGCGAGCGTGGCCGATGCCGGAATCGTCAGCACCCAGGCCCAGACGATGTTGCCGGCGACACCCCAGCGCACCGCGCTGAGTTTTTGCGTCGCGCCCACACCGACGATCGCGCCGGTGATGGTGTGCGTAGTGGACACCGGAATGCCGAGCCACGAAGCCGTGAAGAGCGTGAGCGCCCCACCCGCTTCCGCGCAGAAACCGCCGACGGGCTTGAGCTTGGTGATCTTCTGGCCCATCGTGCGCACGATGCGCCAGCCGCCGAACAGCGTGCCAATACCCATCGACAGATAGCAGCCGCCGATCACCCAGATGGGCGGCGCATCCGAGCCGATCGCCGAGTAACCGGTGGCAATCAGCAGCATCCAGATGATGCCGATGGTCTTCTGCGCGTCGTTGCCGCCGTGGCCAAGGCTATAGAGGCTGGCCGAAATCAGCTGCAAACGCCGGAAGCGCCGGTCCACCTTGCTGGGTGGCGTGCGGAAATACAGCCACGACACCGTCAGCATGAAGAACGAGCCGAGGATAAAGCCGAGCAGCGGCGAGATGAAAATGAACGCAACGGTCTTCATGAGGCCGTCGAAGTTCAGCGAATGCCAGCCCGACTTGGCGAGCGCAGCGCCCACCAGACCGCCGATCAGCGCGTGCGACGAACTCGACGGAATACCGTAGTACCACGTGAGCACGTTCCAGCCGATCGCCCCCATCAGTGCGCCGAACACCACGTAGTGATCGACGATATCGGGATCGATGGTGCCCTTGCCCACCGTCTGCGCCACCTTGAGGTGGAACACGAAATAGGCGATCACGTTGAACATGGCCGCGAACGCCACGGCCTGTTGCGGCTTGAGGACGCCCGTGGACACGACCGTGGCGATGGAGTTCGCCGCGTCGTGAAAGCCGTTCATGAAGTCGAAAATGAGGGCGATGGCCACAAGCGTGGCGACCACCCAGAGGGCGAGTTGTATCGATTGCATCGTAGTCCGCTCAGGCGTTCTCTAGCACGATGCCTTCGATGATGTTCGCGACATCCTCGCACTTGTCCGTGATGGCTTCGAGCAGTTCGTAGATCGCCTTCAGCTTGATCAGGGTCTTGACATCGTCTTCTTCGCGGAAGAGCTTGGAGATCGCACCGCGCAGCAGGCGGTCTGCATCCGACTCCAGACGGTCGATGTCCTCGCAGGCCTTGAGGATGTCGCGCGCCTGCTTCATGTCGGAGAGCAGCGCGACGGCGGCCTGCACGCGCTCGGCGGTGGCCGTGACCACGTGCGCGAGCTGGCTCGCTTCGGCGGTGACCGACTGCACGTCGTACAGCGAAATGGCGGTGGCCACGTCCTCCATGAGGTCGAGGCAGTCGTCCATCGTCGTGATCAGCTTGTGGATCTCGTCGCGATCGAGCGGCGTGATGAAAGTCTTGTGCAGCAGGTCAATCGCTTCGTGCGTGAGCTTGTCGGCGGCCTTTTCGGCGGCCTGCACATTCTGTTTGTGGACTTCCGCGTCAGCCAGATTGTCGATCACGAGCTCGAGCTCACGGCTTGCGGAAACGATGCACTTCGCGTGCGCGTTGAAGATTTCGAAGAACTTGCCCTCGGTGGGCATAAAGCGACCGAACATTGGAATCCCGGTAATGGTCTCGAATTGCCGTCACAAAACAGCAAGATAGCCGTCATAAAACGGCAATATTGTAACGTTACGGACTGGAGGCCGCACTTGTCCCCGGCTACCCAAGCGGCATTTGCGCCACTATGGCGCAAGCGCGTGGGTTCCGGCTTGACTCCACGTCAAATTCCGGCGTGACTCGACGTCATTCGCCGTAGAAGTTCTGCGCTCCCGCAAAATTATCGAACTTCGTGTATTGACCGTGGAACGTGAGGCGTACGGGCCCGATCGGGCCGTTACGCTGTTTGCCGATGATGATCTCGGCGGTGCCCTTGTCAGGGCTGTCAGGGTTGTAGACTTCGTCGCGGTAGATGAACAGGATCACGTCGGCATCCTGTTCGATTGCGCCCGATTCGCGCAGGTCGGACATCACCGGACGCTTGTTGGGACGCTGCTCGAGGCCGCGATTGAGCTGCGAGAGCGCGATCACGGGCACGTCGAGTTCCTTGGCGAGACTCTTGAGCGAACGCGAAATTTCAGAAATTTCGGTTGCGCGGTTTTCGCCGCCGCCCGAACCGCTCATCAGCTGCAGGTAGTCGATGATGATGAGGCCGAGCTTGCCGCACTGGCGCGAAAGACGCCGCGCGCGCGAGCGCAACTCCATCGGGTTCAGGCCGCCGGTTTCGTCGATGAAGATTTGCGCCTCGCTCATTTTCTGCACGGCGTGCGTGAGCTTGGGCCAATCTTCGTCGGTGAGGCGACCGGTACGCATACGGTGCTGATCCAGTCGACCGACCGAACCCAGCATACGCATGATGAGCTGGTTGCCCGGCATTTCCATCGAAAACACGGCGACTGGCAGACCGTATTCCACGGCCACGTATTCGCCGACGTTCATCGAAAACGCCGTCTTACCCATCGAAGGGCGCCCTGCCACGATGATGAGTTCGCCGCCGTGCATGCCCGAGGTCATGCGGTCGAGGTCGATGAAGCCCGTGGGCGTGCCCGTCACATCGCTCGGATTGGCCGTGTGATAGAGCGTGTCGATGCGCTCGACCACCTGCGTGAGCAGCGGCCCGATTTCGAGGAAGCCCTGGGTGCCGCGCGCGCCGTCTTCGGCGATCGAGAAGACCTTCGACTCGGCCTCGTCGAGCAACTGGCGCACTTCCTTGCCCTGCGGGTTGAAGGCGTCGGCCGAAATCTCGTCGGCCACCGACACGAGTCGGCGCAGCACCGCCCGGTCGCGCACGATTTCCGCGTAGCGGCGGATATTCGCGGCGCTCGGCGTGTTCTGCGCGAGGGCGTTCAGGTAAGCCAGCCCGCCGACGTCGTCGGCCTTGCCCGAGGTGCCGAGCGCTTCGTACACCGTCACCACGTCGGCCGGGCGCGAGGCCGCGATCAGGCGGCCAATGTGCTCGTAAATGACGCGGTGGTCGTAGCGGTAGAAGTCGCTTTGCGCGAGGAAGTCGGCGATCCGGTCCCAGGCGCCGTTATCCAGCAGCAGGCCGCCAAGCACGGACTGCTCGGCTTCGATCGAATGCGGCGGGACTTTCAGCGACTCGAGTTGGGGATCTTTCGGAGCGTTCATGGAGGGCAATTATCGGCAATCGGACCAGCCGAAACAAGCTTGAAACATGCAAAGACATCGTGCCGGATTGCAACAACGGCAACGACGCCGCTTCACGCGCAATAAAAAAGGCAGAAGCCCGATGGCTCCTGCCTTTCTTGTTTTTTTGCGTCGTAGAACGGCGCGAGCAAGCGGTCCGCGAGGACCGCCAGCGTGCTTAGGCGTGTTCGCCCAGCACCGACACCGTGACGTCGACGAGAACGTCCGTGTGCAGCGAAACCTGCACCGGATGATCGCCAACCATCTTCAGCGGGCCTTCCGGCAGACGCACTTGCGCCTTTTCCACTGCGAAGCCTTGCTTCGTGAGTGCTGCTGCGATGTCTGCGTTCGTGACCGAACCGAACAGACGGCCGTCCACACCAGCCTTCTGGCCGATCTGGACGCTCAGGCCGTTCAGCTTTTCGCCTTCGGCTTGAGCCGCTGCCAGCTTTTCAGCAGCAGCCTTTTCGAGTTCAGCGCGGCGGACTTCGAATTCAGCGATTGCGTCCTTCGTTGCGCGGCGTGCTTGCTTGTTCGGGATCAGGAAGTTACGTGCGTAACCGTCCTTCACCTTCACGATGTCGCCGAGGTTACCCAGGTTGACGACTTTTTCCAGAAGAATGATCTGCATTCTATTACTCCTTATCGCGTCGTCTTATTAGGCCTTGTGCTGGTCGGTGTACGGCATCAGCGCGAGGAAACGCGCGCGCTTGATAGCCGTGTCCAGCTGACGCTGATAGTGGGCCTTCGTACCCGTCAGACGTGCCGGCGTGATCTTGCCGTTTTCGCCGATGAAGTCCTTCAGCGTGTCGAGGTCCTTGTAGTCGATCTGTTCGACGTTTGCAGCCGTGAAGCGGCAGAACTTCTTGCGCTTGAAGAGCGGGTTTTGTTGTTGACGACGCTTGTCGAATTTCTTACCAGTCGGGCGGGGCATGATTAGTCCTTTCCTGTGCCTTGCATTTCTGTGATGTGAAACACCAGGGTTCGCGCATTGCGGTGCTTTTTCGCCAGAAAGCCGGTGAAGAGCGCTTCCACGCCCAACTCGCAGCTTTCGACCAGACCGCAGGCCTTGCCGGCCGCCATCGCGGGCATCGTGAGTTCGACGAAGCGGGGAACCCCGGCTTCGACGACCTCCGTGCGGTGCTGCAACGTGACGCTGGCAATCGGAACGCCGGCGGGGGTATACCGCACCGGTTCGCGTTCAACGACGCTAGCCGTAAGTTGCAGCCTGTTCACGCAGATGTACTCGAATCCTGATGGCTTGTGTTATTAAGCCTGCGCTTCGGTCGGCTGGGCAGCCGCCTTCTTGGCTTCTTCGCGCTGCACTTCCTTCATCATCGGCGACGGGCCGGTTTCGGCCTTCTTCATCTTGACGATGAGGTGACGCAGAACAGCGTCGTTGAACTTGAACGCGTGTTCCAGTTCGTCGAGCGTGGTCTGGTCGCATTCGATGTTCATGCAGACGTAGTGAGCCTTCGCGAGTTTCTCGATCATGTAGGCCAGTTGGCGACGGCCCCAGTCTTCGATGCGGTGGATCTGGCCACCGTGCGAGGTGATCGTGCTCTTGTAACGCTCGATCATCGCGGGCACTTGCTCGCTTTGATCGGGATGCACGATAAATACGATTTCGTAATGACGCATATTCACTCCTTGTGCTGACTTATGGATTAAAGCCACCCGGGCGTCGGAACCGGTGCGGCAAGTGAGAAGCCCAAGAGTCTAGCGCGAATGAGCGATTCCCGCAACTGGGATAGATGGCCCGCACGCCGTTTCGGGCGTAGATTCAAGGACTTGCGCGTCGCATGGACAGGCTCTGCCCGAGCGATTGCGGGCGAATCGGGCGCTTTTCGCGCATCGACACCGCGATTATGGGCGCGCCTCCGTGCCCGGCGCGCCATCGGCCAGACGCGCGTCGAGCGCCGCCCGCAGGCCCACCAGCGCATCCGGCCCCGCATCGGTGACCGCCCACCAGGTCATGCCGGCCGCCTGCCAGCGCAGGAGCGAGTAACCGTCGTCCGCGCGCGGCGCGGTCTGCTGCGTTGGCGCGCTCGCGCCCGGCGGGAACACGTACAGATCGATCACATGTTTGCGGAAGCGGTAGACCAGCACCGCGACACGCTCGCGCCCCACGTAATCAAGCCGGCCGCCTACCAGCGCAAAACCTTGCGCGGCAAAGTCCTCAACCGGCGGCGCATAGTCGATGCGACCGTTGAACCACGGCTTGACGGTATGGCGGTCGGTGGAGATCACGTCGATATCGCGGCCCGAGATCTGCGCGCGGATATGGCTCGCGACCAGTTCGTCCACGAACGCACCGCCGGCGGCGGGAGGTCGCAGATGAATCGTGAGCGCGACGCCCAACGCGCCCAGCAACAAGACGACACTGCCCGCCCACGCGAGGCCCGATGCGCCGTACGCCCCCCCACCCGGTCGCAGCCAGTCGCGCCATCCATTCAGCCATCCGCCGACGCGTGACGGTGTTGCGCGATTCGGCGCGGGCTCCCTGGCCACACCGGCCACACCGGCCGCATCGACATCAAGCGCCACAGCAGGCGGCAACGCTGCCACGATGCGCGCGGCAAGCCCCTGCGGCGCGCGGTGATACGGCGCCTCACGCGTGATGCGGGAAACGGCTTCGACCTGCGCGACGGCGCGACGGCACGGCACGCAGCCAGCGAGGTGCTCGCGCACGCGCCATTCATCGGCGGCGGACAATTCATGATCGACGCTGGCGTCGACCAGCGGGCGCGCTTCGTCACAGTTCATCGGGCGCCTCCTTGTTGCGTGGGCCGACGGGGCGTTCCTGCGCATGCGATTCATGCGCTCCGCCGTCGACGGCCGGCCCCTCGCGGAACCGGCCGTCAGGCCCCCGGCCGGATGGTCTCCAAGCTTTACTGCTACTTCCCCCGACTGCTAAATCGTCGCTCTCCTTGCGGCCAGGGCTGCCGCCCTTCGGCGCAACCGCGCTGCACGACGCCGCGCCGTGGCCCTGCGCCGCCAATAGCACCGCCAGACGCTTGCGGGCACGCGCGAGCCGCGACATCACCGTGCCCATCGGCACGTCGATCACCGTGGCGATCTCGCGGTAGTCCAGTTCTTCCAGTTCACGCAGCACCAGCACTTCGCGATACTCCACCGGCAGGCGCCGCAGCGCTTCGTGGACATGTCGCGCGTCCTCGGCGCGAATCGCGAGCGCCTGCGGATCGACGCTGCCCGTCTCCCAGCCTTCGGGCGGCAGGTCGTCGCGCAGTTCGTCGAATTGCGCCACCTCTTGCGCGCCTGCGCGCCGCCGCCATTCGTCGTACCAGACACGGCGCACGATCGCGAGCAGCCAGGGCCGCGCGTCGTCGCCGCGAAAGCTGTCGAAGAAGCGGAACGCGCGCAGAAACGCGTCCTGCACGATGTCCTCGGCGTCGCCGGGGTTGCGCGAAAGCCAGCGCGCAAGGTTATAAGCCGCGTCGAGATGCGGCAGCGCCAGCGCCTGGAAACGGCGGCTCAGCGCCGCAGTGTCCCGTGCGTCGTTCGCATCGCGCGCGTCGTCTTCGTGCTGCCGGTTCGCGGTTTGGCCCACGTCGTCCCCTCGTGCCGCACGTCTGTCATCCACACCGGCGGTGTGCACCCACGCCGGCAATACCCGGATTGCGGCCAGTTTATTCCCGCTTGATGTGCACGAGAACGAAAAATAATTCGGGTAGGAGTGCGCGGAAAAACCGATACGACAGACCGCCCAGGTGAGGCGCACAACACCCGGCCAACGTCCCCAAACATCGGATCAAATCACCCCGCTCCAGTACCCCGGCCGCGCATACACCTCTTTCAGATAGTCGATGAAATACCGCACCTTGGCCGGCACATAACGCTGCTGCGGATACACGGCAAGAATGTCGTAATCGGGCAACGCGTATTCGTCGAGCACGGTTTCCAGTTCGCCACGCGCGAGTTGCGCGTCGATCTCCCAGGTCGAGCGCCAGCCCAGGCCCAGGCTTTCCGTCACCCAGCGGTGCAGCAACTCGCCGTCGTTGCAATCCAGATTGCCGCCCACGCGCACGGTCGCGAGCTTGCCGTTGCGCCGGAAATACCAGCCCCGGTTCTGTCCGCCTTGCAGATTGAAGGCGAGGCAATTGTGACTGGGCAGATCTTCGAGCGTCTTCGGCCGGCCATGCTTGCGGAAATACTCGGGCGTGCCGCACACCACGCGGCGGTTCGTCGCCAGCTTCACAGCGACGAAGTTCGGGTCGACGGATCCGCCGATACGGATCGACAGGTCATAGCCCTCGCGCACCAGATCGACCACGCGGTCGGTCAGGTTGAACGACAGCTGTAGCTCGGGCTTATCGACAAGAAATTCGGGCGCGAGCGGCGCGACGTGCTTGCGCCCGAAGGCCGCCGGCGCCGAGACGATCAGATGCCCGTTCACCACCCGCCGCCCGGCCGACAACTCGTTTTCGGCCTGTTCCCATTCCGCCAGCAAACCGCGGCAGCGTTCCAGAAACGCGCCCCCTTCTTCGCTCACAACGAGCCGCCGCGTCGAGCGATACATCAGCTTCACGCCTAAGCGCTTTTCCAGCGCGTCGATACGTCGCCCGAGGATCACGGGCGACACGCCCTCCTCGAGCGCCGCCGCCGCGAGACTGCCCGCCTCCGCGACGCGCACGAAGGTCTCGATCTGCTTGAAGCGGTCCATGTCCTGTCTCCTTCCTTTCGGGTGCAGCGCGCGCGAGGCCCCGCCACACGGTCATTCCATACTTTTTGTTTCGAAATAAACGACCTCGACTCATCTTATCAAACCTTTCGTGCACCCCTAAAGTGACCCACAAGCGCTGTATCCCATGTGCGCTTTCCTAGCGCGCCATTCAGGTATTTGGAACATTCAGGAGACATTTCATGGCCAAAATGAGAGCCGTCGACGCCGCCGTGCTGGTGCTCGAAAAAGAAGGCATCGATACCGCCTTCGGCGTGCCGGGCGCCGCCATCAATCCGTTCTACTCGGCGCTCAAGAAGGCCGGCAGCATCACCCACGTGCTCGCGCGCCACGTCGAAGGCGCCTCGCACATGGCCGAGGGCTACACCCGCGCGCAGCCGGGCAATATCGGCGTGTGTATCGGCACCTCGGGCCCGGCGGGCACGGACATGATCACGGGTCTCTATTCGGCCCAGGCCGACTCGATTCCGATCCTCGCGATCACGGGTCAGGCGCCGCGTGCGCGTCTCTACAAGGAAGACTTCCAGGCCGTCGATATCGAATCGATCGCCAAGCCGGTGACCAAGTGGGCCGTCACGGTGCGCGAACCGGCGCTCGTGCCGCGCGTGTTCCAGCAGGCCTTCCACCTGATGCGCTCGGGCCGTCCGGGTCCGGTGCTGGTCGACATGCCGATCGACGTGCAGCTCGCCGAAATCGAATTCGACATCGACACCTACGAGCCGCTGCCGGTCTACAAGCCGCGCGCCACGCGCAAGCAGATCGAAGCCGCGCTCGAACTGCTCAACGCGAGCGACAAGCCGCTGATCGTCTCGGGCGGCGGCGTGCTTAATGCCGCAGCTGAAGACCTGCTCGTGCAGTTCGCGGAAATCGTGGGCGTGCCCGTGATTCCGACGCTGATGTCGTGGGGCGCGATTGCCGACGACCATCCGCTGATGGCCGGCATGGTCGGTCTGCAAACCTCGCACCGCTACGGCAACGCAACGATGCTCGCCTCCGACTTCGTGCTCGGTATCGGCAACCGTTGGGCCAACCGCCACACGGGCAGCGTCGAGGTCTACACGAAGGGCCGCAAGTTCGTGCACGTCGATATCGAACCGACGCAGATCGGCCGCGTGTTCGGCCCCGATCTGGGCATCGTCTCGGACGCGAAGGCCGCACTCGAACTGTTCGTCGAAGTGGCGCAGGAATGGAAGGCCGCGGGCAAGCTCAAGGATCGCAGCGCATGGGTCGCGGACTGCCAGCAGCGCAAGGCCACGATGCATCGCAAGACGCATTTCGACAATGCGCCGATCAAGCCGCAGCGCGTTTATGAAGAGATGAACAAGGTGTTCGGCCGCGACACCTGCTACGTGAGCACGATCGGTCTGTCGCAGATCGCGGGCGCGCAGTTCCTGCACGTCTACAAGGCGCGCAACTGGATCAACTGCGGTCAGGCGGGCCCGCTCGGCTGGACGATTCCGGCCGCGCTGGGTGTGCGTGCAGCCGATCCGTCGCGCCCCATCGTGGCGCTGTCGGGCGACTACGACTTCCAGTTCATGATCGAGGAACTGGCCGTGGGCGCGCAGTTCAAGCTGCCCTACGTGCACGTGCTGGTGAACAACTCGTATCTGGGCCTGATCCGCCAGGCGCAACGCCAGTTCGACATGGACTTCTGCGTGCAGCTTGCGTTCGACAACATCAACGCGCCGGAGCTGGAAGGCTATGGCGTCGATCACAAGACCGTGGTCGAAGGCCTCGGTTGCAAGGCGCTGCGCGTGTTCAAGCCGGAAGAGATCGAACCGGCGCTCAAGCAGGCGCAGGCAATGGCCGCCGAGTTCAGCGTGCCGGTGGTGGTTGAAGTGATCCTCGAGCGCGTGACGAATATCTCGATGGGCACCGAAATCGACGCGATCAACGAGTTCGAAGAACTCGCCGAGAAGCCCGAGCACGCGCCCACGGCAATCAGCCTGCAATCCTGACGATTGACCTAGCCGCAAGGTTCGCTTTTCGCGCCCAGCAGCCCTGACGCGCGAAAAGCGCCCAACCACTGACCCACCGATCCACTGACGCCCCGCGAGACATCTCATGCCGAAATTCGCCGCGAATCTCACCATGCTGTTCAACGAAGTGCCGTTCCTCGACCGCTTTGCCGCGGCTGCCGAGGCGGGCTTCGAAGCCGTCGAATTCCTGTTCCCCTATCCGTACAAGGCTGCCGAGCTGGCCGAGCGCCTGGAAGCGAACAAGCTCAAGCTCGTGCTGCACAACCTGCCCGCCGGCAACTGGGAAGGCGGCGAGCGTGGCATCGCCTGTCTGCCGGATCGCCGTGGCGAGTTCCAGGAAGGCGTGGGCCGCGCGATCGAATACGCGAAGGCGCTCAAGGTGCCGCAACTGAACTGCCTCGTCGGCATTCCGACGGCCGGCATCGACCGCGACACGGCGCTGTCCACCATCGTCGATAACCTGCGCTACGCCGCGGGCGAACTCAAGCGCGAAGGCATCCGCCTGCTGGTCGAGCCGTGCAATAGCTACGACATTCCGGGCTTCGCGCTGAACCGCTCGGCGGAAGGGCTGGACGTGATCGAGAAGGTCGGCTCGGACAATCTGTTCCTCCAGTACGACATCTATCACATGCAGCGCATGGAAGGCGAACTGGCCGCGACCATCAAGAAACAGTTCGCGAAGATTGCCCACATCCAGCTCGCCGACAACCCGGGCCGCAACGAGCCGGGCACGGGCGAGATCAACTACCCCTTCCTGTTCGATCTGCTCGATTCGCTCGGCTACGAGGGCTACGTCGGCTGCGAGTACAAGCCGAAGACGACCACCGTCGACGGTCTGGGCTGGTTGCGCGGCGCCCAGCAACGCGCGGCCGAACTGGCCTGATTTCGCGTAGCGCATTCATCGACACATCGAACCGCATTCGACTCGCATTAGACTCAACCGGAGACACACAAGATGGCAAAGATTGGTTTTATCGGCCTCGGCATCATGGGCGCGCACATGGCGCGCAACCTTCAGAAGGGCGGCCATACGCTCGTCGTGAACGGCAAGTATCCGGTGCCGGACGATCTGCGCACGAGCACCACCGTGGTCGCCGATTCGACCGCTGTTGCGCAGGCGTCGGAAATCATCATCCTGATGGTGCCGGACACGCCCGACGTGCAGAACGTGCTGTTCGCCGATGATGGCGTCGCCAAGGGTCTCTCGGCCGGCAAGCTCGTGATCGACATGAGCTCGATCTCGCCGCTGGAAACGCAACAGTTCGCGAAGCAGATCAACGCGCTCGGCTGCGATTACCTCGACGCGCCGGTCTCGGGCGGCGAAGTCGGCGCACGCGAAGCCACGCTCTCGATCATGGTCGGCGGCCCGCAGAAGTCCTTCGATCTGGCCAAGCCGCTGTTCGATCTGATGGGCAAGAACATCTCGCTCGTCGGCGACAACGGTGCAGGTCAAACCACCAAGGTCGCGAACCAGATCATCGTCGCGCTGAACATCGAAGCCGTGGCCGAAGCGCTGCTGTTCGCGGCACGTTCGGGCGCCGATCCGGAGCGTGTACGCAAGGCCCTGATGGGCGGCTTCGCGTCGTCGCGCATTCTCGAAGTGCACGGCGAGCGCATGACCAAGCGCACGTTCAATCCGGGCTTCCGCATCGAGTTGCACCAGAAGGATCTGAACCTCGCACTCGATGGCGCACGCAAGCTCGGCATCGCCCTGCCCCACACGGCAAGCGCGCAGCAACTCTTCAGCGTGTGCGCCGCGAACGGCGGCAAGGCATGGGATCACTCGGCGATGATTCGCGCGCTGGAAATCATGGCGGATTTCGAAATCGCCGAAGCGCCGGAGTCGCAGGCAAAGGCGGCTTGAGCGTTTGATGTCGTAACGCAGTAGCAAAGCAGACGATGCGATGCGCGCGTGGGCCCGTGCGCATCGCCTCTCGAAGTCGTACCCGACAAGAGGCCGCAACAAACATTGAATTCAGGCTGGCGCGATACGCACACGCGACGGCCGCAGGTGGGGCGCTTCGTGGCGGCGGCAACCGCTGCGAGGCAAATCGGGGCCGCTCTGGGCTGAGAGCGGCCAGTGGGGTCCGCAAGCGGCACCCGGCGACGACGGGGAAGCCTTGGTCGGTCAGACGTCGTCGCCGGGTGTCCGCGTGTCGGATCGCGGCATCCCCTGCTTTATCACGGACCACATCGACAATGAAAAGGGCCTTGCGCATGCGCTGCGCAAGGCCCTTCGATGCTTTTAACGCGGGGGGATCAGTACGTATCGAACACGCGCTGCAACTCCGCCTTCCCGTTCGTTCCCGCCGCGAGCGCGAGCATTAGCAGCACGCGCGCCTTGAACGGGCTGAGCGTGCCCGCCGACACGAAACCGAGCGCATCGTCCTTCGCCGCGCCGTTGTGCATCACGTGACCCGAGCCCACGCGCGACGCGCGCACCACGGCAATGCCCTGCGCCACCGCGTCGCTCAGCGCCTGTTGCAGCGTGGCGTGGATCGAGCCGTTGCCGGTGCCCGCCACGACGATGCCGCGCACGCCCGCGCTCACCAGCGCGTCGACGGCGATGCGCGACACGCCTGCATAGCTCGTCACGATTTCCACCTGCGGCCACTGTGTGCTGGCATCGAACGGCGTATCGACCGTATGGGGGCGCAGCGCACGCCGCTGGAATTCGACGCGGCCATCCTGCACCCAGCCCAGCGCGCCGATCTCGGGCGACTGGAAGGCGTCCACCGCGTAGGTACTGATCTTGGCGACGTCGCGCGCGCAATGGATGCGGTTGTTGAACGCCACCAGCACGCCCTGCCCGCTCGCCTTGCCGCTTGCCGCTAGCGTGACGGCGTTGAGCAGGTTGAGTGGACCGTCCGCCGACAACGCCGACGCGGGCCGCATGGCCGCCGTCAGGATGACCGGCTTCGCGCTCTTCACGGTGAGGTGCAGCACGTAGGCGGTTTCTTCGAGCGTATCGGTGCCGTGCGTGATGACGACGCCGTCGATCGCGTCGCTCGCGAGCAACGCGTTCACGCGCTGCGCGAGCGTGCTCCACAGCGCGAACGACATGTCCTTGCTGTCGACGCTCGCGACCTGCTCGGCCTGGATCTGCGCGACGGCATCGAGGCCGGGCACGGCTGCGAGCAACTGCGCGACGCCGATCACGCCGGCCTGATAGCCGGCGGTGTTCGCCGCGTCGGGCGCGGAGCCCGCGATGGTGCCGCCGGTGGCGAGCACGGCGATGCGCGGCAGCGCCGCGCTCTGGGTCGTTTGGGTCGTGGAGGAAGTATTCATGGCCGCGATTTTAAGCGATCCGCCGCGCGCTGCGATCTGGCGGAAACCCCGCTGCGAGTGACACGCAGGCCCATGACTCGCGAACGCCCGTGCAGAAATGACAACGGCGGCACGCACGCGTGCCGCCGGTTACCACACGTTCAGACTCACACCGCTTCGCGCAACTGGCTCGCGATCTGCTGCTCGGTGAGCTGGGGCGCAAACATCTCGATGAGCCGGTACGCGTACTGACGCAGGAAAGCGCCCTTGCGCAGACCCACGCGCGTCGTGCTCGCCTCGAACAGATGCTGCGTGTCGAGCGCGACGAGTTCGCTATCGCGCTTCGGATCGTAAGCCATCGCGGCCACCACGCCGATCCCCATGCCGAGTTCGACGTAGGTCTTGATCACGTCCGCGTCGATCGCGGTCAGCACGACGTCGGGCACCACGCCCACTTTCGCGAACGCCTGGTCGATGTGCGAGCGGCCCGTGAAGTCCTGGTCATAGGTGATGATCGGATACTCGGAGATCTCTTCGAGCGTGAGATTTTCGCGGCCCACCAGCGGGTGCGTCTTCGGCACGACCACGGTGTGGTGCCACGAATAGCACGGGAAGGTCACGATGTCCGGGAAGCGGTCGAGCGCTTCGGTCGAGATGCCGATATCGGCCTCGCCGTTGATGATCATCTGCGCGATCTGCTGCGGGTTGCCCTGGCGCAGCGCGAGATGCACCTTCGGGAACACTTCGCGGAACTGGTGCACGACCTTGGGCAGCGCGTAGCGCGCCTGGGTGTGCGTGGTCGCCACCACGAGGTGACCGCTGTCCTGATCGGCGAACTGGCGCGCCACGCGACGCAGATTCTCGGCGTCGAGCAACATGCGCTCGATCAGCTGATGCACGGCCTTGCCCGGCTCCGTGAGGCCCGTGAGGCGCTTGCCGCGACGGATGAAAATATCGACGCCAAGCTCATCCTCCAGATCCTTGATCTGCTTGGAGACACCCGACTGCGACGTGTAGAGCACGTTGGCCACTTCGGTCAGGTTCATGTTCTGCCGCACGGCTTCGCGCACAAAACGCAACTGCTGAAAATTCATGTTCTTCTCTCCGGAACTGCCGACCTGTTTTTTATCTGCTCGTTATTGTTAATTCGTTACTGTGCGTCGCCTGCTCACTGCGCGGGAAACACGCGCAGCCCGCGCGGCACGGCGGTCACGCCATCGCCCACGGCGAGGTTGAGCGAGCGCCACGCCTCGCGGTCGAGTTGCGCTTCGAGCGCGCCGCCCGTGCGGCTTTCCAGCTCCACGCGCACGGACCCGCCCAGCGTCACCACACGACGCACATCGACGACGATGCCATCGCGATGATCCGACGCGTCGCGATGCAGCACGATATCGTGCGGCCGCACGTAGGCGAGCGCCGGGCCTTCGAAAGCCGCCTCGACGGCGATCGGCTGCGCCGCGCCGTCGGCGACGAAACCGCCCGCCGCCACCCGACCACGCAGCCGGTTCGCGGCGCCGAGGAACTCGTAGACGAACGACGTCTGGGGATGATCGTACACGTCCTGGGGGCTGCCGACCTGTTCCACATGACCATGATTCATCACGACGATGCGATCGGCCACTTCCAGTGCCTCTTCCTGATCGTGCGTGACGAAGATCGTCGAGATGTGCAGATCGTCGTGCAGGCGGCGCAGCCAGCTGCGCAGTTCCTTGCGCACCTTGGCGTCGAGCGCGCCGAACGGCTCGTCGAGCAGCAGCACCTTCGGCTCCACGGCGAGCGCGCGGGCCAGCGCGATACGCTGGCGCTGGCCGCCCGAAAGCTCCGACGGGTAGCGCTGCGCGAGCCAGTCGAGCTGGACCAGCTTGAGCAGTTCATGCACCTTTTCGCGGATCTGCGCTTCGGACGGACGCTCACCACGCGGCTTCACGCGCAGACCGAACGCCACGTTCTCGAACACGGTCATGTGACGGAACAGTGCGTAATGCTGGAACACGAAGCCCACCTGACGCTCACGCGCGCCCGCCGCACCCACGTCCTGGCCCTGGAGCACGACCTGGCCCGAATCGGCATATTCGAGACCCGCGATCACGCGCAGCAGCGTGGTCTTGCCACAACCGGAGGGCCCAAGCAGCGCGACGAGTTCGCCCGGCGGGAAGTCGAGCGAGACGTTATCGAGGGCGGTGAAGTCGCCAAAGCGCTTCTGCAAATTGCTGACGGTGATGCCCATGATTACAGCTCTCCAGGTTGAAGCGATTGTCTCGTTTGGTGCGCGGGTTGCGACGATTGCGCGGCCGTTGCGTTGTGCGAGGCCGGTCCGGCAAAGGCCGGTACGTCGTCGTCGCGCAGCGCGGCGTTCATGTGGCGCTCCGCAAGCAGCTTGAGGCCCAGCGTCACGAGCGCGAGCAGCGCCAGCAGCGACGCCACGGCAAATGCGGCAGCGAAGTTGTACTCGTTGTAGAGAATCTCGACGTGCAGCGGCATGGTGTCGGTCTGGCCGCGAATGTGGCCCGAGACCACCGAGACCGCACCGAACTCGCCCATCGCACGCGCATTGCAGAGAATCACGCCGTACAGCAGGCCCCAGCGGATATTGGGCAGCGTCACGCGGCGGAACATCTGCCAACCGGACGCGCCCAGCACGTGCGCCGCCTCTTCCTCGTCGTTGCCCTGGGCCTGCATCAGCGGAATCAGCTCGCGCGCGACGAAGGGAAAGGTCACGAAGATCGTCGCCATCACGATGCCGGGCACCGCAAAGATGATCTGCACGTTATGGTCTTCGAGCCACGGGCCGAGCCAGCCCTGCGCGCCGAACATCAGCACGTAAATGAGACCCGAGATCACCGGCGAGACCGAGAACGGCAGGTCGATCAGCGTCGTGAGGAGCGCCTTGCCGCGGAAGTCGAACTTGGCGATCGCCCACGAAGCCGCGAGGCCGAACGCGCAGTTCAGCGGCACGGCGATGGCGGCCGTGATCAGCGTGAGCTTGATGGCGGCGAGCGCATCCGGGTCGGCGAGCGACTCGAAATAGAAACCGATGCCCTTCGAGAGCGCCTGCCAGAACACCGCGACGAGCGGCACCACGAGGAACAGCGCGAGAAACACCAGCGCGATGGCGGTCAGCAGCCAGCGCACCCAGGGCGCTTCGGTGACGGGGTCGGGCCTGCCAGCTTGCGGCTTGCGGATGATCGTGCTCATTGCGCTGCTCCCGTGACCGGCGCTGCAACAGCAGCAGGCGCTGCGCTTGCCGCGCCGCGGCCCGTGCGCCGCTGCAGATACCACTGCAAGGTGTTGATGAAGAGCAGCATGAGGAACGACACGCACAGCATTACCACGGCCAGCGCGGTAGCGCCCGCGTAGTCGTACTGCTCCAGCTTGGTGATGATGAGGAGCGAAGTGATTTCCGACTTCATCGGCACATTGCCGGCGATGAAAATGACCGAACCGTATTCGCCCAACGCGCGCGCGAACGCGAGCGCGAAGCCCGTAAGCAGCGCGGGCAGCGCGGCCGGCAGCACGACGCGGCGAAACGTCAGCCAGCGCGACGCGCCCAGGCACGCAGCCGCTTCTTCCTGCTCGCGCTCGAACTCTTCGAGCACGGGCTGCACCGTGCGCACGACGAACGGCAGGCCGATGAAGGTGAGCGCCACCAGCACGCCGATCGGCGTGAAGGCGATCTTCAGGCCGAGCGGCTCCAGGAACTGGCCGATCCAGCCATTGCCCGCATAGACGGCGGCGAGCGAAATGCCCGCCACGGAAGTCGGCAGCGCGAACGGCAGATCGACGAGCGCGTCGATCACGCGCTTGAACGGGAACGTGTAGCGCACCAGCACCCACGCAAGGAGAAAGCCAAACACGGCGTTGATCAGCGCCCCGCCGAGCGCGGAGAAGAACGTGAGGCGGTACGACGCGATCACGCGCGGCGACCACACGGCGCGCACGAACTGCGCCCAGTCGAGCGTGGCGGTCTTGAGGAAGGTCGCCGCAAGCGGAATCAGCACCACAAGGCTCAGATACGCCACCGTGATGCCGAGCGTCACGCCGAACCCGGGCAAGGCGCCTGGCTTCTGTAATCGGAACGTCGTCATGCTCTATCTCTTCACATGGGTTGCGCGGGCGAATCGTGGGCGAATCGCGTGCGGATCGTACGAATTGCGCTGCGCCGAAAGGCGCGCCTCGTGAGGCGCGCCTTGTTTTATGTTGCGCCGGACGCTTCAGGCATCCGGTCGTTGCTGCTTTTGCTGCCGTTGCTGCTTGCTTCGCTTACTGCGGCTGGTAGATCGAATCGAACACGCCACCGTCGGCAAAGTGCGTCTTCTGTGCGTTGGTCCAGCCGCCGAAGGTGTCGTCCACCGTGTAGAGCTTGAGCTTCGGGAACTTCGCCGTAAGCGCCGCCGGCACCTTGTCCGAACGCGGACGGTAGAAGTTCTTCGCCGCGATCTCCTGACCTTCCTCGCTATAGAGGAACTGCAGATAGGCGTCGGCCACCTTGCGCGTGCCCTTCTTGTCGACGACCTTGTCCACCACCGCAACCGGCGGCTCGGCCAGAATGCTCACCGACGGCACCACGATCTCGAACTTCTCCGGACCAAATTCCTTGAGCGACAGGAAGGCCTCGTTTTCCCAGGCGATCAGCACGTCGCCGATACCGCGCTGCACGAAGCTCGTGGTCGCGCCTCGCGCGCCCGAATCGAGCACGCCGGCGTTCTTGTAGAGCTTCGTGACGAACTCCTTGGCCTTCTGGTCGTTGCCGCCCGGCTGGTGTTCCGCGTAGGCCCACGCCGCGAGGTAGTTCCAGCGCGCGCCGCCCGAGGTCTTCGGATTCGGCGTGACGATCGACACGCCCGGCTTGGTCAGATCGTCCCAGTCCTTGATGTGCTTCGGGTTGCCCTTGCGCACGAGGAACACGATGGTCGAGGTGTACGGCGAGGCGTTGTCCGGAAGGCGCTTTTGCCAGTCCTTCGCGACGATGCCCTTGTTGGCGAGCGCGTCGATGTCCCAGGCGAGCGCCAGCGTCACGACGTCGGCTTGCAGTCCGTCGAGCACCGAGCGCGCCTGGGCGCCCGAGCCGCCATGCGACTGCTTGATGGTGAGCGTTTCGCCCGTCTTGGCCTTCCACTGCTTGATAAAGGCGTCGTTGACGTCCTGGTACAGCTCGCGCGTCGGATCGTAGGAGACGTTGAGCAGCGACGTGTCCGCATGGGCAGCCGGTGCGAGCACGGCCATGCCGAAGAGCGGCACCGCGCCGATAACCAGTTTCGCCGCCAGCGTCTTAAGCCATGCGCGCCCCGTAGTGCCTTGTTTCATCCCGCTTTCTCCGTGTTGTCGTGCGTGTAGTCGCGTTTCGTCGCGCGTTTTGTGGTGTGCAGCGATCGATGGAGGCCAGTCTAGCGATTGGCTTACATTATTAAAAATGATGTTTTCTCATTTTTTAATACGCAAAAGTGGTAAGGGCGGAGGAATCAGCTGTTGACGCATGTTTTCGTCCGTTCGGTCATCGCAAAACGCCGCTGTAGCGCCACCGGAATGACAAACCTCAAGTAACACTTGAAAAGCGGCGAGTACTGTATAAAAATACAGTCACCTGTTCAAACATACAGTGTCGCCATGACCAAACTCACCGCACGACAGCAGCAGGTTTTCGATCTGGTCCGCCGCGCGATCGAGCGCACCGGCTTTCCGCCCACGCGCGCCGAAATTGCCGCCGAACTCGGTTTCAGCTCGGCCAACTCCGCGGAGGAACACCTTCGCGCCCTCGCGCGCAAGGGCGTGATCGAACTGGCTGCGGGCGCCTCGCGTGGCATCCGTCTGATGCCCGGCCCGGACGACCAGCCGTATCAGTTCACCTTGCCGCACCCCGGGCTCATGCAGTTGTCGCTGCCGCTCGTCGGCCGCGTCGCGGCGGGCAGCCCGATCCTCGCGCAGGAACATATTTCGCAGAACTATGCGTGCGACCCGGCGCTCTTCTCGAGCCGCCCCGACTACCTGCTGAAGGTGCGCGGCCTGTCGATGCGCGACGCGGGCATCCTCGACGGCGACCTGCTCGCCGTGCAGAAGAAAGCGGAAGCGAAAGACGGCCAGATCATCGTTGCGCGTCTGGGCGACGACGTCACCGTGAAGCGTCTGAAGCGCCAGCCCAACGGGATCGAGCTGATCGCCGAAAACCCCGACTACGACAATATTTTCGTCGCGGCCGGCAGCGCGGAATTCGCGCTGGAAGGCATCGCAGTCGGTCTGATCCGTCCCACCGAATTCTGATAATTCCGACCGCGCCGCGTCAGCGCCTGGTCCGCGCATCTTCTGGAGAGAGAGTCATGGAACGCCTTGCCCGCCTGTTGCCCTTCCGTCAATTCGGCCGTCTGCGCCATCTGCGTGGGATCGCATCGTGCGCGGTGCGCGAAGCGCGCGCCTCGGCGGCGGCACTCAATGGCTCGCTCTTCGAGGACACCGCAGTCGAGGCGCCTACGCCGGAGCTGCCGCCGCTGCCCTCGGCGCAGCCCGCGTTCGCGCGCGTCTCGCTCAATAGCACGCTCAATACGGAACAGCCGGCACGCCGCGCGCCGGTGCGCGTCTATCACGGCCCGTCGCGGCTCATCATGGTCGGCACGATGGATGCGGTGTGCCGCGCCATCGATCGCTGCATCGCCGAGCAAAGCGGCGACATGCCGGTGGCGCTGGCGAAGTAAGCAGGTGAGATGGGTCGGGGAAGCCGGGTGGCGTTGGGCGGGCTCGGGAAATATCGAGGGATCGTTTTCGCGCGAAGGCGGTCAACACCTTGATTGAACCTTTGTCCTGCCCCGCTCGCGCGGGGCCGCCCTCCCCGATGACCGATACGACTACGCCCAACGCCTCACCCTCTGCACACCGCCCCTCGAACTGGAAGAAACCCGTCGCGATCGCCGTTGCAGCGGTCGTCGTCGTGGCCGCGCTCGGTTATGGCTACGCGTCGCCGTATCTCGCGCTGAACCGCCTCAAGCAGGCCGCGGATGCGCGCGATGCGGTCGCATTGAACGAGTATGTCGATTACCCGGCGTTGCGCGTGAGTCTCAAGCAGCAGGTCGGCGACATGCTGCAACAGCGCATTCAGGCGCAGCACAGCAGCAATCCGCTGCTGATGTTGGGCGCAGTCATTGGCGCGGCGCTGATCGGCCCGCTCGTCGATGCCTATGCAACGCCTGAAGGCGTGGCCGCGCTGCTCAACGGTATGCCGCCCACCGGCAAGCCCGGCGAGCGCCCCGTGCCGCCAGCGCCTGACACGCAAGCGTCAACGTCGACTGCCGATACCGCACCGCAAACCACGCCGCAGCCCGAGTCCGGCAATGGCGGCGCGCCAGCCCCGCAACCGCGCGCGCAGACGACGGCCGGTTATCGCAGCCTCAACGAATTTGCCGTGACCTGGCAGCGCAGCGCGACGAGCGAGCGCTATGCCGCCATCCTGCAGCGGCATGGACTGTTCTCGTGGAAACTTGCTGCGGTGGAATTGAACCAGCCGCAGACGGGCGATGGCGCGAGTGCGCCGAATTAAACCAGCATGAAACGCACGGAACGATAGCGCGCCAGGCCATTGCGGCCCGGCGCATGTCAGTCGCGAAAAGCGCGCCGCTACGCGGCCGCCTGCTGCTGCTTCTCCTCGGCCGCCGAAGAACACGCCACCAGAATGCTGCACGACACGCGATCGAGCAGCGGCGTGTTGCCCGCGCCCATCCACCAGCGCGAGAGCCCGGTGCGACAGCGATGCCCCACCACGACAAGATCCACATGCAACTCGGTCGCGAGGTTCGCAATCTCGTCGATCGGATGGCCAAACGCGAAATGCCCCTGCGCACGCACGCCGCGCTCGGTGAGCCAGTCCACGCCTTCCTGAAGAATTTCGCGCGCCGTTTCTTCGAAACGCCCGCACGCCACATCGGTCAACAGACCTGCGCTCTGCGCGATGGTCGAGCGCATGTCCACCACCGACAACAGGTGCGTTTCCGCCTGTAGATCCAAAGCCAGATCGGCACCGCAACGTAGCGCCTTGCGGCCCTCGCGCGAGCCATCGTAACAAAGCAGGATTTTCTTGTAGCTCGCCATGATCGCTTCTCCCCGCCCGCTCGAAACGCAGGTCGTAAGCACATGATGGTGCGCCGCAATTTTGTCCGCAAGGGCTGGAAAACGCCAGGTAGGCATGCACCGGCGCAGTGCGCTGGAAGCGCCACGGCACGGGCGTTTCCGGACGTTTTTGGCACCATGCGGATGCTTGTCGCGACAGCCATTGACCGTGCATCGGCATCGCAGTTTGCGCAGCGCGGCGCATCCGTCCCAATGCCTTCCAGGCTCGCCCCAGCCACGTTCCAGACGCGCGCGGCACGCCGATGAACCGCCCACCCCGTGCTCGGCAATGCACTAGAATAGGCCGCCTTGCGACGTGCGCCTTATACGCATTCAGGCGCGCCACACACGCTCAAGCACGCTCAAGCACGATCAAAATCGAGACTTACACCGTGAACCGGTCCAACATGCCCGCCATCGAATTCGAGCAGGTGATCAAACATTATGGAGACAGGACGGTCGTCAACGGCCTGTCGTTCAACGTCGTCCCCGGTGAATGCTTCGGTCTGCTCGGCCCCAATGGCGCGGGGAAGACCACCACGCTGCGCATGCTGCTGGGCATCGTTTCGCCAGATGCGGGACGCATCAGCCTGTGCGGCGAGCCGGTCCCCGCGCGGGCGCGTCATGCACGCACGCGCGTGGGCGTCGTGCCGCAGTTCGACAATCTCGATCCCGACTTCACCGTGCGCGAAAATCTGCTCGTGTTCGGCCGCTACTTCGGACTCTCCGCGAGCCAGACGAAGGCGCTCGTCGCGCCCCTGCTCGAATTCGCCCGACTCGAAAGCAAGGCTGACGCGCGCGTAGGCGAACTCTCCGGCGGCATGCGCCGCCGCCTCACGCTGGCGCGCGCGCTAGTCAACGATCCCGATGTACTGGTGATGGACGAACCCACCACCGGGCTCGATCCGCAGGCGCGCCACCTGATCTGGGAGCGCCTGCGCTCGCTGCTCGCACGCGGCAAAACGATCTTGCTGACCACCCACTTCATGGAAGAAGCCGAGCGGCTTTGCAACCGTGTCTGCGTGATCGAGGAAGGCCGCAAGATCGCCGAGGGCGCGCCCAAGGCGCTGATCGAATCGGAGATCGGCTGCGACGTGATCGAAGTCTATGGCCCGGACCCGTCGGCGTTGCGCGACGAACTCGCGCCGTACGCCAAGCGCACCGAAATCAGCGGCGAGACGCTGTTCTGCTACGTCGACGATCCAGCGCCCGTGCATGCGCAACTGCGCCATCGTTCGGATCTGCGCTATCTGCATCGGCCTGCGAATCTCGAGGACGTGTTCCTGCGGCTCACGGGCCGCGAGATGCAGGATTGAATACGGCAAAACACGCGCGACAGAATCGCCAGCAAGCGTACCCCCGCCCAACTGATCACACCATGCAGACACGCACCCAAACCCCGCCTCCCACTCGCCCGACCCACGCGCCCCAGCGCGAGCCGCGCGCGGCGCTGCCCTCGAACGCAACGCAGTGGATCGCCGTGTGGCGACGCAACTATCTGGTCTGGCGCAAGCTGGCGATCGCCTCGATGTTCGGCAACCTCGCCGATCCGATGATCTATCTGTTCGGTCTGGGCTTCGGCCTCGGGCTGATGGTCGGCCATGTCGACGGCGTCTCGTACATCGCGTTTCTCGCGGCGGGGACGGTGTCGTCCTCGGTGATGATGTCGGCGAGCTTCGAGTCGATGTACTCGGGCTTTTCGCGCATGCACGTGCAGCGCACCTGGGAAGCGATCATGCACACGCCGCTCTCGCTGGGCGACGTGGTGCTCGGGGAGGTGATGTGGGCCGCCAGCAAGTCGATGCTCTCGGGGGCGGCCATCATGATCGTGGCGGGCGCGCTCGGCTACGCGAGCTTCCCGTCGATGTTGCTGGCGCTGCCCGTGATCGCGCTCGCGGGCCTCGCCTTCGCGAGCTGCGCGATGATCGTCACCGCACTCGCGCCGTCCTACGACTTCTTCATGTTCTACCAGACGCTCGTGCTCACGCCGATGCTGCTGCTCTCGGGCGTGTTCTTCCCGATCACGCAGTTGCCTGCCGCGGCGCAGCACATCACGCTGATGCTGCCGCTCGCCCACGCCGTCGATCTGATCCGCCCGGCCATGCTCGGGCGCCCGGTCGAGCACGCCGCGCTGCATCTGGGCGTGCTCGTGTTTTATGTCCTCGTGCCGTTCAGCATCGCGTCGATCCTGTTCCGGCGCCGCATGATGCGCTGAGGACCGCGCGGGTCACACGAGACGCGAGACGCTTCAATCTTCGTCGTCGCCCCAGGGAATATCGACGTCCGAAATAAACGCCACGGTGGCGAACGGCCCGCCTTCCTGGCGTCCGATCTTGCCGTCGGCGCGATGCCATTCGACGCGAAACACCGTCGACTGGCTTTGCGCGAGCAGACGCACGGTGCGAATCTCTTCCGGGTCCGCTTCTTCGACGGGATCGTCGAGCGAGATCAACAGCTGCTGCGGCCAGAAGCCATCGGCAGGATCGTAAATGCGGTCGCCGTCGGGAATCGAGACGTGCGCCTCGACACCGATCGTCGCCGAAGCCTCGACGATCATCTTGCCAAGCGCACGCAGTACCGCCGTCGCACGTGCCGAGTTGGCCTGGCGGATCGCCAGGTCGCCGCGCGTGAGCGCCTGTTCGAGTTTAGGATTCGTTTTTTGCTTTGCCATACCGGTTCCTGGGCCTGAGCCCTCATCTATGTGGACGGCTCTGCCGCCATCCACGGTCCATGCGTCATTCTTGTCGATTTATCGTCGTATCGCGACTTTCGGTTGGGCGACGCGCGTGCCGGCGAGCGACCTCACGCGGCGCCCAGGCCCAGTGCCACCGCAGCCAGCCCCGCCACGATGCCAAACAGCACGACGACGACGGCCACCAGCGTCAGTACGCGCGGACGAAACGAGCCCGCCAGCATGGCCAGCGACGGCACGCTCACGGGCGGCAGCGTCATCAGGAGCGCGCCTGCGGGGCCTACGCCCATGCCAAGCGCGAGCATCGCCTGGATGATCGGCACCTCGCCGGCGGTCGGGATCACGAACAGCATGCCCGCCACCGCGAAGGCGACGATCCAGCCGATGCTGCTCGTCACATCGGGCCCGATGTGCGGGAACAACCAGGCACGCGCCGCGCCGAGCAGCAGCACGAGCACGATGTATTCGGGCACGAGGCGCACGGCCATGCGCACAAAAATGCGCAGCCAGCGCGCGAACACGTTGCCGCCTTCGGCCTGCTGACGCGCGAGCAACGCGAGGCGGTCGTCGGCGTCACGCGCTTCCTGCGGCGTAACGAGCCGGTTGGCAAGCCAGCCAAGGCCGAACACCAGCAGCACGCCCAGTACGAGCCGCAGCGCGCTCCACTGCCAGCCCAGCACGAAACCCATGAAGACGAGCGTTGCGGGATTGAGCACGGAATTGCCGAGCCAGAACGCGATCGCCCCGCCCGTCGATGCGTTGCGCGCGCGCAGCCCCGCGACCACGGGCGCCGCACAGCAGGTGCACATCATGCCCGGCACCGCAAGCAGACCACCCGCCGCGACGCTACCGAATCCACGCTGCCCGAGCACACGGGCTACCCACTGCACGGGTAGCAGCGCCTGCACGCCGGAGCCTAACAGCAAGCCCAGCACCATCGCCTGCCAGATCGCCTTGCCATAGGCGAGCGCGTAATCGAGCGCCGCATTGAGCGAGGGAGCCGGCGCCGTGGCCGCGCTGCCCATCAGGATCGACTTGCCGATCGAATGCGTCGCCTCGGCCGTGAAGGCGCGGTGGTAGTACGGAAACCACTTCACGTAGAACAGCCCCGCCACCGCCAGCAACACGAAAATGGCCCAGCCATAGCCAGGCGGCGCCGCGCCAGGTTGTGCCGCTTGAGGCGCGGGTGCGTTCGGTACGCTCGTCATCGTGGGGTACTCCGCAAAGGACGATCGGAATGAGACGGGCCCGGGCAATCACGGCAATCGACAGCCACGCGGGCTTTGGCAGGATCGTAGTGCATGCCCTGCGAATCGCCAACGATTTTGGCGCGGCAAGGTCAGGCGGAGCACCTCGCGGCAGAACCGGGCGTGATTCGCCCGACCTTGCCGCGACGCATCGGTCACCCGGCGGCGAACGCGCGCCGGGCGAGCTTGTGCGCCTTTACGGCGCGGGATTGGGCTGCTGCTCGTGCAGCGCGTCGATGCGCGCGAGCACGTCCGGCGACAGTTTCACGTCGACGCTGGCGATGTTCTCCTTGAGCTGCGCCATCGTGGTCGCGCCGATCAGGTTGCTCGTCGTGAACGGCCGGCTGTTCACGAACGCGAGCGCGAACTGCGCGGGCGTATAGCCCAGTTCCTTCGCGAGCGCCACGTAGGCCGACGTCGCCTGCACCGCCTGCGGCTTGCTGTAGCGCTGGAAGCGCTCGAACAACGTGATGCGCGCGCCTTCGGGCCGTGCCCCGCCCTCGTACTTGCCCGAGAGCCAGCCGAACGCCATCGGCGAATACGCCAGCAGGCCAATCTGGTCGCGATGCGAGTATTCGGACAAACCGAACTCGAAGGTGCGATTCACGAGGCTATACGGATTCTGGATGCTGACGATGCGCGGCAGGCCAAGCTTTTCGGCGGCGCGCAGGAATTGCGCGACGCCCCAGGGCGTTTCGTTCGACACGCCGATATGGCGCACCTTGCCCGCTTTGACGAAGTCCGCGAGCACCGAGAGCGTTTCCTCGATCGGCACCGTGTAGGCGTCATCGACCCACGGATACATCGGGCGGCCAAAGGTCATCGTGCTGCGGTCGGGCCAATGCAACTGATAGAGGTCGACGTAATCGGTTTGCAGGCGCTTGAGGCTGCCGTCGAGCGCTTCGGTCAGATTCTTGCGATCGAACTGATTGCCCTCGCCGCGAATATGGCGCGGATTGTGCGGCTGGCGCGCAGGGCCTGCGATCTTGGTGGCCAGCACGATGCGCTCGCGCGCGGCGCGGTGCTGCGCGAGCCACGTGCCGATGAAGCGCTCGGTTTGACCTTGTGTTTCGGGGCGCGGCGGCACCGGATACATCTCCGCGGCGTCGATCAGCGTGACGCCCTGGTCGAGCGCATAGTCGATCTGCTCGTGCGCGTCGCGCTCGGTATTCTGTTCGCCCCACGTCATCGTGCCGAGGCCAATCAGGCTGACCTTGACGTCCGTATCGCCGAGTGTGCGGTATTCCATCGAAGCGTTTTCCATCATTGGGTTGGGGAGAACAGGAAACCTATCACGCTGGACGATTTTTTTCAGGGAGCGCTGAAGGAACGAAAAGCCGGGCGCGACAGACGCAGCCCGGCTTTGCGGCAAGAGACCGCCCCGTGGGGCACGGGCGCGTTTACGGCCCGACGCGTTCGATCGTCCAGTTCGAATTGCGCACGAGGTAATACTGGCCGCTCACGCCGATCCAGTGATAACCGCGTGGCGGCGGCTTGAGCTGATACTGGCGCCAGTCGTCGATCACATACTGACGATCGCGATACTCCGGCGCGATGCGGTCGCCGTGACGCCATTGCGGCGGCGGCATGTCGGGCGGCGGATGATTCGGCGGCGGCCCGCCGTGATATTCATTCGGCCCCTGATGGGGCGGCGGTTGCTGCGCGAAAGCCGCAGCGGGTGCGAGCACGGCGGGCAGCGCCAGCGCGGCGAGCAGCACGAAGCGTTTCTTCATTGTTCACCTCCTGTTGGGCCAGCGACGACGGCCTGGCGTGGCGGGCGCACGCCACGCGAGACGCAGCGCACGCCCTTCGCCGGTCATGTTAGTACAGCGCCCGCGACGAACGGCGCGAACGCGTCCGCGCAGCAGGCGGCGGCACGCACGCAAGACGTGCCAGAATCAACCGGAAGGACACCACGCAATGCAACACGAGCGACGCGGAGGAAACGGTATGGAAAACCGGCGCAGCTACGAGTACATGGGCTACGACATGACCGCCGGCGTGGACGGCGCGCACGAGACCGGCTTCACGATCTCGACCCAGAAGATCCACAGCCTCACCGACGACACGCACGCCGACGTGCCCATCGATGGTATTGCCACGGGCCGTTTCCCGACTCAGGACAACGCGTTCGACGCCGCCTTCGACCGCCTACGAGAAGCCATCGACCAGCGTGTACGCGCGGCCTCGTGAGGCGTACCCGTCAGCGGGGCCCGAGCGGCGCAGAAATGCAAAACGCCGGGCGTCGTGACGACACCCGGCGTTTGGGCCGCCCAGCTTCGGGCGGCGCTTCGGTCAGCGAGACTTAGTTGCCGAAGTAGACTTGCTGCGCACGCGGCGTTTGCGTGTTGTGAGCGCCCGATTGGGTCGCTGCGCCGGCCACACCGCCGTACGACGAATCGACGCCCTGTTGCTGGGCACGTTCGGCGGCCACGGTCTGCACGCTTTGGCCTTGCTGCGAAGCCGGCGCGCCGACGTTCGGACGGTAGAACGGTGCCGGGCCGTAGCCGCTGGCGAATGCCGGAGCGGCGACAGAAGCGGAAGCTGCGACCAGCAGCGCTGCGATCAGTTTGGTCTTCATGGTGGACTCCAATATCCGGTTCAACTTGCGGTAGGGAAAGGCGCCGCACCTGGGAGGTCAGAGCCCACGAGCTGCGTCAGTGAGACTCAGTGTATACACCTACTATCGAAAAATAATCTCGATAATCCGAATTGTTTATTCCAGCTTCGGAAACAATCCGGAGTCGCGCCACTGGCTTGGCTGAGCGACGAACCGACCCTAAAAAACCATCCCAAAATTTTTTTCGCGACGCAACATTACGCGGGCGGATTACATAACGGCGGAAGGGTCTTTTGCCCTGGAAGAACCGCTGGAACCGCTTCCGGCGGGCGTTCGCAAACATCCGATAACGGGAAATGGCGGCTTGGCGCGGCGCAAAAAGCCGCGCGGGCAGTTGTTGCGGAATACGTTAAAATTCAAGGTTGTTCCACGTCAGCCGCGCATTGATTGCGCCCGTATTCTGGTATCCGCCATGTCTTCAAACCGTATCGCCAGCCCCCGCCGCGTGTCCGTCGCACCGATGATGGACTGGACCGATCGCCACTGCCGTTCGCTGCATCGTTTCATCTCCCGGCACACGTGGCTGTATACAGAGATGGTGACGACGGGCGCCCTGCTCCACGGCGACGTGCCGCGCCACCTGGCTTTCACGCCCGCCGAAGCGCCGGTCGCCCTGCAACTGGGCGGCAGCGAACCCGCCGACCTCGCGCGCTCGGCGAAGCTTGGCGAGCAATGGGGCTACGACGAGATCAACCTGAACTGCGGCTGCCCGTCCGAGCGCGTGCAGCGCGGGGCGTTCGGCGCATGCCTGATGAACGAGCCGACGCTCGTGGCCGACTGCGTGAAGGCGATGCGCGACGTGGTCTCGGTGCCGGTGACGGTCAAGCACCGCATCGGTGTGGATGCGGTCGAGGATTACGCGTTCGTGCGCGACTTTGTCGGCACCATCGCGGACGCAGGCTGCGACGTCTTTATCGTCCACGCGCGCAACGCGATCCTGAAGGGTCTGAGCCCGAAGGAAAACCGCGAGATCCCGCCGCTCAAGTACGACTACGCCTACCGTCTCAAGCGCGACTTCCCGCAACTCGAGATCATCATCAATGGCGGCATCAAGACGCTCGATGAAGTCGAGATGCATCTGGAGCACGTCGACGGTGTGATGCTCGGTCGCGAGGCCTATCACAACCCCTACGTGCTCGCCGATGTCGACGCACGTTTCTATGGCGCGAGCGGCCCGGCCCCGACGCGCGACGAAATCGAAGCGAAGCTCATCGAGTATTGCGCGAGCGAAATCGCACGCGGCACTTACCTCGGTGGGATCACGCGTCACGCGCTGGGACTGTATCGCGGTGAAGCCGGTGCGCGTGGCTGGCGCCGTGTGCTATCTGACAGCCGCAAACTCGCGAAAGCCGATCTCGCTATTTTCGAAGAGGCGCGTTCGCACCTGCGCGCGCCCGTCGACGAGCCTGCCGATACCACTGCCGAATCGGCCGCCGAACTTTCTTCATAATTTTTTGAATAAAGGGCTAGGCAAGACTGATATGGCATGTATATAATCTCTCTTCTCGATTGACGCCGCTCACAAAGCAGCGACAACCAAGAAAAACAGTTGGATAGTGGTGGCTGTAGCTCAGTTGGTAGAGTCCAGGATTGTGATTCCTGTTGTCGCGGGTTCGAGTCCCGTCAGCCACCCCAAGAAATTCCGGCACTTTCGAGTGCCCGCAAAAAAGCCCGCTCTAATGCGGGCTTTTTTGCATTCAATCGCAGCGTCCTTCACTGAAGATCCGTATCGGACAGTTCGGCACCGAGTCCCATGCCCGGGATCGAAACGACAACCAGATTCGCGACAGTCGCCGTTAGCTGATCTTCGAGTGTGCCTAACGTAGCCGCGCGGAAGTCGGTTCGGCACAGGCCACAGCCTTGCCAGTTCGGGCCTTGTGATCTGAGCTGTTCGATCAGGCAGTTACGGTGATAGAAGTGACCGCACGGTGTGCGAACCGTCAATCCGTTGGTCAGCGGGTCGAGGCATAGAGGGCAGTCCGGCATGGCGTATCTCCATCGTTGGGGGTCGATATGGGGCTTGCCCATACCTGTACGCGTGGCGCGGCTTCTTGTGATCGCGATTCAATGATTTTTTTGAAGAGCATTAATCAGGATTACAGAACGACTGGCGGGCGAAGAGTCCAGCGCACACGGCCCGCTACCCCACTGCCCCATCGCCGTTGGCGCGAGCCATCGGCGCAACCGGATCGGCCACCGCTACCATCTGCTCTGCGGGGCATAGCGTCAGAAATGACCTCGCTTCATCCGTCGACCGACTGCCGAGCCAGTTCTCATACTCCGTAGGCACCACGATGACGACAGAGCGCTTCTCATCGCCCGGCTTGTGAAAGCGGCTCATCAGCGCATGCTCGTCGGCATTGACGGTCAGCATCGTGAACGAGAACACACGCGCCGTCGCGCCTTCGTTCGCACCTGGCTCCTCCCATTCGCGCCACAAACCTGCGATCGCCAACGGCTCGCCCGATGCCATGCCGATGCGCCAGCGCACCGCCTTGCCCGTTTCATAGCACGGCTCGTAAAACGCCTCGCACGGCACGAGGCAAAGCTGCTGGCGCTTCCACGCCCCACTGAAACTTCGCTTCTCGCCTACCGACTCAGCACGCGCATTCATCGTATCGAACACCCGCACGCCGGGGGGAATGTGCTTGCGCGGCACCATGCCGAAGGTCGCGAGATCGGCGCGCGGCGCACCGTCCACGCGGCGCAGGATCGGCGCAGGATAGTCCTTGTAGATCTCGTCGCGCCACGGGCTCTCTGGCGGCTCGATGCCGAAATGCCGGAATAGGCGGTCACGGCGCGCAGCGGCGTAATTCGTACACAAGGATGGCTCCTGGCGGGTCCAATCCATATTAGCCGTCTGCCTTTCTTCACGCTCGCTCAACGGCGCCGCCACGCCTCAGAACAGTAAACAGTAAGAAAACGAAATATCGAAAGGTATACATCGAATAGCCGATTTGATACCGTTTTAACTGATCGAAGGCGCGGGGCCTTCTCTCCAACATGGCAGGCCCCGGCTTCCCCTGCGCCGCGCTCCCCCCAGAGCGCGGCATTTTTTTATCCACGGGGCATTCACCTTCCTAAATCGCGTCCGTCCTGATAGGACGCAATGTAAAAATTAAATATTCAGCACGACTCAAAATCAATCAACCGACAAAATCAGCGTAATTGCGCTTTCATCCGCTTTCCATGCGTGCATAAAATCGCTTTCCACGAGGGGAAAATCCCAATAATTCAATCGACCACGGAAAGATCGACAAGCATGGAAAAATGGCTCGCAAAACGCTTCGCGCTTGCCGGGCGCGCCACGCGCCGCGAATTCACGGTCACGATGCTGCTGTTCTGTATGGCGCTGTTATGGCTCGATGCACTCGGAGAATCAGGCGGGGTTGCCAACTCCCTGCCCGCTGTCATTATCAGCATCGTGATTATCTGCGTGGTTTTCTGGCTTCCGGTTGCCGCGATGGTGCGGCGCCTGCACGATATCGGACTGAGCGGCTGGTGGTGGTGGATCATGATGTGCATACCGTTCTGCCAGATCGGCATGCTATTGCTATTTTTTGTCGGCCCAGGCAAGTTCCGCCGGACGCGCCGCTACCCGAATCCGCGCAGACGTAGCGGCCATGCGGCCTGGCGCTCCATCAACACGCCACGCGACGCCTAAGCGCCTTCACGCCGCCGCGCCGCCATCGACCCAGGCGCGGGCGGCCGCGAATCCCGCTTCGGCGGCCGCGTGCTCGGTCGGCCAGAGGCGCTCGATGTGCACCAGCTCCCAATCCTTGAGCACCACGCCCGCACGCATGACGCGAAAGTGCGCCTTCACGCCCGTGAGCACCTGCTCGACCGCGACTTCGATGTCACAGTCCTTGTAGCGCTCCTCGTAGTCGCCCATGTCGAGGCCTTTCGGCTCCATGATCGTCCCTCCGTGGTGGCTTGCCCAGTCATCCTAGCACTTTGACGCGGGCCGCCAGCATGGGAGGCCCGGCTCGTGCGGGCAAGTCCCCATGCACACGCCTTGGCGCGTTCAAACGCGCGCGATCGACACCTCCGTCGATTTCACCAGCGCGATGACTTCCGAGCCGACCTTCAGGTCGAGTTCGTCGATCGAGCGCGTGGTGATCACCGACGTGACGATGCCGAACGGCGTGTCGACGTCGACTTCCGAAACCACCGATCCGCGGATGATCTCCTTGACCTTGCCACGGAACTGGTTGCGCACGTTGATGGCGGAAATGCTCATTGAATCGGCTCCAAAGTTTGATGAACGGTAGTAAAGGAATCGTTGCGGTACGACGTTGTGTAGTACGACGTTTTCAGAGCGCCCAGCGCACATCCGTGGGCCGCAGGCCATACGGCGTCCCATGCGCGCCTTGCACGTGGGTGGCCGGCGGCGTCGCGCTGCCCAGCACGCGTTGCAGCACGCTTTCTTCGAGCGCGGCGAAGCGTGCATCGGCACGGGCGCGCGGTCGCTCGAGCGGCACGGTCTGGTCGAGCGCGATACGGCCCTCCTCGACCAGCAGGATGCGGTCGCCCAGCGCCACGGCTTCGTGCACGTCGTGCGTGACCAGCAAAGCGGTAAAACGATGCTCGCGCCAGAGGCGTTCGATCAGCGCATGCATTTCGATACGCGTGAGCGCGTCGAGCGCGCCCAGCGGTTCGTCGAGCAGCAGCAGGCTCGGGCGATGCACCAGCGCGCGGGCGAGCGCCACGCGCTGACGCTGGCCGCCCGAGAGACGCGCGGGCCATTCGTCGGCGCGTGCGAGCAGACCGACTTCGTCGAGTACGGCGCGCGCATCGTCGCGCGCCCCGCGACCGAGTCCCAGCATCACGTTCTGCAACACGGTCTTCCACGGCAAGAGGCGCGCGTCCTGGAACATGATGCGGGTGTCGAGCGGCTTGCCCGCCTCGCCGTGCAGCAGAAGCTCGCCCGCATCGGGCGTTTCCAGGCCGGCGACGAGACGCAGCAGCGTGGACTTGCCGCAACCGCTGCGGCCCACGATCGCCACGAAACTGCCGCGCTCGATCGAGAGATTGAAATCGTCGAGCACGACGCGCTCGCCATAATGTTTGCCCACGCCACGCAATTCGACCGACGCGTCCACCGCGCGTGCATCGCTGCGTGCGCTCGCACCGCGCGCGGACGAGTCGTCCTGGATGCGCGAGCGGCCAGCCTCAGCCGTGGAATCTCGTCCCGCTGCACCGCCGAAACGGGGTGCCAATGTGCTTGCGTTCATGCGTCGCTTCCTTGTTGATACGCGGGGTGCCAGCGCAGCGCCACGCGCTCGAGCCATTTGGCGAGTACGTCGGCGAGTTTGCCGAGTGCGGCATAGAGCAGGATGCCGACCACCACCACGTCGGTCTGCAGGAATTCGCGTGCGTTCATCGTCATGTAGCCGATGCCGGACTGCGCCGAGATCGTCTCCGCGACGATCAGCGTCACCCACATCAGGCCGAGTGCAAAGCGCACGCCTACGAGAATCGACGGCAGCGCGCCGGGCAGGATCACTTCGCGATAGAGCGCGAAGCCCTTGAGTCCGTAGCTGCGCGCCATCTCGACGAGATTGGCGTCCACCGAGCGGATGCCGTGGAAGGTATTCACATACACCGGGAAAAACACGCCCAGCGCGACGAGAAACACCTTCGCCTCTTCCTCGATGCCGAACCAGAGGATCACGAGCGGAATCATTGCGAGCGCCGGGATATTGCGGATCATCTGGATGGTCGAATCGAGCGCGGTTTCGACCGGCTTGAAGAGGCCCGTCGCCAGACCGAGCGCGAGGCCAATGCTGCCGCCGATCGCGAAACCCGAGATCGCGCGCCACGTGCTGACCCGCACGTCCTGCAGCATCTCGCCCGACTGGATCAGCGACCAGGCCGCCTTCACGACCGCGAGCGGTTCGGGCAGCACGCGCGTGGACAGCGCGCCGCTGCGTGCGGCCAACTCCCATGCAGCGAGGATCGCGAGCGGCACGAGCCACGGCGCGAGGCGCCTGAACACCGAACGCACCAGCGCGGCGAAGGGCCGTCCGGCGCGCGGCGTGTAGCGCGCGCCTGCGCTGCCAGCAGCGGTCACAGCGGATTGAGTCATCGGTTTGTCCTCTTCTTGCACACTTGCAGCGTGGGGGCGGTGCGAGCGTTTCGACTCGTGCACGCGTCCCCACCTTATTGCGGATCAGCTCTGGCTAGCCTTCGGCAGATAGTTGTTGCCGACCACTTCGCCAAACGGCCCCGACAGCGGGCCACCTGCCGTCTTCGCCTGGCGGCCCGGCAGCAGCGGGAACACCAGCTCGGCGAAACGGTAGGATTCCTCAAGGTGTGGGTAGCCCGAGAGGATGAACGTCTCGATACCCAGCTCGGCATATTCCTTCATGCGCGCGGCCACCTGCTCCGGATTGCCGACCAGCGCCGTGCCCGCACCGCCGCGCACGAGGCCCACGCCTGCCCACAGATTCGGATAGACCTCGAGGTCCTTGCGCGTGCCGCGCTTACCGCCATGCAATGCGGCCATGCGGCGCTGCCCTTCGGAATCCATCTTGTTGAACGCAGCCTGGGCGCGTGCAACGGTATCGTCGTCGAGACGACTGATGAGCCGCTCGGCGGCTTCCCATGCTTCTTCTTCGGTCTCGCGCACGATCACATGCAGACGGATGCCGAAGCGGATCTTGCGGCCATGCTTTTCGGCGCGCGCGCGAATGTCGGCGATCTTCTTCGCGACAGCCTCGGGCGGCTCGCCCCACGTGAGATAGGTGTCGATATGCTCGCCGGCCATGTCGTGCGCCGCCGGCGACGAACCACCGAACCACAGCGGCGGATGCGGATGCTGCACCGGCGGATAAAGCGCCTTGCCGCCCTTCGATTGCAGATGCTTGCCCTCGAAATCGATCGCGTCGTTGGTGTGCGAAGCGGCCAGCAGCTTGCGCCAGATATGCAGGAATTCGTCGGTGATTTCGTAACGCGTGTCGTGATCGACGAACACGCCATCGCCTTCGAGTTCGGCAGCGTCGCCGCCCGTCACCACGTTAATGAGCAGGCGGCCATTCGAGAGGCGGTCGAAGGTCGCGGCCATGCGCGCGGCCAGCCCTGGCGAGGACAGACCCGGGCGAATCGCGACGAGAAACTTCAGGCGCTTCGTTGCAGCGATCAGGCTCGACGCCACGACCCATGCGTCCTCGCACGAACGGCCCGTCGGCAGCAGCACGCCTTCGTAGCCGAGCGTGTCGGCCGCCACGGCCACCTGCTGGAAGTACGCGAGATCTGCGGCGCGCGCGCCTTCGGAGGTGCCCAGATAGCGGCTGTCGCCGTGGGTCGGGATGAACCAGAACACATTCATGCGTGACTCCTGCTTTTTGTTCGAGACGTAAAACTGAAAGATTCAGCGGAAATGGCGAATGGTGCGGCGTCCACCACCTTCAGGAACGACAGGACGAGTTCCGCCGCGAGCGCACTGGAGATCCAGTGCGACCGGGGGGAAAGGTTGTCTGACGCGGGGGGCAGCGGGGCCATGACGGCAACGCCGTCTTCATGGGGAATCAGTCTAGGGATCGCCCTAAGCCTTGCGAACGATTTTTTTTAGCTTAGGTTTTCCACTTTCGTGCTTTACGCGACGCTTTAGCATACGGGGGTGCATGGCTCGCGCAGTGCGCCGATATAATGGCGCTCATACCGACAAAGCTTCCGGCCAGCCGCTCGACCCACTCCCTATTTGCACAACCTGCACAATAGGCACGATGGGCACAATGAGCACACGCGGGCCGCACCACGCCACTCTCGCCCGTTCTCATGCAAAAAGTAATTTTGCCGTTCGTATCCGGCTTTCTGGCCTCGCTCTTCTTTCGCGAGGCGACGCTTGCGCTGCTGCATGCCGCGCAGGTCATCGACGCCGCCGGTTTCTCGACCGATCCGTTCGCCCCGCTCGGCCTGCCTGAATTCCTCGTGAATGCGATCTGGAGCGCCGTGTGGGCCATCCTGATGACATGGCTGCTGCGCGTGTCGCCCAATCGCCCTGCACCCTGGGTGCAGGCGTTCGTGTTCGGCGGCGTCGTGCTCACCGCTGCGATGGTGTTCGTGATCGATCCGCTGCGCGGCATCTGGCCGAGCGGCAACATGCTGCCGCGCCTCGCAACCGGCTTTGCGTCGAATGCGGTGTGGGGCTGGGGCGCCCTGGTCTTCATGCGCGCGTTCATGCGCGAAACCGACGAAGACTAATATTCCGCGCGCGCAGCGCTTTGTCCGTTATTGCGCGGCGCGCGCCTCTCTCCTGCTTTTCCCCCTCCTTAATCCGGCAGCGCCCGCAGCGGGTGCTCCGTCACACTCCACGGGCTCGCGAACATCGCCTCCACGTCGGCGGCCGGTACGTCCTCGATGTGCGCGAAGCGCCAATGCGGATGATTGTCCTTGTCGATGATGCGCGCGCGAATGCCCTCCACGACGTCGCCTTGCGCGAAGCTCGAACGCGTCAGGTCGAGATCGCGCCGCAGCACGTCGGCCATCGACCCTTCCGCGCGCGACACCACGTCGAGCGACACCGCCATCGATAAGGGCGAGCGCTCACGCAACACGCCCACCATCTGCTCGGCCCATTCGCTTTCGGGGCCTCTCGCTTCGCGCTGCGCGGCGTCGAGCGATGCGAGGATCTGCGCGACGGTCGGCCACGAGAAATGCCGGTCGATCCACACACGGGCAAGCGCCAGCGCCGAATCCGCAGCACCGTCCGTCACGTGCGTCGACGCTTGCGCGGCGCCCGCGCGGCGAATACGCCCGACGACGTCCTCGCCCGACGAGAATGCCTCGCTCTGCAACGCATCGAGCAGCGCCGGCCGCGTGCTGCCATCGATGAAAACATCGGCAAGCCCCGCATAGAGCGCGCTATCGGCATCGAGGGTCTCGCCGCTCACCGCAAGATAGCGGCCGAGCGCACCGGGCGTGCGCGCGAGAAACCAGCCCATGCCGACATCGGGAAAAAGGCCGATGCGCGTCTCGGGCATCGCCATGCGTGTCGTGCCGTCGACGACGCGCAGGCCGCCCGTGCGATGGGCGCCCTGCGAAATGCCCATACCGCCCCCCATCACGACGCCGTTGAGCAGCGCGATATAGGGTTTCGGATAACTGAAGATCGCATGATTGAGGCGATATTCCTCGGTAAAGAACGTGTCGATGGCGGCCTGATCGCCGCTGCGATGCGACTCATAGAGAAAGCGGATATCGCCGCCCGCGCAAAACGCGCGTGGATGACGCGTATGCACGAGCACGGCCAGCACGTCAGGATCGTCGCGCCAGGCGTCGAGCGCAGCCTGCATCGCGCGGACCATCGCGGTCGAGAGCGCGTTGAGCGCCTGCTGCCGCGCGAGTTCGATGAAGCCGATGCGGTTGGTCACGTGCGTGAGTACGTGCTCGGCGGCATCGGCGGAAGACGGAGTGTGGGTGGCTTCCTGTGACATGGCGATCGGTCAGCGGGATGAAAGCACGATGAAAAGGCGCACGACGAAACGGCGCGGGTGCGCCTGAGCCTGACTCACGAGGCTATCACGTCGTGTCGGCCGGCGTGTTCTGCGCTGCGGTGGGCCCGCGCCGATCATCGAACTGACCATCGAGCCAACGATCGAGCGCGGCGTCGATCGTCGGCAGGCGCGCCGCCTCGGGCGCAAATGCCGGGCCCAGAAACGAGAAGCAAACGAGGCCGTGCAAGAGCGCCCATAGCGCGCGGGCAAGCAGCACCGGATCGGCACAGACCGGCGCGAGCGCTTCGGCAAACAGCGCTGCGATCGCTGCGGTTTCGCTATCGAGGTCCGCATCGGCGGCGGGCGCGGGCGTCGCAGCCTCTTCCGCCCTTTCCCTTTCTCGCGCATGAAGCGGTTCGCGCGGCGGCAAGAACATCAGCCGATACGTCTCGGCGTGCGCATAACCGAATGCCACGTAAGCATGCGCGAGCGCATACAGGCGCTCGCGCGGCTCGACGATCCCGCAGCAAGGTTCGAGCCGCGCCAGTAATTGCGCGAATCCCTCATGACCCAGCGCGCGGGCAATCGCGTCGCGGCCTTCGAAGTGCGAATAGAGCGACGCGGCCGAATAACCGATGGCGTCGGCAATCTTGCGCATCGAGAGCGCGTCGATCCCCTCGCGCATGACGATACGGCGCGCGGCGTCGAGTATGCGTGCGCGCAAGGCAGCGGCTCGCTGGGCGTTCGGTTCGACGGTGCTCATGGCCTCGATTGCCTTCGGGCGTACGCGTAGGGTTGCGTACGTAGGCGTACCAGCGCAGCCGACGCACGTTCAAAACGGCTCAGGACAACAGATGACCGGGCGGGAAATGACCGCTCTTGAGCAGCACGGGCGTGCCGTTGCTCAGTTCGAGATGGGCGCGCGCGACGGCCTCGATGCGCGGGCGACCCGCGTCGAAAGCCTGCATCCAGGCCTCGCGGCCCTCAGGCTGCGCACCGAAATGGTCTTCGAGCGCCTCGACGGAAATCGCGCACGGTACGCGCGCGCCATCGACCAGCGCAGCAAAGACCACGGTGAGATTGGAGTCGTGCCAGGATGGCGCTTCGGAAGGAAACCGGATATCCATGTCCAGCCCCGTAGTGAAAATCAGCAGAGGAAAAACCGCGCCATAGATGGAAAAAGAAGCGGGCGAAAAGCGGCGTCGGCACCGCGCACCATGTTACCCGCAGCGGCGCGCACCGGGCCGCAAGATGTGCATTCTGCATCGCCCGACGCGCAGGATCTGCGACACTGGCGCTTGTCCGAAGCGAATGGCAGCGGCGCACGCCGCACCGCTCGAAACCTGCATCGCCCTTTCATTTCCGGCACCCCATTCAGGCCAGCGCAGAAACTGATGGATGCACCGTTGAGTGGTCGTTACTACGACACCGATCGCGAAATCCCCGAGCCGCAAGCGGCGAACCGTTGGTTCCGCTACGCGCAGGAGCAAGGCATCGACATCGCGCGCGCGATCAGCCTGTGGGAAGACGCGGCCACGCCCGAAGGTAAGCGCAGCCGCGAGACCGTCGCGGGCTGCGGCATCCGTATCGTGCCGCCCGAGCGCTGAACGTCGCCCGGGCGCGCAATGCTTTCAGTGCGCCTGCATCTTCGAGAACAGATTGAGCACGAGCACGCCGGCCACGATGAGCCCGAGGCCGAGCATCGCGGGCAGATCGGGGATCTGCTTGTAGAGCGTCATCGCGACCAGCGTGATGAGCACGATGCCCACGCCCGACCACACCGCGTAGACAATCCCCACCGGCAAGGTCTTGAGCGTGAGTGACAGACAATAGAACGACACGCCGTAACCGGCGATGACGATCGCCGACGGCACGAGCCGCGAGAAGCCATTGGAGGCGCGCAGCGCGGAGGTGGCGATGACCTCGGCGACGATGGCGATGGCGAGCAGAAGCCAGGGTGACATTCGCATCGCGTCAGACCCTGGCGAGCGCGAGCTGGCTGTAGTCGGCGCCAAGCTGCGCGCACAGCCCCTCGACGACGAGTTCGTGATCGAGACGCTGCGGCAGACCGGAGACCGTCACCGAACCGATCACCCCCACGCCCTGGACGGCGAGCGGAAACGCCCCGCCGTGGGTCGCGTAGTCGGAGGCCGCCAAGCCGTGTTTATCCGCGAGCGTGGTGCCCGTCTGCTGCAAACGCAGCCCGATCGCATAGGAGCTGCGGCGAAAATGCTCGACCACGCGCGACTTGCGCTGCACCCACGAGACGTTATCGGGCGTCGCGCCCGGCAGCGCGCAGAAGAACAGCGGCAACCCGAATGTGCGCACGTCGATGGCGACGGCATGCGAGCGCGCGAGCGCCAGCTCGCGCAGGAAGGCGCCGAGCTGCCAGGCGCGCTCGGCGTCGAAACGGGGAAACACCAGGGCGTGCTCTTGCGCGGCGATCGTTTGCAGGTCGTGGGCGATGTCCATAGGGGCGTCAGTGCGTGGAATGCGTGGATACGCTGAGGAAGGGGGCGGTAAGAAAAGACTCGGCCCCGATTCTAGCCTGGCGTTCTGGAATCGATCTGCAACGCCCCTGCAATCTCGCGTAAAGGCTTCTGCAAGCGGTCAGAAACACATTCGTCATATAGCGCTTGCGCGAACCCAGGAACTACCCTATAATCTTTCTCTCTGACGGACGCGGGGTGGAGCAGTCTGGCAGCTCGTCGGGCTCATAACCCGAAGGTCACAGGTTCAAATCCTGTCCCCGCAACCAATAGCTGTATGTAGTTCGGTCAGAAGCAATCAAGGGTTACAACGCATCGGCGTGTAACCCTTTTTTGTTTTCCGGCGCCAGAAAAGCGCGTAGTGGATGAAAAGCGCGACGCCTACATGCCCATCGCGCGTCGATTTCGCTGCGATGTCGGCAACGGCACCTTCATGCCGATCCGCTTATGGCCCCGCTCCGGGTCAAGCTCCCGTCATTGCGCGCTGCGGTGATACACTCGCATCACCCATCCCCCTATCGTGCCCATGAAATTCTGCTCGACTTGCGGTCAGGCGGTCAGCCTGCTCGTGCCGCCCGGTGACAACCGCGAACGCTACGTCTGCGCGCACTGCGGCACCATCCACTATCAGAATCCGCGCAACGTGGTCGGCACCGTGCCGGTCTGGGAAGACAAGGTGCTGCTGTGCCGCCGCGCGATCGAGCCGCGCTACGGCTACTGGACGCTGCCCGCGGGTTTCATGGAGATGGGCGAAACCACCTCTGAAGCCGCTTCGCGCGAGACGCTGGAAGAAGCCGGCGCGCGTGTCGAGGTGCAGAGCCTGTTTTCGCTGCTCAACGTGCCGCGCGTGCATCAGGTCCATCTCTTCTATCTCGCGCGCCTGCTCGACCTCGACGTCGAAGCCGGCGAAGAGAGCCTCGAAGTGCGCCTGTTCGAGGAGCACGAGATTCCGTGGGACGACATCGCGTTCCCCACGGTCGGCCAGACCCTGCGCTTTTTCTTCGCCGATCGCCAGTCGGGCAGCTTTGGCCTGCACACCGGCGACGTTCTGCGCCCGCTGCGCGACGGCTGAGCGTCTGCGGCGATGGTGCCCTGGCTTTCGCCCGACGCCCCGTTTCCGCCGGTCGAGCGCGCCCTCGGCGCGTCGAGCGGTGCGCCGGGCCTGCTTGCCGCCAGCGCCGATCTACTCCCCTCACGCCTGATCGACGCCTATCGGCACGGCATTTTTCCGTGGTATTCGGACGGCCAGCCCGTGCTTTGGTGGAGCCCCGATCCGCGCATGATCCTGCGCCCGGACGAGTTCAAGGTCTCGCCGTCGCTCAAGAAAACCCTCAAGCGCGTGCTGCGCGATCCCGCGTGGGAAATCCGCGTCGACGACGATTTCGCCGCCGTGATGCGCGCCTGCGCCAATGCGCCGCGACGCGGTCAACGCGGCACCTGGATCACCGCCGATGTGATCGACGCCTACGCGAGCCTGCATCGCATCGGCGACGCGCACAGCATCGAAGCCTGGTACGAAGGGCAGCGCGTGGGCGGGCTCTATGGTGTCTCGCTCGGCACGATGTTCTTCGGCGAATCGATGTTCGCCGAGGTCACGGACGCCTCGAAGATCGCGTTGTCGGCGCTGGTCGCGCATCTGCGCCGTCACGGCGTCGCGCTGATCGACTGCCAGCAGAACACCGCGCATCTGGCGTCGCTCGGCGGGCGCGAAATCGCGCGCAAGGCCTTCGTCGCCCACTTGCGCGCCACGGTCGGCGCGCCCGCGATCGCCTGGCGCTTCGACAAGACCGTGCTGGCAGATTGGCTCGGCCACGGCCAGAGCCACACCGAACACCCCGTCGCGCCCACCGTCTGAAGCGCGCCTGGCACGCCGCCGGCGTTGCGCCCAGAACCACGCCCCAAACCGCGCCAATCCTCACCACGCGTGCGCCACGCAGCGTTTTTCAATAGATGCAGGCCAGGCGTCGATGTTAGTATGCAGTCAGAACACGTCGCATCCACTGCAAACCGAGACGGCAAATCGAGACATGGCGTTGCGCGGTTCGCGACGTTTTGCTCCCCCGTCGGTCGATCCCGGACTTGTCAGCTTGCGGCGTCGCGCCGATGGTGCCGATCACGTCGCGCGAAGTCGAGCGACATGCCGCGACCTTCCGCGACGTTCCGAACTGCTACGAGAGCTGCCAACGTGACTCATCCAAACGAGCTGCCGCTTTCACCGCTTTCCGCGCTGCAATTCTATGCAACAGCGCCCTACCCCTGCAGCTATCTGGAGGGGCGCATCGCGCGCTCGCAGGTGGCCACGCCCAGTCACCTCATCAATTCCGACGTCTATACCGATCTCGTGAAAGCGGGCTTTCGTCGCTCGGGCGTCTTCACCTATCGCCCCTATTGCGACGGCTGCCGCGCCTGCGTGCCGGTGCGCGTGCCGGTCGATCACTTCACGCCCAATCGCACCCAGCGGCGCACCTGGAAGCATCATGGCGAGTTGGTCGCCACCGTCGCGCCACTGCACTACGACGAAGCGCATTACGCGCTCTACATGCGCTATCAGTCGGCGCGCCACGCGGGCGGCGGCATGGATCGCGACAGCCGCGACCAGTACGAACAGTTCCTGCTGCAAAGCCGCATCAATTCGCGCCTGGTGGAATTCCGCGAGCCCGATCCGCAGCATCCCGACGCACCGGGCATCCTGCGCATGGTCAGCATGATCGACATCCTCGGCGACGGGTTGTCCTCGGTCTACACCTTCTTCGAGCCCGACGCGCCGCACGCGAGCTACGGCACCTACAACATCCTCTGGCAGATCGAGCAGGCGCGCAGCCTGCAACTGCCCTATGTCTATCTCGGCTACTGGATCCGCGAGAGCCCGAAGATGGCCTACAAGGCGCGCTTCCAGCCGCTCGAAGGCCTGTTCGACGGCGTCTGGCGCGCACTCGATCCTGTCGAACAAGCGTGACGCCCGATCGCGTCTGGCGACGGCCCGCATAGCGGCAAGACGGCCCGCATACCGCGCTTTCCAGCCCAGCCGCCAGTGCGCGCGGCTTTGTCGTTAAAATAGCGGGTTCTCATTTTTCCGGCGCCCGCGCCTTCCTCCCGTGTTCAGCACCCTTTATCCGTTCGTCCGCGACCAGCTCTTTCGCATGGACGCCGAAGACGCCCACCACCTCTCCCTGCGCATGATCGGCGCTGCGGGCCGCACCGGCATGGCCGGCCTGCTCGCGCCGCGCGTGCCCGATGCGCCGCGCACCGTCATGGGCCTGACGTTCCGCAATCCGGTGGGCCTCGCCGCGGGCCTCGACAAGGAAGGCGCCGCCATCGACGGGTTCGCCGCGCTGGGCTTCGGCTTCATCGAGGTCGGCACGGTCACGCCGCGCCCGCAGCCGGGCAATCCGCGTCCGCGCATTTTCCGTCTGCCGCAGGCGGGCGGCATCATCAACCGGATGGGTTTCAATAACCACGGCGTCGAGCAGTTCGTGAAGAACGTGCAGGCCGCGCGTTATCGCGGCATTCTGGGGCTGAACATCGGCAAGAACGCCGATACACCGATCGAGCGCGCCGCCGAGGACTACCTCTTCTGCCTCGAACGCGTCTACCCGTTCGCGAGCTACGTGACGATCAACATCTCGTCGCCGAACACGAAGAATCTGCGTCAGCTGCAAGGCGGCGGCGAACTCGACGCCCTGCTCGCGGCGCTCAAGGACAAGCAGCAGCGTCTGGCCGACATGCACGGCAAGCTCGTGCCGCTCGCGCTCAAGATCGCCCCCGATCTCGACGACGAACAGGTCAAGGAAATCGCCGACACGCTGCTGCGCCACAAGATCGAAGGCGTGATCGCCACCAACACGACGCTCTCGCGCGCCGCCGTGGAAGGCCTGCCGAACGCGAACGAAACCGGCGGCCTGTCGGGGCGCCCCGTGTTCGACGCCTCGAACGAGGTGATCCGCAAGCTGCGCGCCGAACTCGGCGAGCAGGTGCCGATCATCGGCGTGGGCGGCATTTTCTCGGGCGAGGATGCACGCGCGAAGATCGCCGCGGGCGCGGCGCTCGTGCAGGTCTATACGGGCTTCATCTACCGCGGCCCGGCGCTGGTCGCCGAGTGCGCGCGCGCGCTGGCCTCGGGCCGCGCCTGAGGCTATAGTTTCAGGCCATGTGCGGCGCATCGGAACCGCCTCGCGGGATGCGCCGCCCGACATGACAAAAACGCAGCAACATCGCAGTAAAACAAGAGGACAACAATGAAATTCGCCTTGCTCAAGAAACTCTTCGCGCTCGCGCTGGTGGGCTCGTCGCTCGTGGCGGCCAGCGCCCACGCCGAAGACCTGCTCGACCAGGTCAAGGCGCGCGGCACGCTGCGCATCGGTCTCGAGGGCACCTTCCCGCCGTTCAATTCGAAGGCGCCCAACGGCGATCTGGTCGGCTTCGACGTCGATATTGCCAAGGCTGTCGCCGCGAAGCTCGGCGTGAAGCCCGAGTTCGTCACGACTGAATGGAGCGGCATCATCGCGGGCCTGCAAGCCGGCAAGTTCGACGTGATCGCCAACCAGGTGGGCATCACCGATCAGCGCAAGGCCGTGCTCGACTTCTCGCCGGCCTACACGTACTCGGCCGCGCAGCTCATCGAGCGCAAGGACGACACGCGCCAGTTCAAGTCGCTCGACGACCTCAAGGGCAAGAAGCTCGGCGTCGCGCTCGGCACCAACTACATGGACATGGCCAAGGCCGTCCCCGGCATCGACGTGAAGACCTACCCGGGCGCGCCCGAGTATCTGCGCGACCTGGCCGCCGGGCGTCTCGACGCGGCGCTCAACGACCGCCTGATGCTCGCCTACCTGATGAAGAACTCGCAGCTGCCGCTGCGCGCGGGCGCGCTGGTGGGTGACGGCAACCCGTCGGGTATCCCGTTCAAGAAGGGCAATCCGAAGTTCGCCAAGGCGATCGACGATGCGATGGCCCAGCTCGAAGCCGACGGCACCTTCACGAAGATTTCGGACAAGTGGTTCGGCATCGACGTGACCAAGCCGGTCACGAAGTAAGGTTCAGGGTCGCGCAGCCCGTACGGGCCGTCGCGTGACATGACAGGCGCGGGGCGCGCATCCTGCCAGAGCGCAGGATGCCGCCCCGCGGTTTTTCCAGGCCAGGCTTGCGAGAAGCCTTTTTTTGCGCGTTCCCCATGCCCATCTCCACGCTCATCCTCCAGTCGCTGCCGGTGCTCGCGCAGGGCGCGGTGCTCACGGTCAAGTTCGCTGTCCTGTCGATGATCTTCGGGCTCATCGGCGGCGCCGTGCTGGCGCTCATGGGCATCAGCTCGAACCGTGCGCTCGTGTTCATCGCGCGCGTGTACGTGAGCCTCATGCGCGGCACGCCGCTGCTGGTGCAGATCTTCGTGATCTATTACGGCCTGCCGAGCATCGGCATCTCGCTCGATCCCACACCCGCCGGCGTGATCGCGCTATCGGCCAACGTCGCGGCCTATCTGTCCGAGAGCATGCGGGGTGCGATTCTCGGCATTCATCGCGGCCAGTGGCTCGCGGCCTATAGCCTGGGGCTGTCGCGACGCCAGACGCTGCGTTACGTGATCGCCCCACAGGCGCTGCGCATCGCCGTGCCGAGCCTGTCGAACAGCCTGATCAGCCTGATCAAGGATACGTCGCTGGTGTCGGTGATCACCGTGACGGAGCTGCTGCGCAGCGCCCAGGAGATCATCGCCTCGACCTATCAGCCGCTGCCGCTTTACCTCGCGGCGGCCGCAATCTATTGGGTGCTGTGCCAGGTGCTCGAATGGATCCAGCACTGGTACGAGAAACGCCTCGCGCTACCCGCGCGCCACTGAGCGCCTGCTGATCGCCACCGTCTGAACGCGGCGGTTCAACGAGCCGCCGCGCCCCCGCTTCATCCGCAACGCTCACTCGCAGTCGAAACGCAAGCCCAGCGCCGCACGCGCGTCGTCGGCCATCGCGATCATGCGCCGCGACGTCTCGTGCGGCATCACCGGGCTTTCCAGCGCACCGGCGCGCAGCAGCTCGCAGAAGTGCGCGGTCTCGTAGTTGAGGCCACCGCCCTCGAAAGGCTCGTCGAGTTCGACCGTGCGGCCGTCGAGATAGCGAATGGTCGCGCGCACCGGGTTCCACCAGTTCGCGTGGATCGTCACGTTGCCGCGCGGCCCCGCCAGCAGCGCATCGCCAAAGCCGTGCAGATCCAGCCCGCAGAAGAGTTGCGCGATCCCCTGTTCATGCTGGCAGTTGAGGCTCGCAAACGTGTCCACGCCCGTTGCACCCAACCGACCGACCGTCTGCACCTCGCGCGGCGCGCCGAGCCAGTCCACCGCCAGAAACATCTCGTAGACGCCGATGTCGAGCAGCGCCCCACCCGCATGCTCGAACGAAAACGAAGGATGACCGGCCGGCACATTGGCGACCGAGCAGCCCGCGCGCACGAGGCCAATGGGGCCGATCGGGTCGGCTTCCAGATGCGCGCGCAAGGCGCGATAGAGCGGATAGAACGGCGGCTTCATCGCCTCCATGAAGAGGCGCTGCGCGCCGCGCGCGGCCTGGAGCACACGCTCGAGCTGCGCGGCATTGACCGTCGCAGGCTTCTCGCAGAGCACGGGCAGGCCCGCCTGCAAGGCGGCAATGGCGTAGTGCGCGTGGCTGTCCTGCATCGTCGCGATATAGACGGCGTCGATGCCGCTCTCGAGCAGCGCCTCGAAGCTCGTGCAGGCGAGCGCGCCGAATTCCTGCGCCAGCGCTTCGGCTGGTTCGGCGCGACGCGACCAGACCGCGTCCACGCGCGCGCCCTCGACGTGCGCCACGCCCTGCGCAAAGCGCCGCGCGATGCGGCCCGCGCCCACGATGCCCCAACGAATCGTCCTGATATCGCCCATGTCTCTCGTCGCTCTCTTTGTGCCGTACCCCGTCGCGCACGACGCGCCGAGGCAAAGAGACGCACGATACTGGCTCGCGTACCTGAACGCAAATGCCCATGCCAACGCCGCGTGCGCCCGATCAACGGCGCCCGCGGCTAGCGGGTGAGGACGCGCGCGGAAAACGTGTGCAACAACGCGCAAGCTGCTGCGCGACGTTGGCAGACGTGCGCGTCGGACCTTACACGGCGGTCTCGGCTGCGAACGCGCGATTGAGCTCGTCGGCGCTGTAGGCGATCATCGCCGCCGCAGCGGCCTGGGCGTCCTGCGGCGAGCGGCGCTCGATGGCATCGACCACCCGCCCGTGCGCAGCGACGACGTTGCTCCAGCCGTCCGGTCGCTGGCTCAGGATCGGATTGACGATCGTAAGCGCGCCGCGAATGATCGCCGCCATCTGCTGATAGAACTGATTGCCGCTCGCCGCGAGAATGCGCGTGTGCAGCAGCGCGTCGGCGGCCTGGCAGCCCGTGTCGCCCGGACTCGTCTGGTGCAGCGCCTCGAACGCGTCGCGGATGCCGGCGATATCCGCCGCGCCCGCGCGCTCCGCGGCCAGCGCACAGGCGGCCGGCTCGATCAGCGTGCGAAATTCGATGACATCGCGCAAAAAGGTCTTGTCGGGCTTGGCGCGAAATCGCCAGCTCACGACATCCTCGTCGATCATGCGCCAGTCGCGCATCGGCCGGATGCGCGTGCCGATCTTCGGCCGCACATCGAGCATATGGCGCGCGAGCAGCATGGACAGCGCTTCGCGCATGACCGTGCGGCTCACATCGAACTCCTTCGACAACACGTCCTGCGGAGGCAGGATCGCGCCATAGCGTTCTTCGACGATGCCCGAAATCAGGCCATCCATGACCTTGCTCACGAGTGAGCGTTCCTTGTTGTTCCCCAGTTCCATGACCCCTCCCCCCCGATACGGCGTTAAACGCCCTGTTTGCCGGTTAATGCGTGGGCCTCGTGCTTCGTCGAACTCATGCGTACGTTGCCATGCGTATTGCATAAAACGTAAGCCAGGATATCTCCTGACGCAAATTTCGCGTGACAAATACCCAGCCCGTACAAGTTCTTCGTGAATTGGCCCTTCAGTTACCCGTAGTTCGTTCTTTTAAGTTTTTCGTTGCCATTTCGTAAGTAATTTGTATGAATAACACGCTTACTTGTGTAGTCCTGACGATTGTTTTTGTGTGCATATGCAGTCGTGTGCATATGCAGCAGCGCCACGCTAATCGGTCCTGTCAGCGTGGCGCCGGGTGTTCCCCTTACTGCGCACGTCCGTACTGGTCGTCGAAGCGCACGATGTCGTCTTCGCCGAGATAGCCGCCCGACTGCACCTCGATGATCTCGAGCGGTGTCTTGCCCGGATTTTCCAGGCGATGCTTCACGCCAAGCGGGATGTAAGTCGATTCGTTTTCCGAAATCAGAAAGACTTCGTCTCCGCGCGTGACGCGCGCGGTGCCGCGCACGACCACCCAGTGTTCGGCGCGGTGATGATGCATCTGTAACGAGAGCACGCCGCCCGGCTTCACGACGATGCGCTTGACCTGAAAGCGCTCGCCGCGATCCACCGAGTCGTAGCAGCCCCACGGACGCTCGACGCGGCGATGGTGCTGCGCCTCCTCGCCGCGCTGCGCCTTGAGCCTGCCGACAATCGCCTTGACGTCCTGCACGCGATCCTTGGCGGCGACCAGCACGGCGTCCGCCGTCTCCACCACCACCACGTTATGCACCCCGACGCAGGCCACGAGCCGCCCATCCGAATGCGCGAAGCTCTCGGTCGAATCCTCGAACAGCACGCGCCCGCGCGCGACGTTGCCGCGCGCGTCCTTTTCCGAAACCTGCCAGACGGCATCCCACGCGCCGACATCCGACCAGCCCGCGACGAGCGGCACGACCACACCCGACAGACGCGCATCGGCGCCGATCGACTCCATCACCGCGTAGTCGATCGAATCCGACGGGCACGCGCCTAGCGCCGTCGCGTCGAGATGAACCGCGCCGTCCGCATCGACGCGCGCCAGCTCGAACGCCTGCGCGCAATACGTGGCGATGGCGGGACGGCAGCGCGCGATGGCGGCGAGCCACACCGAGGCGCGCACGATGAAGATGCCGCTGTTCCACCAGTAATCGCCCGAGGCGACATAGCGCTCGGCGAGTTCGGCATCGGGTTTCTCGACGAAGCGCTCGATCGTGCGCGCGCCACTCGCGCCAAGCGTGGCGCCGGCGCCGATGTAGCCATAGCCGGTTTCCGCGCGCTGCGGCGGCACGCCGAGTGTCACGATCGCACCGCGCGCGGCATAGCTCACGGCGTCTTCGAGCGCGGCGGCGAACGCCATGCGATCGGCGATCAGGTGGTCGGCGGGCATCACGATCAGGATCGGATCGCTGTCGGTTTGCGCGGCGTCGATGGTCGAAGACGCGCCGTGCTCGGCCTGGGCCGCGAGCGCCGCCACGGTCAGCGCGGGCGCGGTGTTACGAGCGATCGGTTCGAACACGACGCGCGCGGCCTTACCGCTGCGGCCGAGCCGGTCGGTGGTCATGTGGCGCAAATCTTCGCTGCTCACAACGAGCGGCGCAGCCTTGCGCACGCGATCCCGGGCGCCGCCAAGGGCGCTGTCGCTGGCAAAAACGCCGTCGAGACGGCGCACGGTGGCTTCGAGCAACGACTCGCCGTCGAGCAGGTCGATCAACTGTTTCGGGCAGTGCTCGCGCGATAGCGGCCACAGCCGCGTGCCCGAGCCACCCGCCAGCACCACGGGCTGCACGACAAGCGCGACTTCGGGTTCGTTGGCTGCGGCGATCAAGCCGGCCGGTGTGACGACCTGGTTCATAGGCGCGACGCTCCCCGTTCAGATGTCTGGTCCGGGGCTGGCGCGGTCTTCAATCGCCGGCTGCGGCCGGCTATCGCCCGCTACGCCAGGCGATGCGCACGCGCGGCCCCTCGTTTTCAGACTCCATTGGAGCAAAGCCGACAAGGCGAATCTGTTCGCCTACCCACACTGACCGAGCGCTGCCGCACGGCGGCACATCACGAGGTTTGAATATGCTCACGCCATGGCTCGACAAACCGCAGGAACGGGTCGCAAGGCCAATCGTTGCGCAGGCAACCCCCTGGCGGCGACATCCGTTACGCATGGTGGGTGCGCGTGCATACGCAAACGCCGTCCGACACGTCCGATTCGTGCGTCGGGCCACGTAACGTGACGCGCCGTAACGCGGCATGTTTCACAGGAGAACGTTTCCCGGCAGACCGGCCGCACCGCAGCAGCAGTGCATCAAATTCGAACGCATTCCGGCATGCTCAGGCCACTCCGTGACGTGTTGCCACGTAGGGTGTTTCAGCCTGGAGTCATTTTCGAGAGACCCTGCCAGAGCGGTATTTACCCCATAAAAATCAAATACTTAGTCGAATATAAATTGCTCAGCCCATTGCTTCCCCCCGCGCGCGCGTCGTGCAGATTTGAAACAAAAAGCCGGGGTTGCTCGCGCGCGCTGCGGCCGTAACGCGCCCAAAGCCCCATGCCAGCTTGGTTTGCGCCTCACTGGCACACACCCTGCTTAGTGAGAAGCGCCACACAGGCGTGACGCAAACAATCAATACGGCGAACGCACTCGGGACTATGGGGCCGGCACGACGAACGAACAGCCGCTACGGGAAGCGGCAAACAACAACCGATTCGGCGACCGGAATGACAAGACAGAAGGCAGCGCAAGCGCCTTCACACGAGGACCAAATCATGTTGACCCTTCAATCGGATCTGCACGGCAATCATTTGCTCGGAGCCCTGCCGTCGCACGAATGGCAAGCACTCGCACCGCATCTCGAACTCGTCCACCTGCGCACCGAACAACTCCTCTGCGATTCCGGCCAGCGCATCCATCACGTCTACTTTCCGACCACCGCCATCATCTCGATGCTTTCGACGATGGAAGACGGCAGCTCCGTGGAAATCGCCGCCGTGGGCCGTGAAGGCATGACCGGCGTGCCCGTGCTGACAGGCGGCGAAACCATGCCGAACCGCGTACAGGTGCAGTGCGCAGGTTTCGCCTATCGCATGAGCGCGCAAAGCCTTAAGCAGCAGTTCGCCCGCTCGGACTTCCTGCGCCGCCTGATGCTGCTCTACATGCACGCCCTGCTCACGCAGGTGGCGCAAACCGCCGCCTGCAACCGCCATCACTCGCTCAGCAAGCAGTTGTGCCGCTGGCTGCTGATCGAAGTGGATCGTGTGGCCTCGAATGACCTCACGGTCACTCAGCAGCTCATCGCCGATATGCTCGGCGTGCGCCGCGAAGGCATCACCGAGGCAGCGGGCAAGCTGCATGACGAAGGTTTGATCCACCACAGCCGCGGCCGCATCCGCGTGCTCGACCGCGAAGGCCTCGAAGCGCGTGCCTGCGAGTGCTACGGGCTCGTACGCCGCGAGTTCGACCGCCTGCTGCCGCGCCTGCGTCAGGCCGAAACGGTGGAATAAGAAGCAAGCTGGACAGGGCCGACGCACGGCCTCGCCCGTGCCCGGTTCTCGTGTGTGTGTCTTGTTTGCAAAGCGTTCCGGCTTCGGCGCGCTTTGCCTTTTCTCTGGCTTTATTGGCTTGTTTCGCTTCGGGCGGCACGATCGCGCGTAGGGATTCGCCTTGGTATTTTTGTCAGGAATCCATATCAATCGGCGCGCACCGAGGCTTGCGAAACATGGCGAACAGCGGCGTGACACGAAGCACGCCGCCGCCCACACACTCAGGTCATCAGACCTTGCGGTAGTCCACGCGCTCGACGCCCGCTTCGCCGCCCAGCAGGCAGAAGTCCGCGCCGCGTGCCGCGAACAGGCCCACGGTCACGACGCCCGGCCATGCGTTGACGTGCGCCTCGAGCGTGCGCGGATCGCTGATGCGCAGGCCCTTCACGTCGAGGATCTCATTGCCGTTGTCGGTGATGAACGGCGAGCCGTCCTTCTGCACGCGCAGGACCGGCACGCCGCCAAGCGCCGTCACGCGGCGGCCGATGGCCGTGCGCGCCATCGGCACGACTTCGATCGGCAGCGGGAACTGGCCGAGCACGTCCACGCGCTTGCTCGCATCGGCGATGCAGACGAACACTTCCGACACCGACGCCACGATCTTCTCGCGCGTGAGCGCCCCGCCGCCGCCCTTGATCATCGCGCCCGAGGCGTCGATTTCATCGGCGCCGTCCACGTAGACGGGCAGCGATTCGATTTCGTTGAGGTCGAAAATCTTGAAACCGTGCGCTTCGAGGCGCGCGGTGGTCGCCACCGAGCTCGACACGGCGCCGCGGTAGCGGCTCTTGCTGGCCGCCAGCGCGTCGATGAAGCAGTTCGCGGTGGAGCCGGTGCCGACGCCGATGATGGCGCCTTCCGGCACGTTGGCGTTGACATAGTCGGCGGCGGCCTGGCCGACCAGTTTCTTGAGTTCGTCTTGAGTCATGATGGGTACTGCCCGAGGAGAGGAAAACGCGGAAAACGCATAGTTTACCGGAGTTGCGGGCAACACCCGCCGGTGCTTCGCTCGCGGGCGGCGTTGAGCCGCCTGCCCGAGCGCAAGCCACGCCAGGAATCAGGGCGCCGTTTCCGTCGCGCCGGGCACTGCGGGCGCGGTGCGATCGACGTATTTGTCGAGCAGCGCCTGGGCGATCGCGTCGGTTTCGGCGTCGGGCGTGCCCGAATAGTCGCGCTGACGGAAATGCATCTGAAAGGCGGCAAACACGCGACGCGTACGCTCGTCCAGCACGCCGTCGGTGGCGACGTCGTAGCCGTAGCGCGCGAGCTTGAGCTGGAGGCCGCGCACGTCGGCGGGTGCGTCGGGCGCGCGGCCCGCCAGATCGGCCTGCACCGTGGCGTCGTCGGGCCAGGCGCCTACGCCTGCGTCGTAGAGTTGCTTCCACGGAAAACGTGCGCCCGGATCGATCTTGCGCTGCGGCGCGATGTCGCTATGGCCCACCACGCGCGTGGGCGGGATCCCGTAGCGCGTGACGATGTCCTTCGAGAGCGCGATGATCGCCGCCACCTGATCGGGCGGCCAGGGCGCCCACGCTTGCCCTTGCGGCGTGTCGTGCGGCCCCGGGTTGACGTTCTCGATGCCGATCGACGCCGCATTCAACTCGGTCGTGCCTTGCCACTCGCTCACGCCCGCGTGCCAGGCGCGCTGCGACTCGGGCACCAGTTGCAGCACGACCGGCTTGCCGTCGCGTAGCGGCGGATGCTCGGGCACGAGGTAATGGGCGCTGACGTTCTCGCCGGTCAATGCCTCGAGCGACGCCGGCTCATCGCCTTCCGTGTAGTGCAGCACGAGGAAGCGGATGCGCGAATCGGCGCTGCGCGCGTGATATTGCGAATCCGCGACATAGGCGCCGCGGTCGGTCATCGTGGCGGGTGCGCAGGCGGCCAGCGCCAGCGCCGCACAGGCGGCGGCAAGCGCAACACGCCCTGCCCGCGCCGCGTCAGGCACGTTCTTCATGCTGCTTCGAATCAAACCGGCTATGAATCGGCAACCAAGCCACTCAGCGCGCGGCGCGCTGGCGCACGGCCTCGAAGAGGCACACGCCCGAGGCCACCGAGACGTTCAGGCTTTCGACCGTGCCCGCCATCGGAATCTGCATGACTTCGTCGCAGGTTTCGCGCGTGAGACGGCGCATGCCCTCGCCTTCGGCACCCATCACGAGCGCCACCGGACCGTCGAGCTTCGTCTCGTAGAGGCCCGCGGGCGCGTCGCCCGCCGTGCCGACCACCCAGACGCCCGCATCCTTGAGCTCACGCAGCGCGCGCGCGAGGTTCGTCACGGTGATGTAGGGCACCGTGTCGGCGGCGCCGCTCGCCACCTTCGCGGCCGTGGCGTTCAGGCCCACGGCGCGATCGCGCGGCGCGATCACGGCGTGCGCGCCGGCGGCATCGGCCACCCGCAGGCAGGCGCCGAGGTTATGCGGATCGGTCACGCCGTCGAGCACGAGCAGAAGCGGCGAGCCCTGGATGCCGTCGAGCAGTTCCGCGAGGTTCTGCGCGAGCGGCATGTCGTGCACGCGCGCCACCACGCCCTGGTGGCGCTCGGTGTGCGCGAGGCCCCAGAGGCGCGTCTCGTCGGCAGCAATGATGCGCACGCCCGCTTCTTTTGCGGTGTGCAGGAAGTCCTGCATGCGGCGGTCGCGCCGCGTCGTGTCGTAATAGACATCCTCGACCGTGGACGCGTCGTGCCGCATACGTGCGGTCACCGCATGAAAACCGTAAAGAACCTTGAGACGTGACATGACTGGAACAACCCCTGATAAACGGTTCGCGGCGCCCCACGGGCGCCGCGAACAAGTGATATTGCGCCAGGCCGCCGGAAGATCCGGCGCCTGGGTCACGGCGCACGCCGGATCGCGCTTTGCAGCGATCCGCGCGCACCGTGCGTGCCGCGCATGACTTAACGCTTCTTGCGCGGCGGCGACTTCTTGGCCGTCGGCTTCGACGGCGCGCGCTTCTTCGCGGTCTTGGCCGCACCACGCGCCGCGTGGGCTTCCTTCACGGCTGCGCTTGGCGCGGGCGCGGCCTTCTTGCGCCGCACCTCGTCGCCATTCTGAGCCATCCCGCGCACGCGCGGGCCGCCGGAGCGCGGGCCACCCGAGTGCGGGCCACCCGAGCCACCTTCGACTGCGCCACGCTCCTGCTGCGAAGCTTGCGCGCCGCGATTCACGCCCGGCTTGATCGGCGTGTCGCGCACGAGGCGGAAGTCGATCTTGCGCGCGTCGAGGTCGACGCGGCTCACCTGCACGCGCACACGATCCGACAGGCGATAGCGGATACCCGTACGCTCGCCGCGCAGCTCGTTCTTGATCTCGTCGTACTGGAAGTAGTCGGAACCGAGTTCCGTCACGTGCACGAGACCTTCGATAAAGAGCGAATCGAGCTGCACGAAGATGCCGAACGACGTCACGCCGCTGACCATGCCGCCGTATTCCTCGCCGAGCTTGTCGCGCATGAAATAGCACTTGAGCCAGGCTTCGACGTCGCGCGAGGCTTCGTCGGCGCGGCGCTCGTTGGCCGAGCAATGCAGGCCCAGCTCTTCCCAGATCGCCGTGTTGCCGCCGCGAGCGCGACGCGAGCCGCGCTTTTCTTCGTCTTCGGCCTGCATGGCGCGGGCGCGCGGCGACAGCGCCGTATTGAGCTCGACGCCTTGCGGCGCGGCCGGCTGATACTTCTTGCCCTGCAGGATCGCGTAGATCGCGCGGTGCGTGAGCAGGTCGGGATAGCGGCGGATCGGGCTCGTGAAGTGCGCGTACGCCTCATAGGCGAGACCGAAGTGGCCGATATTGTCCGGGCTGTAGACGGCCTGCTGCATCGAGCGCAACAGCATTGTCTGCAGCATCTGCGCATCGGGCCGGTCGCGGATGTGTGCCATCAGCGCCGCGTAATCGCTTGCGTGCGGCGTGTCGCCGCCGCCGAGCGTAAGCCCCATGCCGCGCAGGAAGGTACGCAGGTTTTCGAGCTTTTCCGCGCTCGGGCCTGCGTGCACGCGGTACAGGCCCGGGTGCTTGTTGCGCTTCATGAAGTCCGCGGCGCAGACGTTGGCCGCGAGCATGCACTCCTCGATCAGCTTGTGCGCGTCGTTACGCTGACGCGGCACGATCTGCTCGATCTTGCCCTGCGCGTTGCAGACGATATACGTCTCGGTCGTGTCGAAGTCGATCGCGCCGCGCTTCTGGCGCGCCGCGAACAGCGACTTGTAGACGCCGTAGAGATTCTGCAATTGCGGCATCAGTGATGCGCGACGCGTCGCCTCCGGCCCCTTGGTGTTCTTGAGCACCGCGGCGACTTCGGTATACGTAAGACGCGCCGCCGAGTGCATGACACCCGGATAGAACTGGTACGCCTTGATCTCGCCGCGCGCGGTGATGACCATGTCGCACACCAGCACGCAACGATCCACGTGCGGATTGAGCGAGCACAGCCCGTTCGAGAGCTTCTCGGGCAGCATCGGAATCACGCGGCGCGGGAAGTACACCGAGGTGCTGCGCTCGATGGCGTCCACGTCGAGCGGACTGCCCGGCAGCACATAGTGCGAGACGTCGGCAATCGCGACGAGCAGGCGGAAGCCTTCGCCCTTGCCGACCTGCATCGGCTCGCAATACACCGCATCGTCGAAGTCGCGCGCGTCCTCGCCGTCGATGGTGACGAGCGGGACGTCGCGCAGATCGACGCGATAACGGATGTCGGTCGGACGCACGGCGTCGGGCAGCTTGGCGGCCTGCGCGAGCGCTTCGTCGCTGAACTCGTGCGGCACGCCGTACTTGCGCACGGCGATCTCGATCTCCATGCCGGGATCGTCGATGTCGCCGAGCACTTCCAGCACGCGACCGAGCGGCTGCGAATGGCGGCTCGGGAAATCGGTAAGCTCGACCACCACGACCTGACCGACCTTGGCCTTCTTGGCGTTCTGCGTGACAAGAATGTCGTGGCCGATGCGCTTGTCTTCGGGCGCGACGATCAGCGCGCCGTTTTCGTTGAGCAGGCGGCCGATCACGCTACGGTTCGCGCGGTCGGTGACCTCCACGATATGCCCTTCCGGACGCCCGCGGCGGTCGTAGCCGACGATGCGCGCAAGCACGCGGTCGTTGTGCATGACCTTCTGCATCTCGCCCTGCGGCAGGAAGAGATCGTCCTGGCCGTCATCGCGAATGAGGAAGCCAAAGCCGTCGCGGTGGCCCTGAACGCGGCCGGCGACAAAGTTGGAAGGATGCGCGAGCTGATAGTGGCCGCGCGAGTCGAGCCTGATCTGCCCGTCGCGCTCCATCGCGGCGAGCCGCCTGAAGAACCCTTCGCGCTCCTGGCGCTTGATCGCGAGCGCCTCGGCGATATCGTTCGCGGTGCAGGGCGATTCGCTGGTCCGCAGCACGCCGAGGATTTCTTCGCGGCTGGGAATCGGGTACGGATATTTGCTCAAGGGCTTGTCGATGGTTGTTCTCGTTGCGTGGACGTCGGATATCGCGCGGATCGTGGCAAAGGTGGCAAACGTGCCGCGCCCGGTCTTCGTATGCTGCAACATGCGGCTGGCACAGAGAGGGGGAACGCGACGCATGCGGTACGCAACCCCCTACTACTGCAAGGCATTCTAACACCCACGCCGCACCCGACAATTCAGCGCGCAGGCTCGTGAGCGAGGACTGCCGGTACGCTGAGCCCGGCAAGCACGGCCTGGCATCGTCGCAAAAGAATTTCGCGAAGGGGTGTTGACAAGTTCTACAGATACGCTAGAATCTCGTTTCTCTGCTGCACGACACAACGCAGCAGCAGAACGTAGCAAGCAGCAAAGCAGTAAAAGACACCTTGCCCAGGTGGCGGAATTGGTAGACGCACCAGGTTCAGGTCCTGGCGGTGGCAACACTGTGGAGGTTCGAGTCCTCTCTTGGGCACCAAGATTTAAAAAGCCGACTTCAAGTCGGCTTTTTTCATTTCCGGCATCGCTTCGCGAATGCCACACCCTCGCCCGGATAAAGCCCAACCGCTTTACCGGGCGTGCTGCTTTTTGCCTCCGTATCAAGTCCATCTCTCTCACACAAGGGAGGTTGAGACGCAGTTTCTTTGCAATGTGAAGATTTTTTGAAAACATCTATTGACAAGTTCTGTAGATGCGCTAGAATCTCACTTCTCTGCTGCACGACACAACGCAGCAGCAGAACGTAGCAAGCAGCAAAGCAGTAAAAGACACCTTGCCCAGGTGGCGGAATTGGTAGACGCACCAGGTTCAGGTCCTGGCGGTGGCAACACTGTGGAGGTTCGAGTCCTCTCTTGGGCACCAAGATTTAAAAAGCCGACTTCAAGTCGGCTTTTTTCATTTCTGCTTCAAACTCATCACGCTGACTCCCCTCGCCTGGCCCGCCTTTATCGTCTCGCTCGCCAAGACGCGTTATATTCTTCGGAATACATTGAATTCGCCAACGCGATACCCGAACGAGTGGAGACAGGATGGAAATCGTCGTCATCGCCGCGATCGTTGCCGTGAGCTTCGGCGCTGCGGCGACCTGGTTGATCGCGACGCGCCTGCCGGCCGAGTGGATCGAGCGCAGCGCGGCCGAAGGCCGCTATGCCGCGCTGAGCGAAACCGCACTTCCGGAAGAAGCCGACCCGCGCCGCATGCAAGCCCGCACCGACTCCCGGCGCGTCCGTCGCGCACGCGTGCGCGCGAGCCTGCCCGCCGTGGCCTTCGTGCGTGCGCTACGCTCACGTGCGGGCAAGGCATGCGCGGCGGGCCGTTCGGCCGCCACGCGCCGCGGTAAAGCGGCTGTCTGAACGCGGCGCCTTCTGTGCCGCCCTATTCCTGCGATCCCAGCGGCACCACGCGCAATACGGGTTCGGCGTGCGTCACCGGCTGAGCCGACTGCAAGATCCAGCGCCGCCGCATCGGCTGCAACACAGCCTTTGCGCACAGGCCGGCCATCATCGCGATGCAGGCCGCGAACTCGAATACGCTATTCCAGCCGCCGTGCAGCGCGAGCACAGTCGCCACCGGCACCAGCAACGCGGCCGTTCCCTTCGCGGTGTACAGCGTGCCGGCATTGCCCGCCGCATAACGCGCGCCGAACGTATCGGCGCAGGTCGCCGGGAAGTTGGAGAAGATGTCGCCGTAGAACAGGAACACAAGCCCGGAAAACAGCATGAAAAGATACGGGTCGTGGCCGAAATAGCGCAGTCCGAGCAGCGCCAGTCCTTCGCCGAGGAAGGTGATGAACATCGTGTTCTCTCGGCCAATGCGATCCGAGATCAACCCGCATAGCGGCCGCGTGAAGCCATTGCAAAGATTGTTGATCGACAAGGTCATCGTGAGCAGCGGCAGCGAGAGGCTCATGAACGTCACCGGCATCGCGGCGAATCCATACGATTTCGCAATCGGCCCGATTTGTGCGGTCGCGATGATGCCACCCGTCGCCACGCAAACGAACATCGCGTACATCACCCAGAAAAGCGGCGTGCGGACCATCTGCTGCGTCGTGTAATCGGTCTTCGTCGCGACCACGCGCTGCACGCGCGCCGCATGCGCGGGCGGCTTCGGACGCACCATCACGAGCGCGAGCGCCATGATGCACGCACCTTGCAGGAGTCCGAAGAAAACGAATGCGGTCTCGTAACCCGCATGCTGGATCATGCGCGAGATCGGAATGACGGTGAGCGCCGCGCCCGCGCCGAAGCCTGCCGCCGTCATGCCCGCAGCCAGTCCGCGCCGGTCCGGGAACCACTTGAGCGCGGTGCCCACGCACGTGCCATACACGCAGCCCGCCCCGATGCCCGAGATCACCGCCGCCACGTAGAGCACCGGCAAGACGGGTGCCCAGGCGTCGAGCAGCCAGCCCAGCGCCACGCAACAAGCGCCGCCCATCACGACCGGACGCGGCCCGAAGCGGTCAACGAGCCAGCCTTCGACCGGCACGAGCCAGGTCTCCGTGACGATGAAAAGCGAGAATGCCAGCTGGATCGCGGCCTGCCCCCAGTGGTGACGTGCGTCCATCGGCACGACAAAGAGCGTCCACGCGTACTGCAAATTGGCGACCAGCCCCATACAGGCGATGCCCGCCACGAGTTGCACCCAGCGGTTGTGGCGCCGCGCCGTATAGGCGGCGTCGATGCGATCGGTGTGTGCCACGGTTGTCTCTCTCCATGTGTTGACGCGTCTGGCGCGTCAATCGTGTATCGATCGGGTTCGTGCGCGATAAGAAATCAAGCGCAATCAAGCGGTCTCTAGCTGCCTGAGCAGCGCATCGACACTCCCCTTCGCGTCGCCAAACAGCATTCGTGTGTTGTCCTTATAGAAAAGCGGATTGTCCACGCCCGCGTAGCCCGTCGCCATGCTGCGCTTGGACACCACCACCGTGCGCGCCCTCCAGACTTCGAGCACCGGCATACCCGCGATCGGACTCGCAGCGTCCTCCTGCGCGCCCGGGTTGACGATATCGTTCGCGCCGATCACGAGCACGACATCGGTGTTCGTGAAGTCCTCGTTGATCTCGTCCATCTCCAGCACGATGTCGTAGGGCACCTTCGCCTCGGCGAGCAGCACATTCATGTGGCCGGGCAAACGTCCTGCCACGGGATGAATGCCGAAGCGCACCCGCACGCCCTGCGCGCGCAAACGCCGCGTGATTTCACTGATGGTACCCTGCGCCTGCGCGACAGCCATGCCGTAACCCGGCACGATCACGACCTCGGCGGCATCGCGCAGTAGCGCGCCTACTTCATCCACGCTGGTCGCCACCACCTCGCCTTCGGGCGTGGCGCTTGCCGTCGACGCCACCGCGCCGAAGCCGCCGAGGATCACGGACACAAAGCTGCGATTCATCGCACGACACATGATGTAGCTGAGAATCGCACCGCTCGAACCGACCAGCGCGCCCGTCGTCACCAGCAGATCGTTGTCGAGCATGAAACCCGTGGCGGCTGCCGCCCAGCCCGAGTAACTGTTCAGCATCGAGACGACCACCGGCATGTCCGCGCCGCCGATCGCCATCACGAGATGCACGCCCAGCAGCGCCGCGATGACACACATGATGCCGAGCGCCGCGAGCGCCTGTGTGTCGTTCGTGGCGCTCACGAAAACGTAGCCAAGCACGATGGACGCGGCGAGCGCGGCGGCGTTCATCCCGTGCCGGCCAGGCAGCACGAGCGGCTTGCCGCCTACGGTGCCTTGCAGCTTGAGGAACGCGACGATCGAGCCCGTGAACGTAATCGTGCCGATAAAGGCGCCGACATAGATCTCCGTATCATGAATCGCCCGCTCGACCCCGCCCGACACCGATGCGGATGAGAGCGCATTCGCGAACGCGATGAGCGTCGCCGCGAGGCCAACAAAGCTGTGCAGGACCGCCACCAGTTGCGGCATCTGCGTCATCTCCACGCGCCGGGCGAGTACCGCGCCGATGCCGCCGCCCACGACCGCTGCGACCAGCGCAAGGCCCAACCCCGCGCCGCGCGTGACGAGCAGCGTCGCCAGCACGGCAATCGCCATGCCGCACACGCCATAGAGATTGCCGCGACGCGCGCTCGCCGGATGACTCAGGCCGCGCAGACTGAGGATAAAAAGCGTCGCCGAACCTAGCCACGCCATATTGCCGATGCCGTTCAACATGCCGCCTCCTCAGGTCCGTTGGAACATCTTCAGCATGCGCTGGGTGACCAGAAAGCCGCCCGCGATATTGATCGTCGCGACCAGCAGCGCCACGCCGGCAAGCACGCTCACATAGACATTGGCGCCGACCGGATGCAGCAACGCACCGATCACGATGATGCCGCTGATCGCGTTAGTCACGCTCATGAGCGGCGTATGCAGCGAAGGCGTGACATTCCACACCACCTGGTAACCCACAAACACCGCCAGCACGAACACCGTGAAATGCGCCACGAAGGCAGGCGGCGCGACCGCACCGAGTGCGAGGAGCACGGCGGCAATCACGGCCAGCGCGAGGATCGAGCCGATACCGCGATGTCGCGCGACGTCTGCATCTTGAGCAAGACCGCCATGCGCGGACGATGCCGGTTGAGCGGCCTTCTCCTGCGGTCTGGGAGTCGCGGCAGCCGAGGTCTGGACAGGCGGCGCGGGCCAGCACAACTCGCCTTTCAGCATGACGGTCGTACCACGCTGAACGACGTCGTCCATATCGATCTTTAATTCGCCATCCTTATCGACTGTGAGATCGGTCAGCAGATGCCGCAGATTGGTCGCATAAAGCTGGCTCGATTGATTCGCCATACGGCTGGGCAAATCCGTATAACCGACGATGGTCACACCCTGTGCGCGGACCACCTCGCCCGCGCGCGTCAGCTCGCAATTGCCGCCCTGCTCCGCCGCCAGATCGACGATCACGCTGCCCGCGCGCATGCACGCCACCGTCTGTGCGTCGATCAGGCGCGGCGCGGGCTTGCCGGGTATCAGCGCGGTCGTCACGATGATATCGACCTCGGCCGCCTGCGCCTTGAACAACGCCATTTCCGCTTCAATGAACTTCGCGCTCATCTGTTTCGCGTAGCCGCCCGCTCCGCCGCCTTCCTCCTCGACCTCAACCGTGAGGAATTCCGCGCCCATGCTCTCGATCTGCTGCCCAACTTCGGGCCGCGTATCGAATGCGCGCACGATCGCGCCGAGTCCGCGCGCCGCACCGATCGTTGCGAGACCCGCGACCCCCGCGCCGATCACTAGCACCTTCGCGGGCGGCATCTTGCCCGCCGCCGTGATCTGGCCAGTAAAGATACGCCCAAAATATTGCGCCGCCTCGATCACGGCGCGATAGCCCGCCATGTTCGCCATCGAACTCAACGCGTCGAGTTTTTGCGCGCGCGAGATGCGCGGCACGCAATCCATCGCGAGTACGGTCGCGCCGCGCTCAGCCAGCGCATCGAGCAGCGCGCCATTCTGCGCGGGCCAGATGAAGCCGATCAGTGTCGCGCCCGGCTTTAGCCGGGTCACTTCGTCGATTGAAGGTGGCCTCACCTTGAGCACGATGTCCGCGTTGCTCCAGAGTTCGGTGACGTTTTCGACAAGACAGGCGCCCGCCGTGCGATACGCATCGTCGCCATAAGACGCGTGCTCGCCGGCGCCGGTCTCTACTTCAACGACATAGCCCAGCTTAAGCAGTTGCGCGACGCTTTCCGGCGTAGCCGCCACGCGCCGCTCGCCTTCGAATGTCTCACGCGGTATCGCGATGGTCATCGCCATGCCGGTTGTCTCCTGATCGATAGTTATAAGGTCTTATCGGCCTGGTGTACTGCCAGGCAGCGCTGCGCGGGGTAATCAGGACTGCTGGGCGTGCGCCTGTGCCTCTAGCTCGGTGACGCGCTTGCGCAGGTTGCGCTCTTCCTGAAAGCGGGCGGTCTCGTCGCGCATGACCGCAACGATGCCGCTCAACTCGCCTTGCGGGTCGTGCAGCAGCGCAACGGTAAACGCGATGGACAGCGCGCGGCCATCCTTGTCGACGGCGGGCACGCGCAGCACGTCGTTGCCATAGCGCGTCTGTCCAGTCGACATCGTCTTGTGATAGCCCTCCCAATGGCGGCCGCGCAGCCGCTCCGGGATGATGATGTCGAGCGTCTTGCCGAGCGCCTCATCGGGCGTATAACCGAACAGGCGAGTGGCGGCGGGGTTCCAGTATGTGATGTCGCCGGAAGCGTCCGAAATGACGATGGCGTCGCCGATTGCGTCAGCGAGTTGAGCGAAGTCGATGGCGGATGACATGGCGTTGACCGTGTGGGGAACAGGTTCGTCGATTGGGGGTGAAGGACGCACAGTCCAGCCGGCTTGTACGCCCTTCCCCGAGCTACTACTGAACTGTCAACGCATCAGACTGCCCGCACCTCGTGCAGGGCCGCGATCTGCTGCGGCGTATAACCGAGGTCCGCCAGCACTTCGTCCGTGTGTTCGCCGAGCAGCGGCGAGCCCTTGATTTCCGGCTCCAGATCCGAAAACTTGATCGGGCTGCCCACGGTCAGATACGCGCCGCGCTCCTTGTGCGGCACTTCGACGATCGTGCCGCTCGCGCGCAGCGAAGGATCGTTGGCCAACTCCTTCATGCTGAGCACCGGTGCACAAGGAATGTCGAACTTGCGCAGGATATCCACGGCCTCGTACTTGGTCTTGTCCGACAGCCAGGCTTCGATGGTCGCAAAGATATCGAAGATGTGCGGTTGACGCGCCTGCGCCGTGTTGTAGTTCGGATCGTCGATCCATTCGGGCTTGCCGAGCGCGCGGCAGATCGGCTCCCACGCGTGCCCCTGCACCGTGAAATAGATATACGCATTGGGATCGTTCTCCCAGCCCTTGCACTTGAGCACCCAGCCCGGCTGGCCGCCGCCGCCCGCGTTACCGCCGCGCGGCACCACGTCGCTGAAGCTGCCGTGCGGATACTGTGGGTACTCCTCAAGATAGCCGACGCGGTCGAGCCGTTGCTGGTCGCGCAGCTTCACGCGGCACAGATTGATCACGCTGTCCTGCATCGAGACCGCCACCTTCTGACCCTTGCCGGTCTTGTCGCGGCCGATCAGCGCCGTAAGAATGCCGATCGCCAGATGCATGCCCGTGTTGCTGTCGCCGAGCGCGGCCGCGCTCACCGTCGGCGGGCCATCCCAGAAGCCCGTGGTCGATGCCGCGCCGCCCGCGCATTGCGCGACGTTTTCATAGACCTTCAAATCGTCGTAGTGATGGCCTTCGCTGAAGCCCTTCACCGAGGCAACGATCAGCTTCGGATTAAGCTCGTTGATGCGCTCCCACGTAAAGCCCATGCGATCGAGCGCGCCTGGGCCGAAGTTTTCCACCATCACATCCGACTCGCGAATCAGTTTTTCCAGCACCTCCTTGCCTTCCGGCTTCTTGGTGTCGAGCGTGAGCGAGCGCTTGTTGCTGTTGAGCATCGTGAAGTACAGCGCGTCCACGTTCGGAATATCGCGCAACTGCGAGCGCGTGACGTCGCCCGCGCCGGGACGCTCCACCTTGATGACGTCCGCGCCGAACCATGCGAGCAGTTGCGTGCACGCAGGGCCTGCCTGTACATGCGTGAAGTCGATGATCTTGATACCGTCGAGGGGTTTGCTCATGGCCATATCTCCTGTCTGTCCTGATCTGTCTGTTCTGCTGGAACGATTGCGATGGGATTTATTTCTTCATGGCAGCGCTTTGCGGATTCAGATTCGTGAGACGCCCGCTCTCGGTGCCCGCGGATTCGTCGATCACCGCGTTGATGAGCGTGGGCTTGCCCGAGGCGATCGCTTCGAGCAGCGCCTGCGTGAGGGCTTCTGGTGTCGTCGCGTGATAACCCACGCCGCCGAACGCCTCGATCATGCGGTCGTAACGCGCGTTCTTCACGAACACCGTAGGTGCGACGTCGGCGCCGCCATTTGGATTCACGTCCGTGCCGCGATAAACACCGTTGTTGTTGAAGACGATCGTGCAGACCGGCAGGTTGTAGCGGCAGATGGTTTCCAGCTCCATGCCGCTGAAGCCGAACGCGCTATCGCCCTCGATCGCCACGACCTGCGTGCCGCTCGTGACCGCCGCGCCGATCGCGAATCCCATGCCGATGCCCATGATTCCCCACGTGCCCGAGTCGAAGCGCTTGCGGGGCAGCGCCATGTCGATGATGCTGCGCGCGTAGTCGAGCGTGTTCGCCCCTTCGTTCACGACGTTGATGTCGGGCCGCGTCTTGAGCACATCGCGAATTGCCCGCAATGCGCTGTGGAAATTCATCGGCGACGGGTTCTTGTCGAGCGTCGCGGCCATCTTTGCGAGGTTCGCGCTCTTGCGCTGGGCCAGCGCGTCGAGCCACTCCGCCGGCGGCTGCGGGAAGTCCTCGCCAATACCGTCCACCAGCGCCTCGACGCATGAGCCGATATCACCGATCAACGGTGCTTCGATCGCCACGTTGCTGTCGATTTCCGTCGGCGCGATATCGATCTGCACGAAGCGCTTCGGCGTGGGAGCGCCCCAGGTCTTGCCCTTGCCATGCGCGAGCAGCCAGTTCAAACGCGCGCCGATCAGCACCACGGCATCGGCTTCCGCCAGCACGAACGAGCGAGCCGCCGAGGCGGATTGCGCATGGGTATCGGGCAACAGGCCCTTGGCCATCGACATCGGCAAATAGGGAATGCCGCTCTTTTCAACCAGCTCGCGGATCTGCGCGTCGGCTTGTGCGTAAGCGGCGCCTTTGCCGAGCAAAATCAGCGGTCGCTTCGCATTCCTGATGACATCGAGCGCACGTTTGACCGCGTCGGGCGCCGGTATCTGGCGCGGCGCGGCGTCCACCACCTTCACGAGCGACTGGCGACCCTTTGCGGCATCGATGGTCTGGGCAAGCAACTTGGCCGGCAGATCCAGATACACGCCGCCGGGTCGGCCCGAGAGCGCCGCACGAATCGCACGCGCCACGCCAATGCCGATGTCTTCGGCATGCAAGACGCGATACGCGGCTTTCGCATAGGGTTTGGCAGCGTTGAGCTGATCCATTTCCTCGTAGTCGCCCTGCTGCAGATCGACGATCTCACGCTCGCTCGAGCCGCTGATGAGGATCATCGGAAAGCAGTTCGTGGTGGCATTGGCGAGCGCGGTCAGGCCGTTGAGGAAGCCGGGCGCCGAGACGGTCAGGCAGATGCCCGGCTTCTTCGTCATATACCCGGCGACGGCCGCCGCGTTGCCCGCGTTCTGCTCGTGGCGAAAGCCGATGAAACGCAGTCCCTCCGCTTGCGCCAGACGCGCGAGGTCTGTGATGGGAATACCGACCAGCCCGAAGATCGTGTCGATATCGTTGAGCTTGAGCGCGTCGATGACGAGATGAAAGCCGTCCGTCGTCGCCTGCTCGTCCTGCACAGGGCTGTTCTGCGCGTCGTTGATGCCTGCTTCTGCCATGACGTCTCCTCTTTGGCGGGGCGTTGAGCGATTCGTGATATACAATATTCCACACACAGTATTAGTCAAGACGTTTTTGGACGTCCTTCCTGTGTGCTGCGATGCGATACGTGTTGCTTGCAGGACCTGGCGTCTTTCGCGTGATTACATTGGTGCAGCACACAACGCATTCGGACTTCCAGGCTGCGATTTACTACGTACTCCGAACAACTAGACGAGCAACCACTCGCCGATCAATACGAAAAGCGTCTCTCCGCTGCGCGCTCAGGCGCTGCATCAATCCAGAAAGTCGCAGTTCGCTTCGACGAACAGCGCGAGGTCGATCGAATGCTGACGTACGAGCCGCTCGACACGTTCGGTGTCGCGTGCTTCGAGCGCTTCGATAATGCGCATGTGATCCACGATCGAGCGTGACGCGCGATCGCTCTGCGCGATCGTCATCCTGCGGATCGCGCGCACATGCATGAAGATGTTCTTGATGGTGTCCACGATGATCGACGACTGGGACAGTTCGACCAGCGCCTGGTGAAACCGGATGTTCGCTTCGGAGTATTCCTCGATATGCTCGGCGGGCGCGTGTTCGCCGAAGTCCGCGAACATGCGGCGCAGTCGCGCAATATCCTCGTCCGAGGCGCGCTGGGTCGCGAGGCGCGCCGCGATACTTTCGAGCGCGGCCCACATATAGATCATCTCGACGATCTCCTTGCGCGTCTTGCGCAGGATATAGACCCCGCGCCGCGGCACCGTGCGAAGAAAGCCCTCCTGCTCCAGCAGCGTCATCGCCTCGCGCACCGGCGTGCGACTCACGCCCAGCTTCTCGGTGAGTTCCTTCTCATCGAGACGAATTTCGTCTCGCGAGCGGTAGATATCGGTTTCGGCAATCGCCTGTCTCAGCTTCGCGTAGGCCTGGTCGCGCAGCGACACCGTGGCGTGAATGGGTTCGAGCGTCAGCATCAGGGGGGACGCTCCGGCTTCGTCTTGCGTTTCGGCTGACATCGGTGACGGGTCTCCAACGTACGGTTTGGCCGGCTCTACAGGCGAATTCGATATTTTCAATACAATATATCAGCGACTCGGGAGCCACAAAGCGGGTTTACGAGGAGGTCACCATGAAAGCGTCGCGGCGACGGTTTCATAGCCTCCTGCTTATGAATATCGAAAAAAACTTTAACTATCGTTTATTCATTGGCACTTCTACGCTTGATTCACGCCACTCTTCCTCTGTCACCGGAGATCGCCATGAGCCATACGTCCCCCACCCGGCCTGCCACGGAACACGAGCCGATGCTGCACGCGCAGTTGAGCGCGTTCAATTCGGCGTTCGCCGAACTCGGTTTGCGGTTTCGCTGGGATACGGCCACCTTGCATGCGCTCGCGTCGATCGAAGGCGAAGCGGCGCGCCTCGCCTCCTATATCGAGACGCATCACGCGCACCTGCTGAACGCCTATAGCATCGACTTTCTGTGCGAAGCGATACTCGGGCGCAAGAACGCGCAGGCGCCCGGCGAATGGACGCCTGCGCTGGCCACGCAGTCAGGCGCGCCCAGACAGGCGCCGCTTGCAGCGCCACAAGGAGGTTGGGATTGGAGTGAGCCCGGCCTGCCTGCACTGGCCGGCGCCTGACGCTCGATGGAAGGGGTAGGACTGAGGTAGACGAAAAACGTCTGGATCGGCGGCGCTCGAAGCAACGAGGCCGCCATCGCCCCAAAAAAACGTTCAGCCTGCGGCGGCTTCGTCTTCCTGGAGCTTGCGCCAGAGAATCTTGCCGCTGCCCGACTTCGGCAACGCATCAACGAACTGCACGATGCGCGGGGCCTTGTACGCGGCCATGTTCTCGTGCGCCCACTTGATGATGTCGTCGCCGGTTACGGTGCCGACTTGTTGCGGATCGAGGACGACGACGGCCTTCACCGTCTCGCCACGCTTCGCATCCTGGGTGCCGATCACGCACACTTCCTTGATGGCCGGATGGCGGTACATCAGCGCTTCGACTTCGGCGGGCCACACCTTATAGCCGGACGCGTTGATCATGCGTTTGAGGCGGTCGGTCATGAAGTAATAGCCGTCCGCATCACGGCGCACCAGATCGCCGGTGCGCAGGAAGCGCTTGCCGTCGCGCTCGATGAACGCTTCGCGGGTGGCCTTGGCGTTGCCCCAGTAACCCTGCATCACCTGCGGCGCGCTCATGATGAGTTCGCCCGCCTCGCCCTCGGCGACCTCCTCCAGCGTGATCGGATCGACGATGCGCGCATCGACGTCGAACACGGGAATGCCCAGGCACTGCGCCTTCGGATTTTGCGGCGGGTTGATGTGCGTGGCGGCCATCGTCTCCGACATGCCATAACCCTCCACGAATTCGAGGCCCGTCAGGTCGCGGAGCTTCTTGACCACGGCGTCCGGCATCGTCGCGCCGCCGCCGCGCATCCAGGCGAGGCTCGACAGGTCGTATTCGCCAATGCGCGGATTGGAGATGAAATCGACCACCATCGTCGAAATTGCCTGCCAGCCATTGATGCGGTAGTGCTCGATCGCGCGCGCCGCGACATCGCGATCCCAGCGCGGCAAGATCACCACCGTCGAGCCGTTGTAAAGCGGGCTGTTCATGCCGCCCTGCATGCCGGTCACGTGGAACATCGGCAGCACCGACAACTGTACGGCATCCTGATTACTTCCGAACCAGTTGCAACCGCCCACGGCCGTGCACATCACGCTGCGGTGCGTATGCATGCAGCCCTTCGGCTTGCCAGTCGTGCCCGACGTATAGGGCATCACGCAAAGATCGTCCGCACCGGCGGTGAGCGGCCCCGGCGCGATGTTCGCCTCCAGCACGTCGGCCCAATGCGCGACACCCAGCCCTTCGACGTGGCGCGGCGCGCTCACGAATTCGGGCGGCGGCGCGAACGGCTCACGCTTCAGATAGTCGCTGTAGGTGGCGACGATCAGATGGCGCAGGCCCGGCCCCGCACCTTCGCCCACCAGCGGCGCGATACGCGGATAAAGCTCCTGCGTGACGAAAACCGTCGTCGCGCCGCTGTCTTCCACGTAGTGTTCGAGCTCGTCCGAGAGGTTCATCGGATTGACGGGGACAACCACGGCATTGGCGCGCAGGATGCCGTAATAGGCGATCACCCATTGCGGGCTGTTCTGCATGTAGAGCAGCACGCGGTCGCCCGCTTTCACGCCGCATTCCGTCTGCAGATAGCCGGCTACACGTTCGGCCTCCTCCTTGAATTGCGCGAACGTGACGGGCGTGTCGTAGAAAACGATAAAAGGCTTGTCCGGATAGCGCGCGGCGGAGACTTCGGCGTTATAGAACAGGTTCGTAGCGGGAATGCTCAGATGCGGTGAGAGTTGCGACGGCCAGAAGGGCGAACTTTTGCTCGGAACGACAGCGTCAGACGTGGACATGGCGGGATCCGTCTCGTGGGTTGCGCGCCGCCACGAGCGGCGCGCGGGTCGTGCGATCGGCTGCACGGCGCAGGGGTTGCGCCGCGGGCCGTCCATGATGCTTAGGGATGCGATTCAAACAGCGGGGCTGGGGCCGCCACTATCAGACGATGCTCGCGCCGCCGTCGATCGCCAGATACTGGCCGGTGATATGACGCGACGCGGCGCTCGCGAGAAACACCGCCGCGCCCTTGAGATCGCTCTCGTCGCCCAGACGCTGCAGCGGCGTGTGGTCGATTACGCTCTGGCCGAGCTTGTCGAGCAGGCCGGCCGCCATTTTGGTCGGAAAGAAACCCGGGCAAATCGCGTTGACGTTGATGCCGTACTTGCCCCACTCGGCGGCGAGCGCGCGCGTGAAATTGATCGCCGCGGCCTTGGAGGTGTTGTACGCGATGGTCTGCATCGGCCCGAGCGAACCCTTGAGGCCCGCGATCGAGGCGATGTTGATGATCTTGCCGCGCTTGCGCTCGATCATGCTGCGCTTGCCCACTTCCCGCGCGAGGAAGAACGGTGCGTTGACGTTGAGGTTCATGACCTTGTGCCACGCCTCGTCGGGATAGTCCTCGGCCGGAGCGCCCCACGTGGCGCCCGCGTTGTTCACGAGAATGTCGATCTGGCCGAACGCCGCCAGCGTTTCGTCGACGAGTTTGACGGCCGCGTCGGCGCGCTGCAGATCGCTCACGATCGTCATCGCCTCGATGCCGAGTGCCTGCAAGTGCTTCTGTGCCTGCGCGAGTTCGTCGGCCTTGCGCGCCGAGATGACGACGCGCGCCCCCATCTCCCCTAGCGCCTCGGCCATCTGCAGCCCGAGTCCACGCGAGCCGCCCGTGATGAGCGCTACCTGACCATTCAATTCGAACAATTCCCTGACCTGCATGCCTGTGTCTCCTTGATGTCTCCCGGCCAGCGCCCTCGCCCGCTGCGCAGGCCGCCCGCCGATTTTGCCGGGGCCGCGCCGCGGCCCTCCTGGGTCTTGCCAACTCTCCTGCGGACGCTTCACTCGTCCGTGCATGCCCGTCATTCGTTCCGCATAGCGAAACCGACGAGAACAAAACCGATTCTAGTCACTCTGTCAGACGAAGTGAATCGGGAAAAGCACGGTCGTTCATTATCAACGAAAGTGTGAGTGTCGTGCCGCGAACTGGGCACGGATGTGGCAGCGCGTCGGGCTAGGTGATGGCGGAACTCCAGGACGTTTTAAGACGACTCCGATATCGAATCGCCTTACGTCTCGATAAGATTTTTCTCATAAATAAACAGTGACTTAGACGCCTAGCCATGCCCCACGATCCCGAACACCGCCTCCTCGAGGCCTTTGTCGCACACGCCCGCCAGCCGGCCGATCCCGCACTGCTCGAGCAGATCTGCCACGCGCTTGTCGAGGTCCGGCGCGACGAACAAATGCTGCCCTGGAGCGAAAAAGGCCTCGCGCTCGATCCACGCAACCGCAGCCTCGTGCATGCACGGGCGCGCGCGTTACGCCTGCGTGGCCATCACGCCCAGGCCGCCCAAACCTGGCTCGACTTCGCCGCGCTGAACTGGGAGCCAGCCTTCTACTTAGGGCGGCTCGGCCGCGATCTTTATCTGCGCGGCGACGTCGACCTCGCCATCGCCGTGCTCCATCAGGCCGTCCAGCAACCGGAAGCGGACTCGCACCCCGACAAGCTGCGTGCGCGCAAGTGGCTGGCCGAAGCGTTGCTCAGCAAGGGCGACCCAAGCGGCTTTGTTCAGTGGATCTGGCGTAACTGCGGCGACAGCGGCAGCTACCGCCATAGCGACGTGCCGATGTGGAGCGGCCAACGCGACCTGCGCGGCGAGCGCGTGCTCGTGACGCATCAAATGGGTTACGGCGATCAGTTCATGCTGTTCGGCAGCCTGCGCCACTGGCGCGAAGCTGGCGCGGAGATCATGGTGACCTGCGATGCGGCGATCCATAGTGTGATCGAGGCGTCCCTGCCCGATTGCCAGGTGGTGGCGGCCAACCGCCCGCTTGCGCTCTTTGCGCCTTGCGGCGACGACCTGCTGCCGGCCGTCCAGGCGTTCGCGCCGACGCTGCAGGCCACCCTGCTGCATCTGCCGATGCTTGCGATGCGCGACGCGCCACAGCCGGCGCCCTACTTTCCCGCCTTCTTGCGTGCGCCAGATGCCCAGCGCGAGAGCGCTTCGGTCTGGGCACAGTCGCTGCGCGCGCAGCATCGGGGCAAGGCGCTGGTAGGCGTGTTCTGGGATTGCGCGCAGCGTCACGAAGCCCAGATGCGCAGCAAGGAGCGCAGTTGGGCCGGACTGCGCAGCCTGCCGATCGACGCACTTGAGCGCCTCACGCTCGATCAGGATCTCACCCGCCATATCCAGTTCGTGAGCCTGCACCATCCCACTTCCGAAATGAAAAGCGGCTCGCCGCGCGGCAACGTCGCGCACTACGCCCCCGGCATCGTGAGCTTTGCCGACACTACGGCCTGTATCGAGCAACTCGACGCGGTTGTGAGCGTTGATGCAGGCGTCGCGAATCTCGCGACCATGACCGGCAAACCGACCGCCGTGCTGGTCAATCCCACCGGCGAATGGCGCTGGGGCCGGCATGGCGCGCGCACGCCGTGGATGGCGTCGGCCCACGTGCTGAGGCAAACGGCGATGGGCGACTGGAGCGGCGTGATCGCTCAAGCGGCCGATTGGCTGACGCAACTCGAGCAACTCAGGCAGCGCCGTGCGCATTCATGAAACAGGCAATGAGGATGACCAACTAAAACACCTCAGGGTCATTCACGACAGATTTATATTGGGCTTCATTAAAATTACATTTCAATTACTTTAAAAGCACAATACGTTCATCTGAAAGGTTCAGATAAAGCATTTCCCCAGGGATTAGTACGGGTTGCGCCCGACATTCATGCAAATGTTTAATGCCGGGCGTACACTCGTACGAAGCTTGCCGAGCGGGGCTCAGCGAGCCACCGACGCCATGCCAGGAGACGGCCGGGCGCGGGAATCCAAGGAGAACAATGACATGAGCTGGACGCGAGAGCAGAAAAACGTCACGATCGCAGCGTATTTGGGGTGGACGCTCGACGCATTCGATTTCTTTCTGATGGTTTTCGTTCTGAAAGATATCGCCACTGAATTCAACACCAAGATTCCGGCCGTCGCTTTTGCCATTACGCTGACGCTCGCGATGCGCCCGATCGGCGCCTTGATCTTCGGGCGGCTCGCCGACCGTTACGGCCGCCGCCCCACGCTGATGGTCAACATCGCGTGCTACTCGCTGCTCGAACTGCTTACCGGCTTCTCCCCCAACCTCACCACCTTTATCGTGCTGCGCGCGTTGTTTGGCGTCGCGATGGGCGGCGAATGGGGCGTGGGCTCGGCGCTCACGATGGAAACCATTCCGCCCAAATCGCGCGGCATCGTGTCGGGTCTGTTGCAGGCCGGTTATCCGAGTGGCTACCTGCTCGCCTCCGTGGTGTTCGGCGTGCTCTATCAGCATGTCGGCTGGCGCGGCATGTTCTTCATCGGCGTGCTGCCCGCGCTGCTCGTGCTCTATGTGCGCTCCCACGTGCCCGAATCGCCGGCCTGGAAGGAAATGGAAAAGCGCGCGCGCCCGAGCCTGCTCTCGACGCTCAAGCACAATCTCGGCCTGTCGATCTACGCGATCGTGCTGATGACGGCGTTCAACTTCTTCTCGCATGGCACCCAGGATCTCTATCCGACCTTCCTGCGCGAACAGCATCACTTCGATCCGCACACCGTCTCGCTCATCACCATCGTGCTGAATATCGGCGCGATCGTGGGCGGCCTGTTCTTCGGTTCGATATCCGAAAAGATCGGCCGCCGCAAGGCCATCTGCATCGCCGCGCTGATCGCGCTGCCGGTGCTGCCGCTGTGGGCCTTCTCGGCGGGTCCGGTGATGCTGGCGCTCGGCGCCTTCCTCATGCAGATTTCGGTGCAGGGCGCATGGGGCGTGATTCCGGTGCACCTCAACGAAATCTCGCCCGATGAAGTACGCGCGACCTTCCCGGGCCTCGTCTATCAGCTCGGCAATCTGTTCGCCTCGGTGAACGCCACGCTGCAAGCGTCGCTCGCCGAAACGCACGACCAGAACTACGGGATGGCGATGGCCATCGTCGCAGGTACGGTTGCTGTGGTGATCTCCGTGCTGATCCTGTTCAGCCGCGAGCGCCGCGGCATCGACATGACGCAGACCGCGAAGCAAGCGGCCACCTGACGCTCAAGCGGCGCGAGCCGCCAACGAGGGCCGTGCCGGGTACCACCCGCACGGCCCTTTCGTTTGGGCGCCGCGCGTCGGCAGGGAAACTCCGTCTGCCCAACGCGCGCCGCCCGGTGCATGATGGATGCGCCATGCACGATGCTGGCGCACCGAAACGCGCATTCGCACCATTACCCCCTGCCACCCCGCCCGCCACGGCCCAGGACCACGCCTGCCCGGAGAACCATAATGAGCGAAACGCCGCAACCGCCCCGGCCCGAAGCCACACTCGCCGACGAACACGCCAGCACCACCGCCCCGGCAGCCCCCAACACGGATGGCGTCTGGTACGCCTCCTACCCGCCGGGGGTGCCGCACGAAGTGGACGTGAGGCAGTACGCCTCGCTCGTACAGTTCTTCGACGACTGCACCGCGCGCTTTCGCGAGCGCGTGGCCTACGTGAGCGCCGGCTCGCCGATGACCTATGGCGCGCTTGCGCGCAAGGCCACCGCGTTCGCCTCATGGCTGCAAGGCGCGGGCGTGCTGCCGGGCGACCGCGTGGCGATCATGCTGCCCAACACGCTCCAGTATCCGGTCGCGCTGTTCGGCGCGCTCAAGGCCGGCGCGATCGTGGTCAACGTCAATCCGCTCTACACGGCGCGGGAACTCGCGCATCAGTTGAAGGACAGCGGCGCGCAAACCATTGTCGTATTCGAGAGCTTCGCGAAGACCCTCGAAGACGCGCTGCCCGGCACGCCGATCGAGCGCATCGTCATCACGCAACTGGGCGATCTGCTCGGCGAAGGCGTCAATCTCAAGGGCCGCTTCATCAATTTCATGCTGCGGCATGTGAAGAAGATGGTGCCGGCCTACCGGCTGCCGCACGCGCTGCGGCTGCTCGACGTGCTCGACAAAGGCGCACGCGCGCCGCGTGCCCCGGCCGTTGCGCAGCGCGACGACCTCGCCTTCCTGCAATACACCGGCGGCACCACGGGCGTGGCCAAGGGCGCCATGCTCACGCACGGCACCATTCTCGCGAACGTGCTTCAAGCCAAGGCCTGGCTCGCCGGCCAGCTCGACAGCGGCGCCGAGTCCGTGGTCACGCCGCTGCCGCTCTATCACATCTATTCGCTCACCATCAATGCGCTGATCTTCATGGCGCTCGGCGGACGCAATATCCTGATCGCGAATCCGCGCGACACGAAGCGTGTCATGAAGATCCTGCGCCATGAGACCTTCAGTTGCATCAGCGCCGTCAACACGCTCTACAACGCCTTCCTCGACAACGAGGAATTCCGCCAGCGCGACTTCTCCGGCCTGAAGCTCGCGATGTCGGGCGGCATGGCCACGCAGAAGGCCATTGCCGATCGCTTCAAGGCGGTCACCGGCAAGCCCATCGTCGAAGGCTACGGCCTCACGGAATGCTCGCCGATCGTGACGCTGAACCCCGTCGACATCGCGCATCTCGCCGATTTCGAAGGCTCGATCGGCCTGCCCGCGCCCTCGACCCAGGTGCGCCTGCGCCGCGACGATGGCACGTGGGCCGATCTCGGCGAGCCGGGCGAGTTGTGCGTGAAAGGTCCGCAGGTCATGCGCGGCTACTGGAACCGTCCCGACGAAACCGCGCGGGTGTTCGTCGCCGACGGCTGGCTCGCCACCGGCGATATCGGCGTGATGGATGCGCGCGGCTATATCCGCCTGATCGACCGCAAGAAGGACATGATCCTGGTCTCGGGCTTCAACGTGTATCCGAACGAGATCGAAGAGGTGATCGCGCAGCATCCTGGTGTGCGCGAGGTAGCGGCGATCGGCGTGCCGGACCCCGTGCAGGGCGAGCGCGTGAAGGTGTTCGTCGTGCGACGCGACCCTGCGCTCACCGAGGACGCGCTGATCCAGTTCTGCCGCCAGCAGCTCACGGGCTACAAGGTGCCGCGCATCGTGGAGTTTCGCGAGGCGCTGCCGCAGAGCAATGTCGGCAAGATCCTGCGCCGCGAGCTGCGCGACGAGGAGATCCGCAAACTGGCGAAGGCATCATCCACTTAGGATCGCCAACTATCGTTCGCGTTGTTCGCATCGATCACCAGCACGCCGCGCGGCGTGGCGAGCCGTTCGAACACAAAGCGATCCGAACCACGCAGCGCACACAGCACGATCGCGGGCCTGCCAGCATGGGCTGCGAGCCGCGCGCGCTGCGCATGCCATAGCGCGCCGATGTCGTCGTCGAGGGCCAGCGCCGGCAGCCCCGTACAAGCAGCATGGCGCGCGAGCAAACGGCCTTGCACGAGCGCCGGGTCATAGAGTGCCATGCGCGTGGCGGCGCACGGGGACGCAACGAAACGCGCGCCCGGCAACGCCGCCGCGCTCATCGACACCAGAAAGGTTCGCCGCTTCATGGCTCGCTCCTCGTCGACACATCGCCAGTCATGGCCAGTCAGGTATAGCCGCGCTCGCCACGCCATCGCTCGGGCCACACGCCCTGCTTGCCGGGCGAGAGCACGCCCTGCGGATCGAGCGCGTCCTTGACCGTCTGCGCGAGTCGCAGCAACGCGCCGTCGTTGAAGTTGTATTGCGCGGCCGCGTAGTCCATGTAAAGCAGATGCGAGCGATAGACGCCGTAGCCGGCCGCGCGTGCATCGCTCATCAACGCGCGCAGCAGATCGCCGGCGCGCGTCGCCTGGGTGGCGTCGGCGCGCGCGAAGATCGCCGCGAAAACGTGATGCAGGTGGCGCCCCGCCGCCGTGAAGCCGCCGTAGTAGTCGAAGCCATATTCCGCCGCGCGCGTCTTGACGAGCGTGTACTGGCGCATGGCGTCGCGGCCGTCGGCGGGACATAGCGGCGAGAAGTCGACGTGCGCGCCCTCGCCGCCGCGCCAGTCGAGCATGCGAAACGCACTCATCGTCGGGATGCCCGCCATGTTGCGATCGCCGCCGCCCTGCGGCTCCTCGTTCCCCGCGTAACGGGCCGATAGCATGCGCGCGCCCGCGACCGCCGCGAACGCCCGCTCCACGATGCGCTGCTGCACGTCGATCACCTCCGGCTCGCCATAGAGCGCGTAATGCAGGTTCCAGCGCCCGATGCCCAGGTCGCGCTGAAGGGCCGCGATGGCCTCTTCCGGCATCGGCCCCTCGCCCGCGTACCAGCGCGCACGCGGCGCAATGCTCGCCGCGCGCCGGATCGCGCCTTCGACCACGGCATGCTGCGTGATCGTGCCGCGCAGTTGTAACGCGCGCAGCGTATCGACAATCGCGCCGAGATCGTCCTCGCGCGCGAACTGGATTTCGCCGATCCGATACGCCGCGGGCGCGGGCATCAGCCAGAGGCCCATCTTCGTCACGATGCCGTAATTGGATTGCATGAAGAGCGTATCGAACGAGGGACCGTAGCCCGGCTTGTAGAGCGGCCATGCGGTGCCGGCATACGTCCCCGCATCGAGTGCACCCATGCCGGTGCGCACCACGTCGCCGTTCGCGAGCACGACTTCCATGCCGCATTGCGTTGCCGCGTGGTCGCCGTATGCGGTGTAGCCGAAGCCGCGCTCGAGCGTGTTGCCGATCACGCTGCCCCAGCCCGCGGCGGGCGGGTCGACCCAGAGCTTGAGCCCGCGCTCGCGCAGATGCGCATGCAGATCGAAATAGCTCACACCCGGCTCGACGAGCGCCCACGCGAGACGCTCATCGACATCGAGAATGCGGTTCAGACGTTGCAGATCGAGCACGACCGAGCCCGCGAGACGCGGCGCGGCGCCGCCGTAGGCGAAGTTGCGGCCTGTCGAAACGGTCCAGAGGGGCACGCGCGCGGCGTTGGCCACGCGCAGGATCGCGCGGATCTCGTCCACGTTGGCGGGCAGCAACGCCGCCGCGGGGGCGAACGCGCGTGCATCCGCCACGGGCGCGAACGGATCGAAGTACGGCGCGAGCGCCGCGCCTTCGCGACACACGTTGGGCGCACCGACGATCGCCTCGAAGGCGGCGAGCGCACGGCCAAAACGCGCGGCGCTCAGGCCGGGCGGCAGGACAGGGCCGGGGCTCATGGCGGCACGAGGCGAGCGTGGGGAATGCGGGAGGCGTGCGTCATCACCACTGCGCCGAGGTGCCGCCGAGCGCGCCGCACACCTCATAGGCGATATTGCGCAGACGCCCCTCCGAATCCGGCCCCGAGAGTGCGTAGCCCATGCGGTCAGTGCTCCAGTAGAAGGTGCGGCGGCTGCCGTCGCGCAGCAGATGCACGGCGTCGCGCTCGCGACCCGACGCGCTCACGTAGAGCGTCAGGCGCTCGCCCACGTCGTTCTGGTACATGAACTGCGCCGCCGGCCCCGTCGCGCCCGGCAGCAGCCGGCCGCCCACGAGCGTATAGCCGTATTCGCCAAGCGGCGGAATCGACAGCGGCCGGCCGAGTCGTTTCGAGAGCCACGCCACGAGATGCGCCTCGTCGGCGGCGCCGACTTCCACGGGATGACGCACCTCCGGCGAATAGACCGCGTAGGCAACATCGGCGCGGCGGGCGAAGTTTGCCCCTTCGTTGTCCCCTGCGTTGGCCCCTTCACTCGCCACAACCGCGCTGGCGTGGCCCGCGAGCTGCGGTGCCCATTGCGGCAATAGCGAGGCCGCCGCTGTGGCGAAGCCCGCGCCCGCGACCGCCCATGCCGCCGCCACGCCCACGCGCTGCCACCACGGATCACGACGACGCAGCACCACCCACGCGGGTGACTCGCCCTCGCCTGCCTTGTCGCCCGCGCGGCTGAGCGCCTGGAGCGCGGCTTTCTGCGCACGCCAGGCGCGCACGCGCTGTGCGGCCAGCGCGTCGCTGTCCAGCCGCGCCTGCATCGCCGCGTGCGTCCCGGGCGGCAACTCGCCGTCCACGAAGGCGCCGAGCGCGACGAGATCGGCCAGATCCGCATCGGGCACGGCCGAAGGCACGGCTGCCGATGCTGGATGCGCTGCGGCGCGCTCACGTTCGAGATCGTCGTCGTTCATCGCATCGTCCCCACTGTCTTGTCCCCGACCTTGCCCACGACCCTGAGCGGCGCGCCATGCCGTACCGGGTCCTGCGCGGGATCCCTGTCGAGCAGCGCGCGCAGATGCTCGCGCGCGCGCGACAGCCGCGACATCACGGTGCCCGCGGGCACGCCGAGCACCGCCGATGCCTCCTGATAACTGAGTTCCTCCACGCAGACCAGCAGCAACACTTCACGCTGCGCCGCCGGCAACTGATAGAGCGCGCGCTGGAGATCGCGCAGCACGAGTCCATCGACCTCGCCCTGCGGCGCTTCCAGCGCGCGCCACGGCGCGCTTTCGTCGTCCACGGCGATTTCACGACGCCCGCGCAGCTGGTCGATATAGATGTTGCGCAGAATCGTCAGCAGCCATGCGCGCAGATTGCTGTCGGGCCGAAACGAGGACGCACGCGAGAGCGCGCGCTCGGCGGCGTCCTGGACGAGGTCGTCGGCCCAGGCGGCGTCGCCCGTGAGCGTGCGCGCATAGCGGCGCATGCGTGCAAGTTGAGCGACCACCTGCGCTTCGAATTCCGGGGACGGACGGCCGAACACGATGCGCGCCGCTCAGTAGCCGCCGCCTGAGGAACCGCCTGACGACCCGCCTGAGCTGCCAGACGAACTGCTCGACGAGCCACCGCCCGAATTCATGTCGCTACACGCCGCCAGACCCGCGCCGGACACCGCGATCAATGCTGTCAACGCGAGGCTGAGGAAATACGCAAGAACACTGCGAGTACGCTTCATGATGACGATCTCCCGTCCGGGTGCGCGCGCCGCTGCGCGATGCCAGAGAACCACGCAGCGTCGGCATGAATGCCTGGGATAGCGAATTGCCGTTTCAGCCGAGGCGGTGCGAAGCGCACGCATCGACATGTTTGTAAAACGGGACGAGCCGCGGGCTTATTCCCGGCGCGCGTGATCGGCGAGAAGATTTTTTTTCGGCGTCGCAGTCAGGCACGTGCGACGCCGCACGGTGGATCGGCGCGTGAGCCGGCACTATTTGCGCTAATGACGTGACCGGTGCGGCGGCGGGTTGGGAGGGAAACAGGTAACAAACTGCAACAGGCGCGCGGGACACGCGAGCACGAAAACGCGGGATTGGCGTGTAGCATCGGCCTGTCATGTGACGGGAATCCGGCGTAAATCCAGAGGGAATTCGTCGCGCATTCATTCTCGTCATGCACTACGCTGTTGAACGTACGGGTCGCATCTGCGTCCAACTGTCACAGATCGTGCCCCGCTTTCGTGTATTGTTTCGACATTGTGCCGACTGCGCGAATCTCGCGCGCCATCTGCGCAATTGCGGAATTGATGCACGTTCGCATGGCCATCTTCGACTCGTCATGCACGGGGACGCAACGCTGCACACCCGCCGGCAAACTGCCGGGCCGGCCGCGAGCCGGTATAGTTCTACAGTAAAGTATGTCCACGCACGCGCGCTTGGCCGGCACAAGGTAGAATCCCGGCCAGCAAACGTTTCCAATTGAATTGCGGCATTGAGCCGCCCGGCCAGAATTCGTCCATGCCTTCCGCAGAATCGCACCCGCAAAACGACTTCATGAACGCCGCGCGCAAAGAGCGCAAGCGCGTTGAAATCTATCTGGTCAATGGCATTCGCCTGACCGGATGCATCGAGTCGTTCGATCAGTACCTGGTGATGCTGCGCACGCCTGTCGGCCTGCAAGGCATCTACAAACGCGCCATCTCCACCATTCAGCTCGACACCGGCACACGTCCGGGTCCGCGCACGCCGCGCCCCTCGCACGGCGAGCACACCAGCCGCGGCCCGCATGGCAATCACGGCGGCCACGGCCCGCGTGAACCCCGCGAGCCGCGTGAGTCCCGCGAACCACGCGAACCCCGTGAGCCGCGCGAATCGTGGTCGTCGCCTTCGTCCTCGTCGCCTTCGTCCGAACGCTCGGGTCAGGACGGCCCGGTCGTCGTCACGCGCCGCCGCCGTCTCTATGGCGCGGTGAACAACGGCGGCAACGGCCAGGACGGCTCGAACAACAGCTAAGCGGTTCGCGTCAGCGGCATCTTCATGCCGCGACGCCGTCCACACACGATGCGCGCCTCCCGCGCGCATCGCCGTTTTCGTGCGCGGCTTCGCGTGCAAATCGTCTTGCGTTCAAGCTTCGCGCCTTTGCGTTATCCTGATTGCGACCGTCTTCGCATCGGGAGAACGCCATGAGCGCATCCAAGCCGAAATCCCCGCCGCCCTCACAGGAAGACCCGCTCGACGAAGCGCTCGAGGAAACCTTCCCCGCCAGCGATCCGATCGCGATCGATCCGCGCCCCGCGCCTCCCCCAGCCAAACACAAAGACGACGCGAAGAAGGGGCACGATACCCATCGTCACGGCAAGCACTAAGCCACACCCGAGCCACGCCCGCCGCAGAAATGACAAAAGGCGGCACGTCATCGACGCCCGCCTTTTTCATTCGTCCCATCGCCCCGGCTTGCGCCAGCACGACGGGGCTTGCCGTCTGCCCAGGTCTCAATGGACCGGCAGACCGCCTTCCACTTGACGCTGCAGTTCGCGCACCTGGCGCTGCACCGTGCGCAACTGGTCCTGCGCCGCCGACTTCTCGACCTGCAGCGCGTTGGCCTGATCGAGCGTCTGCTTCTGCTGGCTGGCGACGATCGCCTGCTGCTGGCGTGCGACCGTCAGGTCGGCCTGCAAGCGGTTGGCGTGATCCTGTGTGAGCGCGATCATGCGGGTCGTGAACGCCTTCTGCGCTTCCAGGCGCGTGCGGCGAATCTCGACGTCCGAAAGCTGGATCGTCTTCGTCACGAAGTCGCGATAGATCAGTTCGGCACGCGTCTCGTCGCTGGTCTTGATGACGCGCCAGAACGTCTTGTTCTGGAACAGCGCCACGTAATAGGTCATCTCCTTGCCGTAGAACAGCAAGCTCGCGCCATAGGTGCCGTTGTAGGTCGTGCGCAGCTCATTGAGCTCCGAACCGCGGATCATCTGCTGCAACTCGGCCACGTTACCGGCGGCGTTCTGTTGCGCTTCTTCCGGTGTCAGCGCCGCGGACGTGCCCGGCAGCGGCTGCGCGCCCGAGGCCTGCGCCTGCTGCACGGATGCGCCCGAATCCTGCGTGGTACCTTGAGCCGCCGCGTTCGCCGCTGCGCTATCGGGCAGCGGTTGTGCGCAGCCGGACTCGACACCCCCGATCAACAAAAGCGCGGCCAACGCAACTTGTCGAACTCTCCACTTGTAGTCCATGAAGTCCCTGTTTCGAACAGTTCTATTTTTACGATTTTACAAATCGGCACAATTTACAAATCGGCACAATTATTACTCACTTTCGCCGGTTGCGGGTTCCTCGTCGAAAATTTGGTACTTCCGTATCTTTTCCCACAACACTTTTCGGCTAATTCCAAGGAATTGGGCCGTATCTTTGCGACGCCAACCGTTTGCGTCGAGCGCAGAGAGCAAACGGCTACGTTCGGCCATGTCCCATTTGCTGCGGTCCACGAGCGGTGCTGCGGGCTCCACCACTGCCGGCTGCGCGCCCCCCGCGCCGGCCAGCAAACGGCGCAACCGCGTGGCATCCCAGCTCCCCATCATGCGCACGGTGACCCCCACCCGTTCGGCCAGGTTGCGCAGCTCGCGCACGTTGCCCGGAAAGCGCATCGCCGCCACCGAGTCGGCCAGCCAGTACGGCAGCTCGGTCAGCGCCTCCAGCCGCTCCTCGCCCACCACGGTCGACACGAAGGCCTTGAAGAGCGCGATCTTGTCGACCGCCCCGCGTTCTTCCAGAGACGGCACCGTCAACTCGATCACCGCAAGCCGGTAGTAAAGATCGGCGCGAAAGTTGCCCTCTTTCACGTACTGCGGCAGATGCCGGTTGGTCGCCGCCACCAGCCGGAAGTCCACCTTTAGCGGCGTGGACGAGCCGATACGCGTGACCGAGCCGTCCTCCAGCACGCGTAGCAGCTTGACCTGCTGATAGAGCGGCAAGTCGCCGATTTCGTCGAGAAACAGCGTGCCGCCGTCGGCCTGCTCGAAGTAGCCCTTGTGCGCGACCGCCGCGCCCGTAAACGACCCCTTCGCGTGGCCGAAGAACAACGATTCGAACAGGCCATCGGGAATCGCGCCGCAGTTGACCGCGACGAAGGGTCCCGTGCTGTAGCGGGCATTCTTGCGATGCAGGAGTTCGGCGATGCGCTCCTTGCCGGTGCCGGTCTCGCCATGCACGAGCACGCTGGTGTCGCAGTCGGCGAAGGTGTCGACTTCCTTCATCAGCGCGCGCATGGAATCGGACTCGGCCACCAGCACGTCGGCGCCCGCCGTCTGCGCGGAATGCGCGCGCAACTGGACCACGAGCTTCGAGACGAGCCCGCGCAGCTCGGCGCAGGTGAAGTCGAGCGGCAGGATGTGCGAGTACTCGGCGGGATAGCTGGCCGGATCGTTGTCGCGCGGCGCGGCCCCGACCCAGATCACCGGCATGCCGTGGGTGGCCTGCCAGTCGCGCAGCACGAGCGCGCCGGTGTCGATCACGCTTACGCTGACCACCGCGATCGACGCGCGCGCGGCGATGCGCTGCGGCGAGATGGCGGTGTCGTCGGCCCGGATCACCTCGACGTCGAGACTCGCCATGCAGCGCACGACGCGCTCGATGATGTCGGCTTTGCCTTCCCAGACGTAGAGGTCGAGTTCCTCGATAGCGGTGGTGGTTCGCATCGTGTTTTCTTATTGGACGAGTGTTGCGACGCCGCAGGCAAGCGGGTAGTCGGTCACGGTAGCGACGCCGATCTGGACGCCGAGCAGTTGCAGCAAGGGACCGAGCAAAACGGTGTCGAGCGCGCTGAGCAAGGGGGCGAGCACGGTGGAGACAAGCCCGGTCAGGGCGGGTATGACCGTGGTGTCGAGCACGCCGCCCACGACGGCAAGCACGAGATTGACTGCGACATCGGTGATGCCCGACTGGGACTTGAACACGAGGCCGTTAGGACCCTCCGTCAATTGACCCAGTTGCGTGAGCAGCGATTGCAGCGTGTTGGTCAACACCGCGCCGATCTGGTTGGAATTGACCGAATTGCCCGCGAGCGCATTGCCGTTGCCATCGAACATCAGCGTGCTGCTGCTCGCGTTGACCACGGGCACGTCGATAGCCGGCGCCGTGATCGAAGCGACCGTCACGCCCAGGATCGACACGCTCGCCACGGCCCAACGCGCATCGGTGCTGGTGCAACTGAAGGCGCTACTGCTGCTGAGGGTATTGCCAGTGATGCCCGAGGGCGCCGTGCCGACACACACATTGGCGACACCGGTCCTCACCCCGATCGTCTGCGTGCTGGACGCTAGCGTCGCCGCGCATTGCGCGGACTGCAACCACGCGCTGCCCTGCGCGACCACGACATAGAACGGCAACTGGATGTTCAGGCCGATCACACTTCCGAGCAGGGGAATTTGCTGCGTCGAGACGCCGATATTCACCCCGAGCACGATCTGCGCGGTCGTCGCCTGGGTCCGCCATGTCGACGTTCCCGCGATGAGACCGGGCTCGCCGACGGCGAGCGAAGGCGGCGAGATGACTTGCAGCGTCAGCCCCAGACTCGCGGGCAACAAGCCACTCAACCCGCTCAGGCTCACGTTGAGCGCCACGGGCGATTGGCCCGCCGCGGCAATCTCCGCGCCCGCTATCAGCATTTGCAGCACGTTCACCTGCGCGTCGGCCGCATATTGCGCGTTGGCCACGCCCAGTTGCAGGAGTGCCTGGGTACTGCTGGTGAGCGACGCCAGCTTGATGGTATTTTGCGAGCCCTGCGGTACGAGCGCGGCTATGGCCTTGAGTGCACCCTGCGCTGCCGACACATCGGCGGTCAGCGCGCCGTCTTTCTGCACCGCATTGAGCAGCACGTTGGCGAGGCTATAAGTTCCGCCCGTCAGCGAAGTCTGGGCCGCCAACAGCCCGTCGTATGTGCCCACCTGGGTCGCCACAGCGGCAAGATCGGAAATCTTGACGTTGGCGTTGGCGATGCCGTTCCACGACACTGCGTCGAGCGTCACCGAGGTGCCCCCCAGCAACGAACTCAGCAGCCCGTTGAGCAGATTCACCTGGGCAAGCGAGGTGCCCACCTGGAAACTGCCGATCACCGAGGCCTTGGCGGTGGCGGTCGTGGTGATCGGGTGTTTGGGTCCCAGGAAAAAGTACGGCACGAGAGTCGACACAGTCACCGCGGCACCGTTGAGCGGCGACGTGGGATTCGTGGTCACGAAGCTCATTACGCCCGTGCTGCTCGAGTCCCAGCGCCCGCACTGCACGGTGAGCGTGCTGGTCGAGCCGTCGGCGGTGAAACCATTACTCGCGGCGTTGGCCAGCGCGGTGATTCGCGGCTGCACGCACTGGTCGTCCATCTGCTGCACGGCGGCGAGCGCCGCGAGGTCGGCGACGTTCTGCAGCGAGCGTTTGGCCAGATAAAGATTCGCGACGTCCAGCACGCCCAGCGCCGCCACGGCCAGGAAAATCGCGAAGACGGCCACCATCGCGATCGAGCCGCGCTGGCGACGTGCAGCGCTTCGCGCATGCCGCCGCCGCAGGCGCTCACGCGCCGCCGCAACGTCCGGATGAGCCAACAGGCGAGAATGCAAGGACATCTCAGTACCCGCCACCACCCGACGAGCCCGACCCACCACCGCCCTGACCGCTGCCGGCCTGAATCGTCGAGCCGAAGCTGGCCGGAATCGCCGTGTCGAACGACTTCATGTAGCGCTGCCAGGCGTAACCCGCTTCCGCACCGAGCATCGGCAATTCGGGGGCCGCCTGGGCGTTGCTGCGCTGAAGCTCGAGCCAGGCCTGGGTCGAATGGCCGATTTCGGTGTTCGGTACGGCGCTTTCCTGCGTCTGCGTCTGCGTCTGCGTCTGCGTCTGCGTCTGCGTCTGCGCCTGCACCGCAGGCATCGTCACGAGCGCACCGGCCAGCACCACCGCCACAAACCCCGCCTTGCGCAGCCGCGTGGCGAAGCACGTATTCTCAATGTGTTTGGTTTTCATCGTCTCTCCCCGTATGGCGCGTCAGTTCAATCCCACGCCCTTTGTCATTGCGCGAAGCGTTCCACCAGACGCGGCTGCACGTCGCTGCCAGGCCAGCCGCCCTGGGCGCTCGCCAGCGCGCGCGGCGCGGGCATCGCGGCGACCTTCGCGACACGCTTTGCTTCCTGCTCCATTGTTTCGCGCTGCTGAGCGACTTCGCGCGCGCGCTGCACGTCGCGCACCTTTTGCGCATCGCTCATGACCGCCGCACGCGCGTTGGCCGGCAAACCTTGCTGCGCCATCATGGCCTGCGCGTCGGCGTCGTTGCCGCTCGCCTCGAACAGCAGCGCCACGTTTGCGACGATCTTCGCGTTACGCGAGTCCAGTTCGAGCGCCTTGAGCAGCGGCACGCGCGCGTGCGCCACGTCACCATCGCGCAGCAGCGCATAGCCGAGATCGGACAAGGTCGTCGCATCGGTCGGCTCTAGCCGCGATGCCTGATCCAGTTCCTGCGCCGCCTTGTGGAAGTCGCCGGCCGCACCCGCGAGCAGTCCGAGCCCGCGATGACCGCGCGCCGCCAGCGGCGTGTCGAGCAACTGCGCATAGGCTGCCGCACTCGCACTGTCCTGAGCGGTCAGACGCAGCGCATCCGCACGCAATACGATCGAATCGGGCGTCTTGCCGTACTGGCGCTCGAACGCATCGATGTGCGCGAGCGAAGCGTAGTAAAGGCCTTCGGACTGCATGCGCGAAATCAGGCCGAGATACATACCCGGCGTGTCCGGCGCGGCGTCCTTGCTGGTGGCCGCGCGCATTTGCATCTCGGCCTGCGCCTGGGCGCCCACCCCGTATCCTTGCTGGGTGCCACAGGCAGCGAGTGCGGCCGCGAGACCTGCGCAGACCGCGAACGAGCGCGCGCGGCGCAGGACGACAGTGACATTCTTCATGGTGTTTCCGGCCGTATTCATGGCGTTCCGACGTAGGGCCTCAATGATGAATCTGCGAAAGCGAGTGCATCACGGCGATGATGCCGGGCCCCGCGGTGACGATCAGCAGCGCCGGCAGCAATGTCACCACCATCACCCCGGTCATGCGCACCGTGAGCTTGCCGATGCGCTCGCGCAGCGTCGCGCGGCGCACTTCGCGCAGCCGGTCGCCGAACTGTTTGAGCGGCTCCTGGACGGCGCCGCCGTGTTTGTCGACCTGCACGAGCAGGCGAATCACGGCGCGCAGATCCTCGTTCTCGTAGATCGTCGACATGCGTTGCAGCGACTGCTCGCGCGTACGCCCGGTCACGAACTGGCGTTGTGCGATCTCCATTTCGCCCGCGAGCACCGGCAGCACGAGACGGAATTCGTTGATCAAGACCTGCAGGCTCTGATCGAGCGACAGCCCGACGCCTTGCAGCAGGCGCAACAGATCGACGAGCATCGGCAATTCGTCGGCCACGGATTCAAGACGCGCGCGCGCGCGTCGTCCCACGACGATCTTCGGCAGGAAGAAGCCGGCCAGCAGGCCAACGCCACCGAAAACGAGCGGTTTCGAGCCGTGGGCAAGCGCATACCAGCTGGCCAGCGCAGCGATCAGGAACGCACTCGCGAGGCGGGCGAGACAATAGAATCCGCGCGCACGCGAGTTGACGTAACCGCATTGATCGAGCAGACGCCGATCTTCATCGGCGACGATCATCTTGCCCAAGGGGGTATCGATCCAGCGCACGCCGCGCGCGCCGAGCGCGTCGGCGATCGCTTGCCATCCTGTACGCTTGCGCGTGCCCGCAAGCGCATCGGCATTCGCGCTGGTGCCTTTCGCCTGCGACGGCGCGCCGCCGGGCGTTGCGGTCTGGACCTGCGCCGCCGCGCGCGCCATCGCGTGTTCGAGCGTGCGCGTACTCTTGCGCGCGATGACGATGCGCTGACACGCCAACGCCGCGAGCAATGCGATACCGAGTGCCGCGAGCAACAAGGCGAGCGCACCCATGCCGTGCGGGCTCATATGCCCCCCTTGAGCCGCGTGAGGCGATGCAGCAGATACGAACCCGCCACTTGCAGGCCGAACGCCACGTAGACGAGCTTGCGCCCCGACCCGTCGTTCCACATCGAACCGAAATACGCCGGATTCGTCAGGATGAGAAAGCCGGCAATGCCGATCGGCAACAACGCGAGCACCCATGCAGAGAGGCGCGTTTCCGCCGACATGGCCGTCAATTCCCGCTGGGCCTGTTCGAGATCGCGCATGAACGTGGCCATGCGTTCGAGCATCACGTCGGCGCGGCCCCCGTAACGCACGGACAGGCGCAGCACCGCGCCCACGAGTTCGAGTTCGTTCGCGCGATAGACCTGCGCCACCTGATGCAACGCGCGATCGATTTCGACACCCGCGCGCAGCATGCGCGAAACGTGATCGAGACAGTCACGCAGCGGCGCCTCGGTGGTCACCAACGCGGCCTGGAAGGCGGCGGGCACGCTGTTGCCGAGGACGATCAGCCGAACGATGCCGTCGAGGAAGGACGGCAGTTGCGTGACAAGCCGCGCGCGACGCCGCTGCATGCGCATCGACAGTGCGAAAGCCACGCATGCTGTCACCGCCGCCAGCATCGCCACGGCCGCGGGTGCGCCGCCGAGCAGCAATGCCCACAAGACCAGCGCGAAAGTCACGAAGCCGATGAAGGCAAGCGGCTTGCGGGCATCGACGATGCCGGCGCGGCTCAAGGTGTGCGCAAACGCGAGCGCCACGCGCATGCGCCAGCGCTGGATGGTCGAATCCGGCGCAGACGATGCAGACGACGACTTGCCCGCGCCCGTCGCCGCCGCGCCGCCGCGCGCGGCCGCATTGCCGCCCGCGTTGCCGCCCGTGTAAGCCGCGCGCAGCGTATCGGCCTTCGATACGCCACCCTGCCCGCCCACCCCGCCTGCGCCCGCGAAACCACCCGCGCCCAGTACGCCAACCCCGGCGCCCACCGCAGCGCCCTGGCTTGCGGCCGCCACGCGGCTGTCGACGAAGCGGGTCACGCGCTCGCGCGACGTGCGTTGCTGCGCGCGCTGCCAGAGCATCAGCCCGGCGCCCGCGCACAACAACGCGAGCGCCGCAGCGAGCGCGATCAGGCTAGACATTGAATCCTCCGTCACGCCCGCCGCCAAAGCCGAAGTTCGACGACGCCGACACCGCCTGGCGGAAGCGCGCCAGTTTGGGCGAATGCGGATGGATGCCGAGCGAATCCCAGCGGTCGACTTCCTCGCCATCGGGCGTCGTGGTCGGCTCGTAGCGATACAGCTCCTGGGTGGCGATGATGTTATCGGCCAGCCCGGTTACTTCGGTAACCGAAAGAATCCGGCGCCGGCCGTTAGAGAGTCGCCCGATCTGCACGATGAAGTCGATGGCGTTGGCGATCTGGCGGCGCAGGCTGCTTTCCGTGCCCTGGAATCCCGCGAAGCCCGCCAGCATTTCAAGGCGATACAGGCACTCGCGCGGCGACGAAGCGTGCACCGTCGCCATCGAGCCGTCGTGGCCCGTGTTCATCGCCTGCAGCATTTCGAGCACTTCGCCGCCGCGCACTTCGCCCACGATGATGCGATCCGGGCGCATGCGCAGCGTGTTGCGCAGCAAGTCGCGAATCGACACCACACCTACCCCGTCGAAGCCGCCCGGGCGGCTTTCCAGCCGCACCACATGCGGGTGATTGAGCGAGAGTTCGGCGGTATCCTCGATCGTCACCACGCGCTCGACGTCGGGGATGTAGAAGGCCAGCGCGTTGAGCAGCGAGGTCTTGCCCGAGCTCGTGCCGCCCGACACCAGAATATTGCAGCGGGCCTGCACGGCCGCTTCGAACAGCGCGCCGATCTCGGTGCCGAACGTGCCGTTGCTCACCAGGTCGTCGGGACGCAGCGGATCCTTGCGGAACTTGCGGATGGAGACGATCGGTCCCGCCAGCGACAGCGGCTCGATCACCACATTGATACGGCCGCCGTCGGGCAGGCGCGCATCGACCATCGGATTCGATTCGTCCAGACGCCGGCCGATGGGCGCGAGTATGCGCCGCACGATACGCAGCAAATGCGCGTTGTCGGAGAAGCGCACCTGGATCTTCGAGAGGATGCCGTGCCGCGACACATACACGTCGCTATAGCCGTTGATGAGAATGTCCTCGACGGCGGGATCGGCGAGCAGATCCTCGATGGGCCCGAAGCCCGCGAGTTCCTTGGTGAGCGCCTCGGCAATCGCGCGCACCTCGCTTTCGTTGATCGGAATGTGGCGCAGCCGCACGAAGCTGTCCATTTCCAGGTCGACGAACTGGTTGATCGCGTGACGCGACCAGCGGCCGAATTCGGCGCCCAGTTCTTCGATGCGCGTGAGCAGATGCTCATGCGCGGCATTCTTGATGTCCTGGAACTGTTGGCTATGCGCGAACTGCGGCGCGTCGTTGGCAAACTCGATGTTATCCGCCATGGTCTACGAACGCTTGGATGAGTGAGGGAAAAGACCGCGCAGCGGACGTCGCAGCGCGTCGAGCTTGTTAGGCGCGCGCGAACGCATGCCGTCGAGTTGCGCCGCCAGCGCTTCGAGCGCGCGCACATAGGGGTCGCGCGGCGCGCTGTCGGCCAGCAATTGACCGCGATTCGCGGCCTGGCAGAGCGCGACGCGCCGCGCGGGCAGCGCACCGGCGAGCTCGATGCCCAGGCGCTCGGCAATCTGCGCCGCGCTCAGATCGATCTCGGCCTCGTACTGGCTGATGACAAGACGCAGATGATCGTTCTCGACGCCGGCGTCGCGCAGCATTTCGAGCTGACGCGAGGCCGCGACGATCGAGGCAACGCTCTGATCGCACACCAGCCAGACCTGGTCGGCGGCCTGCGTGACGGCGGACACGAATTCGGTGTTGGTGAAGCCGCCCAGATCGACGAGTTGCTGATCGAAAAATGCGCGCAGACGCGTGAGCAGCGCCACGGCCGACTGATAGGACACTTCGCGCAAGGCGGCGAGGTCGGTGGGCAGCGTGGTGAGCGCAAGACCGCTCTCGTGGCGCGCGAGCGCCGTGTGCACGAAGGTCTGATCGAAGCGGTTCAGATTGCGCACGGCATCGACAAAACTGAAACCATTGCCCGCATTTAGCAGCAGCGCGCCGTCGCCCGCCGGCAGGCCGAGATCGAGCAACGCGGCGTGCCGGTTGACGGGCGCGCCTTTGCGCGCGAGCAACGCACCGAGGCTTGCGGCGAGCGTCGTCACGCCCATGCCCGCACGCGCGCCGATCAGCACGGTGAGGCGGCCATGACGGCTGACGGGTTCCACACGGTTTTCGAGCACCTGGCGCACGATCCGTAAGGCATCCTCACCGTCGCCTGCCACGTCGACGAAATCCCGCACGCCGGCACGCAGCGCGGACAATGCGCTCTCCGGCTCGGCGAGGGTGCCGAGCGCGATGACTTGCAGGCCCGGAAACGCCGCCTGCGCGGAGGCCGCCACGGCGCTCGCGGCGGCGCCGCGTCCCTGCGAAAAGTCGACCAGCAGCAGCGAGGGCATGTGCTGCGAAATGCGCTGCGCGACGAGGGCCGGGTCGAGTGCAACGGACTCGACCTTGCCTGCCGAAAAGAGCGTCTGCGCCAGCCAGCGCGCGTGCGTGTCGTTCGCCGAGGCGAACACGAACGAGTCCGCCACGGTGCGATCAGTCATCGAGTGCACTCTCGCATTCATCACTGCCTCCGTCCCATGCATCGCTGTCGACGGGAGTTGGCGCTATGGCACATTCTCCCGCCACCCTACGTTTCACGGCGAAAAACCCGGCACCGACTCGCGCGCCGCCGCGCCGCCGATGAACGAGCGCCACACCGGCGCATTACGCTGCTCGGCCAGCTCGCCTGGCGTCGTCGGCAGCTTGGCGTCCTTCGCAAGCGGCGACACCAGATGCGGCGTGACCACGATCACCAGTTCCTTGTCGTTCTGCTGGTAGTTCAACTGCTTGAAGAAGGCGCCGATCACGGGCAGATCGCCCAGCAGCGGCACCTTGTTCACGTTCGACGCCGTCTCGCGATCGATCAGGCCGCCAATCACGAAGCTTTCGCCATCGCCCAGCTCGACGGTCGTTTCGGTACGCCGGGTCGTGATCGCCGGCACCGATACGCCGCTGATCGTCACCGCGTTCGAATAGTCGAGCTGACTTGCCTCGGGGGCCACCTTCAGCGCGATGCGCTGCGGCGAGAGCACGGTGGGCGTGAGTGACAGCCCAATGCCATAGGGCTTGTATTCGATCGCGGTCGAGCCGAGCGCCTGCGGCACCGGCACCGGGATCTCGCCACCGGCCAGGAAGCTCGCGCTCTGGCCGGAGAGCGCGACAAGCGTCGGTTCGGCCAGCACGCGCGCCAGGTTGTTCGTCTCCATCAAGCTCAGGTCGGCGAACAGACCATGCGTCGCCGACGAGAACACCAGGTTGAAGGCTGATGCGATCGGCACGCCGGCCGTCACCGATGAACCCGACGAGCCCGTGCTCGACGAGGTGATCGACGTCGGCGTGAACGAGCCGAACGAGAAGCCGTTGTTCTGGCGGAAGAAGTTGAAACCGATCTCCTTCAGTACGGTGCGGCTGAATTCCACCACGCGCACATCGACCTGCACGACGGAGCGCGTCGCGATCGTCGAATTGTCGAGCACGTTCGGATCGCCACCGCCCGCGTCCTTGCCGTCCTTGCCGTCCTTGCCGCCCTTACCGCTCGCCGCCACCGACCCTTCGGCCGCCGCCACTGCGCGCTGATGCTGCTCCATCGTCGCAGCGCTTCCCGTGATGATCGCCGTGCCACCCAGCACTTTCACGTCAGGCGTGCCCGCGCCAAGCAGCGCGCGCGCCGCATTGGTCGTCACGTTGACGGTGAAGGTACGTTGCACGCCGCTCTCCCATAGCATCACATTGGTTGTGCCCGCACCTTTACCGACGAGCAGCAGGCCCCCGCGCCGGTCTCCGCGCACGACCAGCACGTCCGCCACCGACGGGTCGCCGACGGCCACGCGCGTGAGCGCACCCGTCACCGGCAAGGTACGCTGCTCGCCCACCGCGATATCGACACTCGACGGCAACTGTTCGAGAGCGGCGGCGCCCGGCGCCGCCCTTGCGGGCAAGGTGGCAAGCCCGAGACCGCCGGCGCAGGCGGACGCGGTAAGCGCCACGGCGAAAATCCTCGTAATCGTCATCGTGTTCCTGCTTCTTTTGTCTGCGGCCGTGTCATGCGCGGCGCGCTTTTTTGAGCTTACCAGGCGACCGTTTCGGCTCGCCCACCCCGTATCACTTCGAGTCCGCCGCGCGCGGGTGCGCCCGCCTGACGCGGCGCGGCCTGTGTCACCACCACCGGCTTGGGCGCACTGCCGCCCGCAAGCTGGTCGAGCGCAATACCCGCTGCCGCGCGCGTCGCGCCATCGGGCGTGGCCTTCGACACCACCTTGAGCACGCCGGGCTGCGGGCCGAATGCGGCCGGATCCACCTGATCGTCGTCGGTCGGATTGCGCAGCGCGAGAATCAGTTGTCCCTGGCTTTGCGCCAGCGAAAGCTGATCGACCTGGGTGACCGGCACTGCAATCACAGCCGTGCGCGGCACGGCATTCTGAGTGCCGAAATTGCTGGTGCGCTGCCCGCCCGCAGACGCGTCGTCGGGTTGCGCGCCGAACACGAGCACGCGAGCCTTCGCGATCAGCAGGCGCGCCTGGGTGCGGCCGACCTCCCCGCCCACACCGCTTCCGTCGCGGCGCAGGGTAAAGAACACGTCCACGTAATTGCCCGCACGCAACTGATTGCCGACCGCGTTGGTTTCGTCCACGCGCACGGCCACCGCGCGCTCGCCCGCGGCGAGGCTGGCTGCGAGGCTCGACGAGAGTTGTTGATCGAGCACGGGCGTATCGGCGGCGATATCGGCGAGCGGCACACGGCCGGCCACCAGCGCGCTATCGCTCACCGAGCCGATCGGGTGGATCGGCAGCGGCTGAACACGCAGCGCATCGGCGGGAATCGGCTGGCCAGCCTGCAGCGTGCGCGTCGCCACCACGACAGGCGTGAGGGCCTGGGTGGTGGTGACGGGCTGCGCGATGGGCTGCGGCTCAGGCGCGCGGCGCGCGAGCATGACCGCGAACAGCCCGAGCATGAGCGCGGCAGCAATCAGGAGTCCTGCAGCAATTTTTGTCAGATTGGCCATCAACGAGGATTCCGGATGCGAACAGGTTGTGCGCCATGCCAATAGCGCGGTGAACGAATGGCCATGTCGGGTGCCGGTCTCATAAGATATTCGCCGGGTCGATCTGCACGGTGGCATTGCCGACCAACGAATTCGGCGAAATCAGCCCCATCAGCGGTAACGGCGGCACGAGTGGATTGCTGCTCCACGGATAAGACAACGAGATCTGCACACAGTCCATCGCCGTGTTGCTGGCGCAGCCCGCAGGCGCGGTGCTGATGGTTTGCGAGCAGGTCGGCGCCTTCGCGAGCCAGCTCACGACCGCCAGCGCGCGCGTACAGGCTGCGTTGGCACGACTCGTGAGCGCCGCGCCCGCGTTCGCTGCGTTCTGATAGACCAGCGCCGCACGCGCACCTTCGGCGGCCGCCGAGGTCATGCTGTGTTGCACGAGGAAAATCATGCTGTACATCACGATCCCATAGAGGATCGCGAAAAAGAGCGGAAAAGCGAGCGCAAATTCGATTGCCGCCGCGCCGCGCTGGCGAGACCGTCTGCAATCCGAAGCGTGCGTGTTTCGCGCATGAGCTTTGAATGCACGCGATTTCATTGCATGCCTCCGGGCATCATCTGGAAAACGAGCCACGCGAGCGCGGGCACCGTAAGGCATGCGGCGTACGGTGTGCCGCGCCGTGCACCTACGGTGTCGTCTTGCGAGCGACGCCCCGTGACGGCACGCGAGCGTGTGCGCAATACGAAGAGCACGACGATCGCATGCACGCACGCCACCAGACTCGCGACGATCCACAACCCGAGCAGCGCTTGCAGCCCGCACCACGCACCCAGCACCGCGAAGACCTTGACGTCCGCCGCCCCCATCACGCCGAGCACGAAGAACGGCATGAGCGCGGCGAGACCCACCGCGGCTGCGGCCAGCGCGTGGAGAATGCCGAGATGCGCAGGCCCCGCATGCATGAACGATGCGGCCAGCGCAGCGCAAAGGCCCGCGCCCACAAGCAGGTTCGGCACGCGTCGCGAGCGGCAATCGCAGACAGCAACGGCCACCGCCCACGCGGCAAACGTGAGGCTGGAGAACAATGAGATCATCGCGGACAGGCGTGCAGCAACATCACACGCACCGAATCAACGGCGCACGCGAACGCAACTGCTACGTTTAACTGAATGATTAGGCGCAACCGTCAAAGGCGATCGCGCCGCGCGTCATTGATGCGGATTCAGCGCCCGTTGACGATAATCACGGCACCGTCCCAATCTGACTGCTGATATAGAAGAAAACCTCGTTCAGCTTGGTTCCCAGACCGCTCACAGTCGCAGCGATGACGACGGCAATGAGCCCCGCGATGAGCCCGTATTCGAGCGCGGTTACCCCGTCTTCCGACTTCCAGAAATGCATTGCCAGCTTTTTCATTTCGGCCCTCTCTCTCTTTTTTCGCGCTCTCACGCTGATGTGCATCGGCGCCTGCGTATGCTTTTTGATTTGCACCGATACATTCGGTCCACGGACTCATGACAGTCCGCCAACATCGCTGGCCGAATCGTAAGACTTCCCCTCGGACGTGCTCACGTGCGGCTCTGTTTTTTGTTCTTTTGTGCCAACTGCGTTTTTTATAGCGTAACCCAAATCGTTACGCAATCGTTCGTTACGCAACGGACAGGCCGTAACATCATTATCGGCATAGTCGTTTTTGCGCTGACTCGGGACAAACCATTACACAGTTATTCAGGACTCGCAAACCATTTTTTAGGCAAACGTTTTTACGCATAAAGGCGCTCGAACACCGGTAGAACACGATCCGGCGCGCGCTTCGAGGCCATTCAGCGCACACGCAATTTCCCAATTCGCATAAACGTTCGCGCCGTTACCCCCAATGGACGTAACACGGCGCGCGCCACGTTACGTGACGTAACGCCCCCCTCGTTGTTACCCCCTCGCTTTTGCACTCGCCATTCGTTTGACGAAACGAACCGGCAAAGGCTTGCCACGCCTTGATTAGACGAAAGCCTCCACGCGAGAAACAGGCTCATTTTCAAGCGTGATTTCGAATTGGCACAGCTGTTGCAGTGTAGGTGGCGCAGGTCTGACAAACCGAGCACACAACACATAGACAACACACACCATACGAGACCGAGGGCACACCATGAACCACCCGCGCATTGCACACGCTGCACGACTCACAGCCATTGCAGCCACGATCGCCACCCTGCTTTCCCTGAGCGCCTGCGGCGGTTCGGGTTCGCTCAGCAGCGGCACCGGCAGCAGCGGCGCGCTGCAAACGAGCGGCGGCACGAGCGGTACGAGCGGCAGCACCGACGGCAGCGGCAGCGGTAGCGGCGGCGGCACGACGACCGGTGACAACGGCAGCGGCTCCGGCAACACGTCGACGAGCGACTCGGGCAGCGGCAATGGCAGCGGCTCGGGTGGCACCACCACCACCGGCGATAGCGGCAGCGGCTCCGGCACTAGCGACGGCAGTGGCAGCGGCAGCGGCAGTGGCTCGACCACCGGCGACAACGGTAGCGGCAGTGGCAATGGAAGCGGAAGTGGCAGCGGCAGCGGTTCCGCCGTCGCAGCCAACGCCGTGGGTCAGGTGGTGAATGCGGCAAGCAACGTCGTCAGCGCCGCCGGTTCGACGGTGACGGGCCTTGGCAGCACGATCGCCTCGCAATCGCTGCCTGGCGTGAGCTCGAGCACGACGCAAGCCGCGGGCGGCGTCGTCGAAAACGTGGGCGCCGCGGTGTCGACGCTTGGCAGCGGCCTCGCGCAAGGCCTCGGTCAGCTCGGCTCGAGCAGCAATCCCGTCGGCACGACGCTCACGAGCACGGGCGGTGTCGTGAGCGACGCCGGCAAGGCCGTCACCAGCGCCGGCCAGCTCGTGACGAGCCTCGGCAGCGGTCCGCTCGCGCCGCTCGCCGCCGTCACGACGCCGGTGGGCACGGCGGTCAGCACGCTCGGCACCGCCGTCACGAACGCAGGCAGCACGCTCACGAGCGCGCTCTCGCAAGGTCCGGTGCAACAGGTCACACAAACGCTTAGCTCGGCCATCACGCCGATCACCTCGGTCGTCGCTTCCACGACGCAGACGGTCGGCACGGCCACCGGTCTTGGCGCACCGGTCGCCGGTCTGCTGCAAACGCTCGGCGGCGGCCTCCAGAAGGGCGGCGCGCTGGTCGCACAAAGCGGCGGATCGAACCCCGTTACGACGGGTGTGGGCACGCTCGTCGCCGACACGGGCAAGACGGTCGCCACGGCCGGCACGCTGCTGACGGGCGGTAGCTCGAGCGGCAGCAGCAATCCGCTCTCGCCGGTCACGGGTCTTTTGAGCAGCGTCACGGGCGGCCTGACCGGCGGCTCGACGGGTAGCACGGGCGGCGGCGCGGCAATCGGTATTGGCGCGGGTGTCGGTGTTGCCGCGACCTCGGGCGGCAGCAATCCGCTCGCACCGGTCACCGCAGCCCTCACCACGGCGACCTCGGCGCTCACCTCCGCCACCGGCGGCAGCAGCGGCGCGCTCGCACCGGTCGCGGGTCTCGTTTCCGGTGTCGTCGGCGCAGTGACGACGACAGTCAACAGCGTGGGTACGGCAGGCGGCTCGATCGTCGCGGGCGCGGGTGTCGTCGCCGGCGCGAAGACCACCAGCACGTCCAGTTCGTCGAGCAGCACCTCGAGCGCCACGCCGGGCCTTTCTCTCGCATCCCTGACGGGCGGCACCTCGGGCAGCAGCACGACTGGCCCGCTCGCCGGCCTCACCTCGCTCGTGGGCGGCCTGCTCGGCGCCAAGAAATAAGCGACCGGGTTCCCCTTTCAAAACACATCGTTCAAGCGTCCCCAATCGATCAGGAGACAGCCTCATGTCCAGCCGTTTCAACGTGATTCAAGCGGCGCACCGCGCCAGCGAACCGACGAACGACCGCGCCGCCGCACTCGTGCGCACCTTGCGCCTCACCGCCCTCGCCGCGGCCGTCGCCTGTAGCGTGGCGGCGTGCGGCGGCAGCAGCTACACCCCGCCCTCGGCGTCGACGGGCTCGGGCGGCAGCACCGGCACCACAGGCACCACCAGCACGACGGGCGGCGATACCACCGGCTCGACTTCGGGCAGCGGCGGCTCGGGCTCGAACACGGGCGGCGGCAGCACCAGCACGACGACGGGCACCTCCGGCGTCGTCACCTCGGTCGCCAAGACCACCAGCGATCTGGGCAATGCAATCGGCTCCACCACCCTGCCCGGCGGCGTCAGCTCGCAGGTCACCTCGGGCCTCGGCAGCACGGTGTCGAGCACGGGCACGGTGGCCGGAGCACTCGCCGACGCAGTCTCGAACGGCCTTGGCCAGACCGGCTCGACCGCCAATCCGGTCGGCACGACTGTCGCGGGTCTCGGCAATGTCGTGAGCGCCACGAGCGGCGTGGTCCAGGGCGTCGCCACCACGGTCAACGGTCTTGGCAGCGGGCCGCTTGCGCCGCTCGCGCCGGTCACCACGCCGGTTGCCACCGCGCTCGACACAACGGCCAACACCGTCAACGCGGCCGGTCAGATGCTCGGCAACGCGCTCTCGTCGGCGCCGGTGCAGCAGATCACGCAACCGCTCAGCACGGCGATCACGCCGATCGTCACCACCGCCGGCCTCATCACGCAGCAGGTGGGTACGTCGACGGGTCTCGCCACGCCGGTCTCGGGCCTGCTCGCGCAAGTGGGCGGCGCGTTGCAGACGGCGGGCTCGAAGGTCGCCTCGACGGCGGGAAGCTCGACGGCGAGCGGCGCGCTCGGCCCGCTCTCGCCGGTGGGCGCGGACGTCGGCACGCTGGTCAGCGCGCTCGGCAACACGGTCACCAATGCGGGCGGCCTCGTGAATCCGAACGGCGCCAATGGCGCCGCGCCGATTCCCGGTCTGATCACGAGTCTCGTGGGCGGCAGCACGGCGCTCGTCGCCAACGGCCCGCCGACCGGCGCCGCGGCCAACGGCGTGCTCGGCCCGCTCAATGCGGTGGTCGCGAGCCTCGGCCTCGGCAGCTCGCCGCTCGCGAGCGTGACGGGCCTGACCGGCACGACGGGCGGCACGAGCGCCCTCACGAGCGGTTTGTCGGGCGTGCCGATCGTCGGCGGCCTGCTTACGGGCGTGGTCTCGACGGCGACGTCGGCCGCAGGGTCGACATCGGGCGGCTCGTCGGGCGCGACTTCGGCGGTCACGGGCCCGCTCGCCTCGCTCACGGGCAGCGGCAGCGGCGCGGGGGCGTTGCTGCAACCGGTCACGGTGATCGTCGGCACGGTCACGGGCGCGCTTGGCGCGACCACGGGCAGCACGAGTTCAAGCAGTTCTGGCAGCACGAGTACATCGGGGGGACTACTGAGCGGCTTGCTGCACAAGCTGCCGTAGCGCGCGCAACCATCATCGGGCAACATGGGCGCTGCGTGGCGCGGCGTCTTGAGAGGGACGCAGCGCCGCGACTGACCCAGGCAGGATAGGGACAGGTAGTACGGAGTACGCAGGAATAAAAAACACAGGCAATCAGGGAGCCACAGATAGATCGCCGCAAAGGCGACAAAAAGAGGCGGCGCGCACCGGATGGTTCAGGGAACCGGTGTGCGTCGTCCGACAAGTCCGAGGGCAGTCCGATGAAAGGCGCAGTCGCAGAATGGGCCGTGCTCGCCGCGTTGGGGGTGATGGCGGGCAGCGGCTTGACGGGGGTGGCAGTAGCACAACAGAACAGGCCGGCGTCGGGCGGGAATCCAGCAGCTGGAAACCCGCTCGACGCACTGCCTCAGATTAACGCGCCGCAGAAGGCGCCCAACGTGACGGTCCAGGTGCAGCAGCAGACGCCTCAGCTGCAGCAGCTACTCGCCACGCATATCACGCCGACCACATTCAAGGTCGAGGGCGTGAAATCGATTCCGTTCGACGAGGTCGCGAAGCATTTCACGCCGCTCGCGAATCACGACATCACCATCGGCCAACTCATCGAGACGGCCAACGAGGTGACGAAGCTTTATCAAGAGCGCGGCTATGCGCTCTCGTTCGCGTTCGTGCCCGCGCAGGATTTCGCGGGCGGCGTGGTGCGCATCACGGTCGTCGAAGGCTTTGTGAGCGACGTGAAGATCACGGGCAAGCCCGGCAAGCTCGAAGACAAGATGCGCGCCATCGCAGCGCATATCGTCGAAGACCGGCCGCTGCGCACCGCCACGTTCCAGCGCTATATCAATGTGCTCGGCTTGCTGCCGGGGCTCAAGGTGAAGGCAAATGTGGCGCCGCCGACCAACACCGATGGCGCGACCACGCTGGAACTGGACGCCACGCAAAAGCCCTTCGATATCAGCACCGGGATCGATTTCAATCACCCCGGCGTGCAAGGGCTGCTCACGCTCACCGAAAACGGACTCACGCCGTTCGGCGAGCAGTTGAGCGTGTCGGCGCTCTTGCCCAAGGGCCGCGACAACGTCACGTATCTCGCGGCGCATGTGGCGGTGCCGATCGCAAGCGACGGTCTCACCGCGAAGCTCGACGCCTCGCATTACCGCGGCAATCCCACCGACAACCCGGGTCTGCCGAGCTACGTCGAACGTACCGTGATCAGCGACAAGATCACCGGCTCGATGTCGTATCCGCTGCTGCTGAGCAATACGCGCAGCGTGGTGGGTACCGCGAGCGCCTACGCAACGCACGATGAGGATCGCTATCACAACACCATCAATGGGCTGCAATATGGCTTGCGCTCGCAGGTGCGCGTGATCCAGTTGCAGGCCGATTACACCGACGTGCAGACCGGCCAGGTGCGCAAGGCGAGCATTGCGGTAGCGAAGGCGTTCAATGTGCTCGGCGCATCGAAATCGGCCGATACGAATATTGCCGGCCTCACACTGCAAAATCCGGTATCGCTGAATTTCGTGCGCACCAATGCGTCGTTCTCGCAGACCAACGACTGGCCGATGGGCTTCGGCACCGCAGTCGCCGTGATTGGTCAATACAGCCCGGTCACGCTGCCTACCTCGGAACAGATCTCGTTCGGCGCGCAGCGTTTCGCGGCGGGTTACGAGCCGGGCGAGGCGTCGGGCGATTCGGGCTGGGCCTACTCGCTCGAACTCAACCGGCCGCTCAAGGTCGGCAAAGTGTGGCTGCAAACGCTCACGCCCTATGTGTCGTTCGACATGGCGCGGGTCTATCTGCATGCAGGCACGCCCTCGCCTTCACGGCTTTCTTCGGCGTCGATCGGCTTCAGGTTGTCGGACGGGCGCTATTACAGCCTCGATCTGTCCGTGGCGAAGGCGCTGGCCGATGCGCCGGTCGAAAGCGCATCGCGCAGCCCGCGCTTCAATGCGACGTTCTCATATCAGCTGAATTAAGCGCGCAGTTGCATGAGCGAGTCGGTGGGCATGCGTCGTGCGCGGCGCACATCATGCCCGCCGACTAGAGTTTCTCCTCGCAAACGCGGGCGGCGCTTTCGCGTATCCTGCCCTGACCGCCGTGCGCGCTGGCCGCCCCTGCGCCATTGAGCGTGACTCAACGCGCGGCGGTTCATCACACATACATAAACATCAGTGATCAGTGGAGGAAGACACATGAAACCATTCAACCGCCCCGCCGCCTCGTTCGCCGCGCGCGCCGTGCGCCAGTTTGCGCTCGCCGGCGCGCTGCTCGGCGCCGTCGTGGCCGCGCAGGCCCAGACGAATTCTCCCGTCGGCGTGTGGCAGACCATTGACGATCACACGGGCCAGCCCAAGGCGCTCGTGCAGATCAGCGACGACGGCAGCGGCGCGCTCGTCGGCAAGGTCATCAAGGGGCTCGGCGCGAACGACCAGCCCGATCGCCGCTGCACGGCCTGCACGGACTCCCGCAAGGATCAGCTGATTCTTGGCATGACCATCATCGACAGCATGAAGAAGGCCGGCGACGAATGGGATGGCGGCAACATCATCGACCCCGAAAACGGCAAGATCTATCGTTGCAAGATGCACACCGAAGACGGTGGCCAGAAGCTGGTCGTACGCGGTTATCTCGGCATTTCGCTGCTGGGCCGCTCGCAGACCTGGGTGCGTCAGCAATAACGCTGTGCCCGACCCTGAATGGGTCAACACGACGAGGCCGCCTTGTTGCAAGGCGGCCTCGTTTCATTTCTAGCGGGAACTAATGCGATCGATGCAGCTTATGCGGTATGCCGATACACCGAGCGATAGCCCAGCATCGGCGGCACGCCCTGCGCGACAGCGGGACTGAACGGCGAATTGCGCGGTGCGCTGGGCAGGCCTTCCTGTACGCGCGCGGCGGCTTTTTCAGCACGGCTCAGATGCTTGCGCATGCGCGACTCGATGGTGTCGCACAGCGCGACGCCCTCTTCGCCAAACAACTCGGCCATCAGATGCTTGAGCACGCCTTCCTCGTGCCACGCCTTGAAGCGGCGATGGCAGGTCTGGTACGAAGGGTAACGGCGCGGCATGGCTGACCAGGTGGCGCCGCTATACATGACCCACAGGACGCCGTTGAGCACCGAACGGGTATTGGCCAGCGGGCGGCCGCGCATTTCCGAGCGCGGACGCAACTCGGGCAGCAGCGGCATGACGCGCTGCCATTCTTCCTCGGTAATATCGCGATGCGGGGTCATGGTCTACTCCTTTGTCAGAACCAGTCCTGACTAAAGATATCGACTTGACCCGGCGGCCCCTATCAGACGAGTCCGAATCTTGAAAAAGCGATTCGGGGTCTATTTTTGATGAAAGACGCTGCGCTGCTTTCAGGTGAGCGACGTATCGACGATGCGGCGCGGCGTCTCCAGATATTCTTTCGACTGCATTTCGACGATACGCGACACCGTGCGCGTGAATTCGTTGGCCATCGGCCCTTCAGGATAGAGATCCTCAGGCGGCACCGCCGCTGACATCAGCAGCTTGACCTTGTGGTCGTAGAACACGTCGATGAGCCAGGTGAAGCGGCGCGCTTCGGAGGCCATGCGCGGTGTCATCTGCGGCACGTCGGAGAGAATCACCGCATGGAATCGGCTCGCCAGCTCCAGATAGTCGTTCTGCGAGCGCGGGCCGCCGCACAACGTGGCGAAGTCGAACCACACCACGCCATCGGCGCGGCGCAGCGCTTTCAGTTCGCGCTTCTCGATGTGCAGGATCGGGCTTTCGTCGGGCACCGCGGCGAGTTGCGCGAAGGAGTGGCGCAGCGCCTTGTCCGACGCCGCACCCAGCGGCGTGTGGTAGACCTCGACCTGTGCGAGCGTGCGCTGGCGATAATCGACACCCGCGTCAACGTTCAGGACATCCAACTTTTCCTTGATGAGCTCGATCGCGGGCAGCATGCGGTCGCGATGCAAACCATCGGGATACAGCGTATCGGGCGCGTAGTTGGAGGTCATCACGAACTGCACGCCGTTGTCGAACAGACGGTCGAGCAGACGATAGAGAATCATGGCGTCCGCGATATCGGACACGTGGAATTCGTCGAAGCAGATCAGGCGATAGCGCTTCGCGATACGGCGCGCGAGTTCGTCGAGCGGATCGGCCTGGCCCTTCAGTTCTTCGAGTTCGCGATGCACTTCGCGCATGAACTCGTGGAAATGCAGACGCGTCTTGCGCTGCACCGGCACGACCGCATAGAAGCTGTCCATCAGGAAGCTCTTGCCGCGCCCGACGCCCCCCCACATGTACACGCCACGCGGCAGGTCGGGACGATTGATGAGCTTCCAGAACGCGTTCGAGCGACGCGATTTGTATTCGACCCACTCGTCGTAGCACCGCTGCAGTCGATCGATCGCAACGCGTTGCGCCGTATCGGGCTTGTAACCCCGTTTCTGCAGTTCTGATTCGTAGTATTCGGTGACGTTCATTTCGTGGGCCACAAATGAGGAAAGGCGGAGCGGGTTTGAACCCGTCCGCCTCTGTACGTGATGCACGGTACTACGAGGCCGGGCGCGGCCATTGAAGCCGCCGCCCTGCCCTGATGCATTACATGTTCAGCGCGCGCTTGTCGACTGCGAGTGCGGCTTCGCGCATGACTTCGGACAGCGACGGGTGCGGATGGCAGATGCGGCCGATGTCTTCAGCAGCAGCCTTGAATTCCATCGCCACCACGGCTTCCGCGATCAGGTCCGATGCGTTCGCCGAGATGATGTGCACGCCGAGCAGCTCGTCGGTCTTCGCGTCGGCGATCATCTTCACAAAGCCGTCGGCCTTGTTGATGCCCAGCGCGCGGCCGTTCGCCATGAACGGGAACTGGCCCGTCTTGATCTCGCGGCCTTCGGCCTTGAGCTGCTGTTCCGTCTTGCCGACCCATGCGATTTCCGGTTCGGTGTAGATCACCCAAGGAATGCAGTTGTAGTCGATGTGCGGCTTCTGGCCGTCGATGACTTCGGCAACCAGCACGCCTTCGTCTTCGGCCTTGTGCGCGAGCATCGGACCACGCACCACGTCGCCGATCGCGTACACGTTCGGCACCGACGTTGCGCAGTGGCCGTCGACGTCGATGAAGCCACGCTCGTTGGCCTTCAGGCCGATTGCTTCGAGACCGAGGTTGTCGGTGTTCGGCACGCGGCCAACCGACACGATCAGGCGGTCGGCTTCGAGCACTTGCGCGTTGCCGTCCTTGTCCGTGTAGTTGATCGTGACGTTCGTGTCGGTCGCCTTGACTTCGCCGACCTTCACGCCAACGTGAATGTCGAGACCCTGCTTCTTGAAGAGCTTCGCAGCTTCCTTCGAGAGCGCCTGGTCAGCCGCGCCGAGGAATTCCGGCAGCGCTTCGAGCACGGTGACTTCCGCGCCCAGACGGCGCCACACCGAACCCAGTTCCAGACCGATCACGCCTGCGCCGATCACGGCCAGCTTCTTCGGCACGGAGTCGAACGAGAGCGCGCCTTCGTTGTCGGCGATGATCTTGTTGTCGACCGGCATGCCCGGCAGGTGACGCGCCTTCGAACCCGTTGCGATGATGACGTTCTTCGCCGTCACGACTTCGGTTTCGCCTTCGCCCGAGACTTCGATCTGCACACCGGCTTCGTTCTTGCCGGTGAACTTGCCGTGACCCTTGAGCCACGTGATCTTGTTCTTGCGGAACAGGAATTCGATGCCCTTCGTCATCTTTTCGACGATGGACTCCTTGCGGCCGAGCATCTTCGCGACGTCGATGCTGACGTCGCTCACGTTGATGCCGTGGTCGGCCAGGTGATGCTGGGCGTTTTCGAACTCTTCCGACGAGGCGAGCAGCGCCTTCGACGGAATGCAACCCACGTTCAGGCAGGTGCCGCCGAGCTTGAGCGCGCCGGCCGGGTTCTTCCACTTTTCGATACAGGCAACCGACTTGCCGAGCTGAGCCGCGCGGATCGCCGCGATGTAGCCGCCGGGGCCGGCGCCAATCACGACAACGTCAAATTCTTTGGACATGATCATCCTTTCGATACGTGAGCGCGGCGCGCGGACCCGGGCTTCCCGGGGCCGCGCGCACGCCGCTCAGTGTGAGACTTGATGCTGAAAACCTGATGCCAGGCCGACGCTTACAGGTCGAGCAGCAGGCGAGCCGGATCTTCCAGCGCGTCCTTCATCGCGACCAGCGACAGGACGGCTTCGCGGCCGTCGATGATGCGGTGGTCGTACGACATCGCGAGGTAGTTCATCGGGCGGATGACGATCTGGCCGTTTTCCACGACAGCGCGTTCCTTGGTCGCGTGCACGCCCAGGATCGCCGACTGCGGCGGGTTGATGATCGGGGTCGACAGCATCGAGCCGAACACGCCGCCGTTCGAGATCGAGAACGTACCGCCCGTCATTTCTTCGATCGAGAGCTTGCCGTCCTTGGCCTTCTGACCGAATTCGGCGATCTTCTTCTCGATGTCGGCGAGGCTCATCTGGTCTGCGTTGCGCAGGATGGGCACCACCAGGCCGCGCGGCGAACCGACAGCGATACCGATGTCGAAGTAGCCGTGGTAGACGATGTCGTTACCGTCGATCGACGCGTTCACGAGCGGGAACTTCTTGAGGGCGTGAACCGCAGCCTTCACGAAGAACGACATGAAGCCGAGCTTCACGCCATGTTCCTTCTCGAACTTGTCCTTGTACTTGTTGCGCAGATCCATGACCGGCGCCATGTTCACTTCGTTGAACGTCGTGAGGATGGCATTGGTTTGCTGCGACTCGAGCAGACGCTCGGCGATACGCGCACGCAGACGCGACATCGGCACGCGCTGTTCCGGACGGTCGTTGAGCCAGTTTGCAGCCGATGCCGGTGCGTTGACTTGCGGCAGCGACGGCTTGCCGGCAGCCGGGCGAGCGGCCGGTGCAGCAGCGGGAGCGGCCTTCGGCGCGCCTGCGCCGAGCACGTCCTGCTTCGTAATGCGGCCATCGCGGCCCGTGCCTGCGACGTCGCCGCCGGCCAGACCCTTCTCCGCCATCAGCTTGGTCGCTGCGGGCGATGCGATGTTGCTGCTCGACGTCGATGCAGCAGCGGCTGCCGGTGCGGCTGCGGGCGCAGCGGCCGGTGCAGCAGCGGGAGCGGCGGCAGCGGCGGGAGCTGCAGCGGCGCCAGCCTTGGCTTCCGTGTCGATGCGCGCGATCACTTGATCCGCGACGACGGTGTCGCCGTCATTTGCCAGGATCTCGGCCATCACGCCGGCTGCCGGCGCGGGGACTTCGAGAACGACCTTATCCGTTTCCAGCTCGATGAGGATTTCGTCCTGAGCGATTGCTTCGCCCGGCTTCTTCTTCCACTGCAGCATCGTTGCTTCCGAAACCGACTCCGAAAGCTGGGGGACCTTGACTTCAACAATAGCCATTTGATGTTCCTGAATACGTATCTAGGTACGAACCGGGTCGCGCACATGAGCGCGGGAAAGCGCGCAGTGTAGTGACACGCCTTCCCGGTTCGTTTAGCTCAATGTGCTTACTTCGCGACCTGCGCGCCCTTGAGGCGGCCGAACGCACCTTCGATCAGCGCCTTCTGCTGCTCGTAGTGCTTCGCGTAGTAGCCGACAGCCGGAGAAGCCGAAGCCGGGCGGCCGCTGTATGCCAGCTTCATGCCTTCCTTCATGCCTTCCTTCAGGTGGTGCTCGATGTAGAACCACGGGCCTTGATTTTGCGGCTCGTCCTGCACCCAGACCACTTCGGTCGCGTTGTCGTACTTCTTCAGCTCCGCTTCGAACTGCTTGTGCGCGAACGGATAGAGCTGTTCGATACGGATGATCGCGACGTCGTTCGCCTTCGCTTCGCGGCGATGCGCCACGAGGTCGAAGTACACGCGGCCCGAGCAGGCCACCACGCGCTTGACCTTCTTCGCGTCGATGGTGTCGTCCACTTCGCCGATAACCGGCTGGAACGTGCCCTTCGCGAGTTCGGACAGGTCCGACACCGCTTCCTTGTGACGCAGCAGCGACTTCGGCGTGAAGATGATCAGCGGCTTGCGGAACAGGCGGATCATCTGGCGACGCAGCACGTGGAAGATCTGTGCCGGCGTGGTCGGCTGAACGACCTGCATGTTGTGCTCGGCGCACAGCTGCAGGAAACGCTCGATACGTGCCGACGAGTGCTCCGGACCCTGACCTTCGTAGCCGTGCGGCAGCAGCATCGTGAGACCCGAAACGCGGCCCCACTTCACTTCGCCCGACGAGATGAACTGGTCGATCACGACCTGCGCACCGTTGACGAAGTCGCCGAACTGACCTTCCCACGCGACGAGCGTGTTCGGTTCAGCGGTCGAGTAGCCGTATTCGAAGCCGAGCACGGCTTCTTCGGACAGCACCGAGTCGATCACCGTGAACTTCGCCTGGTTTTCAGCGATGTTCTGCAGCGGGATGTACGTGCCGTCGTTCCAGCGCTCGCGGTTCTGATCGTGCAGAACGGCGTGGCGGTGCGTGAACGTGCCGCGGCCCGAGTCCTGGCCCGTCAGACGAACCGAGTAGCCCGATGCGACCAGCGATGCGTACGCGAGGTGCTCGCCCATGCCCCAGTCGAGCTTCGCTTCGCCCTTGCCCATCGCGCGGCGGTCGTTGATGACGCGCTCGACCAGCGGGTGAACCTTGATGTTCTCGGGGATCGTGGTGATACGTTCTGCGAGGCGCTTGAGTTCTGCGAGCGGCACGGCCGTGTCGGCTGCGTCGGTCCACTTGCGGTTCAGGAACGGCACCCAGTCCACCGCGTACTTGCTCTTGTAGTTCGAGAGCACGGGGTCGATCGTGTGGTGGCCTTCGTCCATCGCAGCGCGATACGCCTTGACATACGCGTCGCCGTCTTCTGCCGAGATGACGCCTTGCTGCACGAGCTTTTCAGCGTACAGTGCGCGCGTGCCCGGGTGCTTGGCGATGGTCTTGTACATCAGCGGCTGCGTGACCGCCGGCGTGTCCTGCTCGTTGTGACCCAGCTTGCGGAAGCAGATGATGTCGACCACGACATCCTTGTGGAACTGCATGCGGAATTCGACCGCGAGCTGGATCGCCAGCACGACCGCTTCCGGATCGTCGCCGTTCACGTGCAGCACCGGCGCTTCGATCATCTTGACCACGTCGGTACAGTAAAGCGTCGAGCGCGCATCGCGCGGGTCCGACGTCGTGAAGCCGATCTGGTTGTTGATGACGATGTGCAGCGTGCCGTGCGTGCCGTAACCACGCGTTTGCGCGAGGTTCAGCGTTTCCATCACGACGCCCTGGCCTGCGAAGGCCGCGTCGCCGTGGATCTGCACCGGCAGCACCTGCAGGCCGTCTGCATCGCCGCGGCGATCCATACGAGCCTTGGCCGAGCCTTCGACCACCGGGTTGACGATTTCAAGGTGCGACGGGTTGAACGCGAGCGACAGGTGGACCGGGCCGCCTTCGGTCGAGACGTCCGACGAGAAGCCCTTGTGGTACTTGACGTCGCCAGCCGGCAGGTCGTCGACGTGCTTGCCTTCGAATTCGGCGAACAGGTCAGCCGGCATCTTGCCGAGCGTATTGACCAGCACGTTCAGACGGCCACGGTGGGCCATGCCGATGACGATTTCCTGCACGCCCTTCGCGCCGGAGTGACGAACGACTTCGTCCATCGCCGCGATGAAGGATTCGCCGCCTTCGAGCGAGAAACGCTTCTGGCCGACGTACTTCGTGTGCAGGAAGCGCTCAAGACCTTCAGCGGCCGTGAGGCGCTGCAGGATGTGCTTTTTCTTGTCGTTCGAGAAGTTCGGCGTCGAGCGGATCGACTCGAGACGCTCCTTCCACCAACGCTTTTGCTCGGGATCGCTGATGTACATGTACTCGGCGCCGATCGTGCCGCAGTACGTGTCGCGCAGTGCCTTGACGATCTCACGCAGCGTTGCGCGCTCGAACCCGAAATACAGGTTCGTGGCGCTGAACGTCTGGTCCATGTCGGCTTCATTGAAGTCGTAGAACGCAGGTTCGAGCTCGGGGATCGGGGGACGCTCGCGGCGCTTCAGCGGATCGAGGTTGGCCCATTGCGAGCCAAGGAAGCGATACGCGCCGATGAGGGACTGAACGTAGACCTGCTTGCGTGCCGTAGCGAGATCTTCGCCGCCGCCCTTCGGGACGAAAGCGTTCGCTTTTGCGCGCTGCGCAAACGACTCGACGATCGGGCCGTGCGCGACATCGCTGTCGGCCGAGCCACTCGACGACGGCACGTTTTGCAGTGCGTCGAAGTATTCACGCCATTGGTCCGGAACGGACGCAGGGTTGTCAAGATATGCTTCGTATTGCTCTTCGACATACGGAGCATTGCCGCCGAACAGATAGGAGTTCAGCTGGAATTGCTTCATCGTTTCCGACATTTACGCTCACCTTTCTTCGAGTTTCTCGAAAAATAGCGGGTTACTCAACCTTCCGCGCCACGGCCTGACCGTTTAGCGGATTGCGAATCAAGTCTGCTTGGAAGGACCTAAATCATGCATCGGCGGAGCATAGCACATAAGTGATACTCCCCATAAGATGCAATGCGACACATCAGCACACGCAAACCCTTACTACATGGGGCTTTCACGGCGCTTTGCAACTTCAGCAACAGTCTCTTCCGGCACCACAACGCAATCACCGCCATTCGTAAAACGAATGCAAAAAAGCCGCCCAGACAGCGGCGGCTTTCTTGTTTTCTTACATGCATTGCAGTGCGCGAAAAAGTTTCGAGTACAAAACTTTATTCGGCTTCGCGGCTTGCGCGGCGACGCTCATGTTCTTTCAGGTGACGCTTGCGCAGGCGGATCGACTGCGGCGTGACTTCCACGAGTTCGTCGTCGTCGATGAATTCGACTGCGTATTCGAGCGACATCTGGATCGGCGGAACCAGGCGCACGGCTTCGTCGGTGCCCGAGGCGCGCACGTTGGTGAGCTGCTTGCCCTTGATCGGGTTGACGACGAGGTCGTTGTCACGGCTATGGATACCGATGATCATGCCTTCGTACAGCGCGTCGCCCGGCTTCACGAACATGCGGCCGCGATCCTGCAGCTTCCACAGTGCGTAGGCCACGGCCGCGCCGTCGTCCTGCGAGATCAGCACGCCGTTGCGGCGCTCGCCGAGCGTGCCTTCCTTGATCGGACCGTAAGCGTCGAACACGTGGCTCATCAGGCCCGTGCCGCGCGTGAGCGTCATGAATTCGCCCTGGAAGCCGATCAGGCCACGCGCCGGAATGCGGTACTCGAGACGCGTGCGGCCCTGGCCATCCGACGCCATGTCGAGCATTTCGCCCTTACGGCGGCCCAGTTCTTCCATCACGCCGCCCTGGTTGGCGTCTTCGACGTCAACGGTCAGCATTTCGTACGGCTCCTGCTTCACGCCGTCGACTTCGTGCAGCACCACGCGCGGACGCGACACGGCCAGCTCGTAGCCTTCGCGGCGCATGTTTTCGATCAGGATCGTCAGGTGCAGTTCGCCACGGCCCGAGACTTCGAACGTGGTTTCGTCGCCCGTGTCCTTCACGCGCAGCGCCACGTTGTGGTTCAGTTCCTTCGTCAGACGGTCGCGGATCTGGCGGCTCGTCACGAACTTGCCTTCCTTGCCGGCGAGCGGCGACGAGTTCACGAGGAAGTTCATCGTGAGCGTCGGCTCGTCCACCGTGATCATCGGCAGCGCTTCGGGGTTGTCTACCGCGCAGATGGTCGCGCCGATACCGATGTCTTCGATACCGTTGATCAGCACGATGTCGCCGGCTTCAGCCGATTCGACCTGCACGCGCTCCAGGCCGCTGAACGCCAGCACCTGGTTGATCTTGCGGTTCAAGACCTGGCCTTCCGGGCCAAAGCGCAGCGCAACCGGTTGACCCGGCTTGATGCGACCACGCTTGATACGGCCCACGCCGATACGGCCAACGTACGCCGAGTAGTCGAGCGAGGTGATCTGGAGCTGAAGCGGGCCTTCCGGATCCGCATCGCGAACCGGCACGTACTTGAGCACGGCGTCGAACAGGGGACGCATGTCGCCTTCGCGCGCGTCCGGCGACAGCGAAGCGTAGCCGTTCAGGCCCGAAGCGTAGACCACCGGGAAGTCGAGCTGCTCTTCGGTCGCGCCGAGCTTGTCGAACAGGTCGAACGTCTGGTTGATCACCCAGTCGATACGCGCGCCCGGACGGTCGATCTTGTTGACGACGACGATCGGCTTCAAGCCGAGCGCCAGCGCCTTCTTGGTCACGAAGCGCGTTTGCGGCATCGGGCCTTCGACGGCGTCGACGAGCAGCAGCACGGAGTCGACCATCGACAGCACGCGCTCCACTTCACCACCGAAGTCGGCGTGGCCCGGGGTGTCGACGATGTTGATGTGGGTGCCTTCGTACTCGACCGCGCAGTTCTTCGAAAGAATCGTGATACCACGCTCTTTTTCGATGTCGTTCGAGTCCATCACGCGCTCGGCGACCTGCTGGTTGTCACGGAACGTGGCAGTCTGACGGAGAAGCTGGTCGACGAGCGTAGTCTTGCCGTGGTCGACGTGGGCAATGATGGCGATGTTGCGAAGGGCGCGGGACATAGGAACCTGGGTACAGTTGAGTGCGTCATGCGGGCTCGACGGCGGGCCGCACAGGAGGGGCTCGGACGCCGCCCAGCCCTGCTGCCCCACACGTTTAAAAGTTCGCTTAAGAACTTCTGGAAACGCTTGCGGCAAGTCGGGTTGCGGGTCGGTTCGTCAGGGCTGCCATGACGCACTTTTGGGAACCTGAAATTATAGCACGTGCTGATGACTTGATCGGACACATGCACATATTTACCCCTCCGGGCACGACACACTTGACTCGTGCGCTTGACTTCGGCGCTTGACTTCGTGGCACTCCGCCGGAGTCAATTTTCCCACACCACCCTGCTCCGATTAAGACCCGCTCTGACAATGGTTTTCCGCGATTGAAACAATAAACCTTGCCGCGTCAACTAACGAACCCTATAATTCCTGCCTGGTCAACCATTGCAGTTGCAGCAGAACCATGACGGATCCGACTCCCACGCCGCCTCCTGAAATCCGCGACTACGATCTCGGGGAAAGCGTTGGCTACCTGATTTCCCGCGTGCGCTCGTCCATGTCGAACCTGGTCACGCAGCGCACCGTGGCCGAGCTCGGCGTCACCAGCCAGCAGGCCAGCGTGCTGTTCATGGTGGCGAGCGGCAAGTGCGTGCTCGCCGCCGAACTGGCGCGCGAGTACGGCATCGACGCGAGCGCGGTGACGCGCCTCGTCGACCGGCTGGAAAAGCGCGGCCTGCTACAGCGCGTGCGCAGTTCAGAGGACCGCCGCGCCGTGCGCCTCGCGCTTACGCCCGAGGGCGAAGCCATCGCGGCGCGCATGCCGGCCATCTTCACGAGCGTGACGGAAGAGCTGGCCAAAGGCTTCACCCCGGAGGAAGTCGGCTTCCTGAAAAGCATGTTGCGGCGGATTCTGGTCAATAGCTGCGAAGCTACCCAGAACGCGAACGCCGCCAGTGCGGTAGCGGGCCAGAATTCGCCCGGCGACTGAATTCAATCGGCGTCGAGCGACGTCGACAATGGATGACGAGGCAGGCAAATTTGAAACCGTTGCACGGGAAAATGGCTGCATCGTCCAGTATCACACCCCCTCTCACGCACCGAGACGAGCAATGAAATCCCTAACCCAGTTTGCGCCGGCGCCTACCTGTCGAGCCGCGGTGGCCACCGCGGTCGCGGCGCTCGCGCTTTCGGGCTGCGCAAACTACATCGGCATCAAGAGCGACAAGACCATCGCGCAGCCGCAACAGTTCGAGAGCTCGCAGAGCATTCCGGCCCAGGGTGGCCAGTGGCCTACGCTCGACTGGGCGCAGCAGTTCGGCGACCCGCAACTGCCGAAA
>NZ_CAJMZK010000018.1:0-163415 GCF_905220265.1 Paraburkholderia sp. J67
GCGCATGTCGATCATCGAGAACATGCAGATGGGCGCCTACCTGCGCAACGACAAGGATGGCATTGCGAAGGACGTCGACCGTATGTTCGGCTTCTTCCCGCGCCTGAAGGAACGCGCTTCGCAGCTCGCGGGCACGCTCTCGGGCGGCGAGCAGCAGATGCTGGCGATGGCGCGCGCAATCATCAGCCGTCCGAAGCTGCTGTTGCTCGACGAACCGTCGATGGGTCTCTCGCCGATCATGGTCGAGAAGATCTTTGAAGTGGTCCGCACGATCTCGGGCGAAGGCATCACGGTGCTGCTGGTCGAGCAGAACGCACGGCTTGCGCTGCAGGCGGCGAACCGCGGCTACGTGATGGACTCGGGTCTGGTCACGATGGAAGGCGACGCGAAGCAGATGCTCGATGATCCGAAGGTGCGCGCGGCGTATCTGGGCGAATAAGCCAGTAATGTAATGGCGGTCATTGCGACCGCCAAAATACAAAAGCCGCATGGGCGTGACGCCCATGCGGCTTTTTTCATGTCGAAGCGCACATCAGACGAGCGCTTCGGACTCCTGCACGGCGAGCCGCTTGCCGAGGCTCACGACGGCATCCGCGCGATAGCCGAGCGCGTCGTAGAACGCGATCACTTCCGGCTTGTCGGCGAGTACCTGCAAATTGAGCTTGAGGCAGCCCATCGCGGCCAGCGCCTGCTCGGCCTGGCGCACGAGCCGCGTGCCAATGCCGAAGCGCCGTGCCTCGGGCGCCACGGCCAGCGAGTAGAGCCAGCCGCGATGCCCGTCGTAGCCCGCCATCGCCGTGCCGACGATCGCGTCATCTTCGCCGCGCACGGCGACGAAGAACAGCTCAGGCTGCGTGCCGAGCTTGTTCGCGATCGACAGGCGCGGATTGCGGTGCGGCCGGCTCGCGTCGTTGTACTCGGGAAACGCCTGAAGCCAGAGCGCCAGCACCGCTTCGGTGTCGGCCTTGTCGAATACGCGGATCGTGACGGACATCGCAAGCGCTCCGTGCTTACAGCGAGTCGAGGATGGTGCGCAGCATTGCCATCATCTGGTCGATCTCTTCGTTCGTGACGTTGAGCGCCGGCATGAAGCGCAGCAGGTTGGGGCGCGCCGCGTTGAGCAGCAGGCCGTCCGGCTGCATGACGCGCGCCTTCTCGACGATCTCCGGGCCGATGTCCTTGCCGAGCATCAACGCGCGCAGCAGACCTTCGCCGCGCTCGCCCTGGAAGCCGCGTTCCGCCGACAGTTCGAGCAGCTTTTCGCGCAGGTATTCGCCGCGAGCGCGCACGCCTTCGAGGAAGCCCGGCGCGACCAGTTGCGAGATCACCGAGTAGCCCACCGCCGTCATGAGCGGGTTGCCGTTGTAGGTGCCGCCCTGATCGCCCGCTTCGAACACGCAGACGTCCTTTTTAGCCAGCAGCGCCGCGAGCGGCACGCCGCCGCCGATGCCCTTGCCGAGCGTCATGATGTCCGGCTCGACGCCCGAGAGTTCGTAGGCGAAGAGGGTGCCGGCACGGCCGCAACCGGTCTGCACTTCGTCGACGATCAGCAGGATGCCGTGCTTTTGCGTGAGCGCGCGCAGTTGCTGCATGAATTCGCGCGTGGCGGGAATCACGCCGCCTTCGCCCTGGATCGGTTCGAGCATCACGGCGACGGTCTTGCCGGTGATGAGCTTTTCGACCGAGGCGATGTCGTTCAGATCGGCCTTCGGGAAGCCCGGCACTTGCGGTGCGTAGATCGTGTCCCAGCCCGGCTTGCCGCTCGCCGACATTGTCGCGATGGTGCGGCCGTGGAAGCTGTGGTCGAACGTGATGATCTCGTACGCGCCGTCACGATGCTTCTTGCCCCACTTGCGGGCGAGCTTGATCGCGCCTTCGTTGGCTTCCGCGCCGCTGTTGGCGAAGAACACCTTGTCGAAGCAGCTATGTTCGGTGAGCAGGCCCGCGAGCTTCGCCATCGGCTCGTTGTAGAAAGCCGGCGACGGGTTGATGATCAGGCGCGCCTGCTTTTCCAGCGCTTCGATCATGCCTTCGTTGCCGTGGCCGAGGCTGTTGACCGCCCAGCCCTGGATGAAGTCGAGGTAGCGCTTGCCTTCGTTGTCGTAGAGCCACGACCCCTTGCCATGCGTGAAAACGATTTCGGGCCGGTTGGTGATGTACATCAGCGACTCGATCGGGTACTCGGAAAAATTCATGGCAACGGGCTCCGCGCTGGGGTTGCAAAAAGGGTTGAACGGTACGGCAGAAAAGCAAAAAGCCACGGACTGGCCGTGGCTTTCGTGATTCGAACTTCCTGTGCGTTGGGGGTGAAACCCCGTGCAACGCGCGTCCGCGACAAAGCCAGGCCCTAGAGGTGGGGCGAGCGGCGACGTCGGAGAGCGGACAGGATGCAGTTCATGGGCGCAAGAATACGACAAGCGGATCGGCGATGTAAACCGTCAATGTGCCGATTTTTTTCGATCGGCCGAAGAATTTTTCGTGACGGTGGCTTCGCGTGCGCGCGTCAGGACGCAAGGCTTGCGCACGCAACGAGTGCCGTGCAAGCCTTGCGTTTGGCCGCGCAGCGGCTTCAGACGGGGTTCGCGAGGTCCGCGGCGCTCGTGAACGAGTCCGCGTAGAACTCGTCCTCGGGCAGGCCGTGGTGCTGGGTGAAGTCGCGCTGGGCCGACTCCACCATCACCGGCGCGCCGCAGGCGTAGACCTGGTGAGCCGAGAGATCGGGCAGATCTTCGACGACCGCGCGATGCACGAAGCCCGTGCGACCGGTCCAGGCGTCTTCGGCGGCGGGTTCGGAGAGCACCGGCACGAAGCGGAAGTTAGGGATGTCCTTCGCCCATTGTTCGGCGAGTTCCATCAGATACAGATCCTTCTTCTGGCGCGCGCCCCAGTAGAGCGTGATCGGCCGGTCCAGGTTCTTGTAGACCGCATGCTCGACGATCGCCTTGAGCGGCGCGAAGCCGGTGCCCGAAGCGAGCAGCACGATCGGCTTGTCCGAGTCCTCGCGCAGGAAGAAGGTGCCGAGCGGCGCTTCGAAGCGCAGGATGTCGCGCTCCTTCAGCTGCGTGAAAACGTGATCGGTGAACTTGCCGCCGGGCATGTGGCGGATGTGCAATTCGAGCGGGCCTTCCTCGTGCGGCGCGCTCGCCATCGAGTAGCAACGGCGCGTGCCGTCCTTGAGGATGAATTCGAGGTACTGACCCGCGAGGTATTGCAGGCGCTCGTTGGCGGGCAATTGCAGCTTGAGGACGATGACGTCGTCGGCGCGGCGCTCGATGGCGGCGATACGGGTGGGCAGCTTGCGCACCTGCATGTCGCCGACGCCCGCGACTTCGCGGATGTCGATTTCGAGGTCGGTTTGCGCCGTGGCGCAGCACAGGAGCGCCATGCCGCGCGTTTTTTCGTCGTTCGAGAGGGCGGAGGCCGCGTGCGCGCGCTGTTCGACTTTGCCGCTACAGACCGCGCCCTTGCACGATCCGCATGCGCCGTTCTTGCAGCCGTAGGGGATGCCGACACCCTGGCGCAGGGCGGCGTTGAGGACGGTTTCGTCGGGCTCGACCTGGAATTGCCGGCCGCTTTGCTTAAGCGTTACGTTGAAAGCCATATTCGAGAAAGCGTAAGTCTGTCATTCGGGGGGGAACCGGACTGAACCGGTTCGGGCCGTCGCCGGTCGTCGCCGGCGGCTAAAATAGGTCCACCATGATTGCCACACGAACCTTGCGCCGTGCGCGCATCCTCATCGTCGGTTGCGGCGACGTCGGCCTGCGCTGCGTCGACCAGTTACAGGCGCGTCGGGCTCGCCCGCGCATCTTCGCGCTCACGCGTCGCCCGGAGCGCGTCGACCTGCTGCGCGCCGCCGGTGCCGTGCCCGTGCTGGGCGACCTCGACCAGCGCGCGCGTCTCGCGCGGCTTGCGGGTCTCGCCGGTACGGTGCTGCACCTCGCGCCGCCGCAAAAGGACGGCGACGACGACCTGCGTACCCGCAGGCTGATCGCCGCGCTCAAGACGCGTCCGCGTTGGGCTTTGCGGCCCGGGCAAGGCGGTATGTCGAGCCGCGTGTTCAGGCGCGCTATTCACACCACATCGCACACGACATCGCGCCCTGTTTCGGCGTCAAAACCATCCGCTATTGTACCCGAGCGCACCTGGCGAACCCGGCGGGCATCACCGGCTGGCGCGAGCCGGCCGACCCTCGTGTACGCCAGCACCACAGGCGTCTACGGCGACTGCGGCGGCGCGCGGATCGACGAAACGCGCACGCCGCGCCCCGCGAACGGTCGCGCAAAACGCCGCGTGGCGGCTGAGCGCCAGCTGCGTCAGGCCACGGCGCGCGGCACGCTCAAGGCGACCATCGCGCGCATCCCCGGCATCTACGCGGGCACCCGCCTGCCGCTCGCGCGGCTGGAAAAGCGCACGCCTGCGCTCGCGCAGAGCGATGACGTCTACACGAGCCACATTCACGCCGACGACCTCGCGGCCATTCTGCTGCGCCTCGCCACGCATGGGCGGCCAGCGCGCATCGTGCACGCGAGCGACGATAGCGAATTGAAGATGGGGGAGTATTTCGACCGGGTGGCGGATGCTTTTGGTCTTGCACGCGCGCCACGTGTGAGCCGGGAGGTTGCCGAGCGCGAACTCGACCCGGTGCTGCTCTCGTTCATGCGGGAATCGCGCCGGCTCGCCAACGCGAGGCTCAAGCGCGAATTGCGCGTGCGCCTGCGTTATCCGGATGTCGATACATTTTTGCGCACGCTGCCGCCGCACCCGTAAGCCCGGGCGGGCGGCGCGGCGCAAGCGTGCCGTTCACGTGATTGCCGGCAGCGCCTCGATCAGGAGGAAGCAGAACAGGGCCCCGATAATTGCCCCGACCAGGCTTGGCGGGTAGCGATGCCTGAAGCGCACCGACGCCAGCAAGCCGCCGATCAGAAGTACCCCTAGACCCATGAAAGCCATCAACACGTATGGGATGTTCAATGTGTCGTTGATGTTCATGATGCCCCTCCTTGAAACTTGTAATCGTTGTTTAAAGGAGTATAGGGCGGAACGTCAGCAAGGGCATGCTGCGGCGCGGTAGAAACGGGGTGCATTCACTGACCGAGCCGCGCAGCGGCCCCGCCAGGCAAGGCTATGCGCCACGCGTCGTCGTTTACCCCGTGTTGCGCAGCGCGTCCAGGGCCGCGCTGTCGAGCCACATCCACGCGCCCGGCGCCAGTTCCTCGGGCAACGCGTAGCCGCCAATGCGTTCGCGATGCAGCGCCTCCACGCGGTTGCCGGCCGCCGCGACCATCCGCTTGACCTGATGGTATTTGCCTTCGAGCACCGTCAATTCCAGCTCGTGCTCGCCGCGTGCGTTGGCCGCGAGCGCCACGCTCGGCGCGCGCTCGCCGTGCAGCAAGACGCCGTTGCGTAACGCCTGCAACTGCGCCTCGTCGAGCGGATGGCGTGTCGTCGCCACATAGACCTTCGGCACCTTGCGCTTGGGCGAGGTGAAGGCGTGCACGAACTGGCCGTCGTCGGAGAGCAGCAGCAGGCCGGTCGTGTCCTGATCGAGACGGCCCACGCATTGCACGTTGCGCTCGGCGAACTGCGGCGGCAGCAGATGGAAGACGCTCAGATGATGCTGCGGATCGCGCGAGCACTCATAGCCCGCAGGCTTGTTGAGCGCCAGGTAGACGCGCTCGTGAAACGGCCACGGCGTGCCGTCGACGCTGAACACGAGATTGGCGATGTCGAAGACCGCGAGCGGATCGGTGCAGGTCACGCCGGCGACGGCCACGCGCGCATCGGCAATGAACCCGCGGCACTGACGGCGTGTGCCGAAGCCTTGCGAGAAGAGAATACTTTCGAGATTCATGGCGGAACGCCGACGGCTTGAAACCGCAGCATTTTAGCGAACGGCGCGATCGAAGACGCCACACTTCGTCGCACCCGCTTGACGATCCCCTTGCGAATGCCATCCATTTGGGTTGCGACAGGCTGCAAATGAACGCCGTTCGCGACGTATTTCGCGAGGATGGCGTAACGTAATGCGACGCAGCGGCCAATGGAATCGACGATATCCGACACGTGTGGCTTGAGCCGGCACGCGACGGCCGCGCGCTTCCCCCTTTTATCGAGTGCAGCGCCGGGCCGCCGCCTGGCGGCGCGCGCTGCGCCTGTCAGTGAACGTGGAGGACAGCATGGCGAAGACGATTGCGGATTTTCTGGCGAAAACGCTCGAAGCAGTGGGCGTCGAACGGATCTGGGGGGTGACGGGCGACAGCCTGAACGGACTCTCGGCGAGCCTGCGCAAGCTCGGCACGATCCGCTGGATGCATACGCGCCACGAGGAAGTCGCGGCCTTCGCGGCGGGCGCCGAAGCGGCCGCGACCGGCCGGCTTGCCGTTTGTGCTGGGAGTTGCGGCCCCGGCAACCTGCATCTCATCAACGGCCTCTACGACTGCCATCGCAATCACGCACCGGTGCTGGCGATCGCCGCGCATATCCCGTCGACGGAAATCGGCCTCGGCTACTTCCAGGAAACGCACCCGACCGAACTCTTTCGCGAATGCGCGCACTACGTCGAACTCGTGACCAACGCCGCGCAGTTTCCGCGCGTGCTGGCGACGGCGTTGCGTACGGCGATCGACCAGAAGGGCGTAGCCGTGATCGTGTTGCCCGGCGACGTCGCGCTGCTCGACGCGCCCGATGAAGAGCCGGCCTGGGCGCAGACCTCGCGGCCCGCGACGCTGCCGGCCGCCGCCGATCTCGACCGGCTGGCGGACCTGCTCAACCGCTCGGAAGCGGTGACGCTCCTGTGCGGCAGCGGTTGCAAGGGCGCGCACGACGAAGTGGTGGCGTTCGCCGATGCGCTGGGTGCGCCGACCGTGCATGCGCTGCGCGGCAAACAATACGTCGAGTACGACAACCCCTTCGACGTGGGCATGACCGGGCTGATCGGCTTTAGCTCCGGTTATCACGCGATGATGTCGTGCGACACGCTGGTGATGCTCGGCAGCGACTTCCCGTATCGCAACTTCTATCCCGAACACGCGAACATCGTGCAGATCGATCGCGATGCGGCGGCGCTCGGCAAGCGCGCGCCGCTTACGCTCGGCCTGATCGGCGACGTGCGCGAGACGCTGCGCGCGCTCACGCCCAGAATCACGCGCAAGACTGAACGCGGCTTCATCGAGCGCGCGCGTGAACACTATGCGAATGCCCGCAAGGGGCTCGACGACCTCGCGCGTCCGGCCGCCGCGGGCAAGCCGCTGCATCCGCAATACGTGGTGGCGCGCCTCGATGCGCTCGCGGCTGACGACGCGATCTTTGCCGTCGATGTCGGCACGCCGACGCTGTGGGCCGCGCGCTATCTGACGATGAACGGTCGCCGCCGCCTGCACGGCTCGTTCAACCACGGCTCGATGGCGAACGCGATGCCGCAGGCGCTCGGCGCGCAAGCCGCGCATGTGGGGCGGCAGGTGATCTCGCTATCGGGTGACGGCGGGTTGTCGATGCTGCTCGGCGATATTCTTACCGCGCGTCAGCTTGATCTGCCGATCAAGATCGTTGTCCTGAATAATGGTTCGCTCGGCTTCGTGGCCATGGAGATGAAGGCGGGCGGCTATGTGGAGACCGGCACCGACCTCGCGGCGACCAACTTCGCGGATATCGCGAAGGGCGCGGGACTGTTCAGCGTGCGGGTCGAAACGTCGGAGGCACTGGACGATGCGCTGCGCGAGGCGTTCGCGCATCCGGGGCCGGCGCTCGTGGACGTGGTCACGGCCAAACACGAGCTGGCGATGCCGCCGAAGCTGCAATGGGCGCAGGCGAAGGGCTTCAGTCTGTATATGCTGCGCGCGGTGCTGAGCGGGCGGGGCGACGAAGTGGTGGAGCTGGCGCAGACGAATTTGCGGTGAGCTTGCGCGCTTTGCGTGCGTAGAAACGACAAAGCCCCGCGGATGCGGGGCTTTGTCGTGGATTCTGGTGCTCGGGCCGGAATGAAAAAGATCCAGCTATGTCAATGCTGGCGGTTATTTGTTATTTTCATTTTGTACAAATACCATCAAAAATACCATCAGAAAAGGTGTGCTACCCCATTTTTTGTTGATGTGTTACGGCAAGTTCTAGAGTGTTCCGGCTCTCGCGCGTCGAGTCGGATAGCTTGGACGGCGCATACAACTGGAGGCGATTCATCGAAGAGCGCCCCGCAATGAAGCAGATATGGGCCGACTATCTCGGCCCGGCTGACGTCAGAATTGCCCGCCGACCGATGAAATCGGGCTGACTCATCGCCTGTGGATAAGCGTCACCGTAGACGGCTGAACCGGCCCCGGCTAATACGCAGGGGCCCCAAATACCTCACCTCACAAATCAGGGTACCTCACCTCAGATTTGGGAAAACCCTCCCCCCAGAAACGAGGCATAGAGGTTACATAAAGAAAAAACATAAATGAGATAACAGAGAGGCGCAGCTACGCTGCTTCGTCGGCTTCGCCGCCTATCTCCATTCCCCAAAACTTTTAGAAATAAGCGATCAGGAAAAGCGCTGGCCCACGTCGGCATCGAAATCGGAAAGGCTGACGGCCTTCCTTGATAGCCTGCCTATTTATTGGGCGCAAACGTCGCGCGGTGCACTTCGCGATCCCGCATACTTCCAACCGTTCCAGCGAGTTGTGCGAATTGGTTGCACGCGCTGGCCCTTACTGGAGAAAAGGAAGTATGACGACCAAGATTCTGCGCCGCCGCGAAGTCCAGCAAATCATCGGCCTTTCGTGCAGCTCCATTTACGCGTCAATGAACCGGGGCACATTCCCGGCCCCCGTCCGCTTGGGACCTAAATCGGTGGGCTGGCGCAAAGAAGACGTTGATGCATGGCTGGCGGCGCGCGAGACGTGCCAGTACATGGGTACGAAAGCGGCAGTGCAGTGATTGGCCCGGCGCTGGCGCGTGCTGTAAATAGCTTGTCGCTCCGCTTCAATCGCACGTATACTCTTATTTCGCACGAGACAACGTGCGACGGGTTTGGCGACCTGAATATGTCGGCGGACAACCGCCTTAGAGCGGTTTTTTTACGTCCGTCTGTCTTCGCGCGCCTTAAAGATCAATGGGTGGGCCTAGGTGGGGAGATCTTCGGATCTGCCGGTGCCGACGTTCCGGTTCGCCAACCCCGTTTAGTGCCCGCCCACCCCGTTTGGCGACGGGAAGCGGGCTTCCGAAACAGAAACGTCGGAGGCCGCATAATGCGCCTTATCTCCGCTCGCATCGAGCAAACTCAATCCCCTATCAAGCTGGTCAATAGCGCCCTGCGCGCTGCTGCGCTCGCCCCTACTGTGTTCGACGCGCTGGACATTTGCGCCGATGCGCTTCAAGCGCTCGCCGCGCAGGCCGCAGATGTCCAGATGGAGGGTGCGCAGCATGTTTAAACGCGATGAATGCGTACTGAGTTCCGACGATGTTGCGGCAATGCTCGACCGTGCAGCGGAGAGCTTCGCAAAGCTGGCGGCGCTGAATGCCGCTATCACCGAACTGGCAAACCGCCCGCAACTGGCCCGCTCTCTCGCGCATATCGCGCAAGAACTGGCTGACGAGCTGGCAGGCAGCTTCGGCGATTACAGGCGGGAATACGACGCCGTGCAGGCGGCCAGCAGCGAGTGGGGGGCGACATTGGTATGACGGACAAGAAAGAAACAAAGGGGTCGTGGCTCACCCCAGCGCTTATGGGTGAGATTGAGGCGCGGCGTGCAAGTCATATCGAAGTTGCGTTTCTGGCAGACGTTCTCGCCCTTCAAACGAAGGGGCGTGGCTGCTTTCGGCTAAATAAGGCCTTTGGTGATCGGCACGGCGTTAGCACCAAGCGCGCGAGCGCCATCATTAGCGATTTAGCGGCGCGTGGATATGTCGTGGTTGAGACGATACGAAACGCTGCCGGGCAGGTAGAGGAGCGTCGGATCTGGCTGGGACCGAAATTTCCGTTGGATGGCTCTGAACGTACCGCAGCCGGAGAGACTCCTGCGCGTAGGGGTATCCCCAAAAGTGAGGTGAGGTCCGCGCCGCCAGTCGAAGGCTCCGGGAGAGACCAAGCGCGCGTTGACGATCAGGCCGCAGAAAAAAGCAGCTCGCAGGAAGAAGGGGGGCAGCCGCAGGCGTCAACACAGGTGCAGCCTCAGCGCAAAGCCGAGCAGGGGCGCGTCGCGCCGCCGCTGGTATCGCCGCTCGACGCCTTTCACGCTGCTATGGATGGCTACCCCGTCGACGAGCCGATAGCGGGTGATCCGCCGCCAGTGCGCGCAGAAGACGAGGATTTGCCTTTTGGAGACGATCCGCTCGACGATTACACCAAGGCCCGGATCGCGTATCACTCAACGAACCGGGCAGCACAATCGGCGCGATGGAGTTCGCATGGCTGAGAACAAATTCACTCCGCAGTCAGTCGGGCAATTTGTTTTTGGCGAGCTGCGTGCAATGTATGGCGCGGCGGCGCATCGCCGCTTCGAAGTTGGCGTGACGAACGAAGCTGGCGAGGATCTGGGAGTTCTGGACGCGATGGCGGTATGGGGGCGGTGGCTGATGCGCCCTGACGTGACAAAGAATGTCGTGCGCGACGCCCTGCGCAAGTGCGTCGACGTGAATCCGAAGTGGGCAGCGACGCTGCCGGAATTCATGGCGCTGGTGCTGGCAGAGATCCGGAAACGGGCGGCGCGGCTAGAGCGTGAAGCGTCTGCGCGCGTCGAAGAGCGGCAGGAAAGTACGCCGGAAGCGCGTCAGGCTGAGTTCGACGCCATGCGAGCGATCCTAAAGGCGGCGCAGGTTCCGAAGCGTCGACCAGGCAGGCCGATAAAGGCGCAGCCATCCCAATCCAGCCTGCTGGCGGGATTCGACGAATCTACTAGGTAGCACGGCATAGGAAGGATTTGGAGGCGATGGATCTGGCGCTGTTGCATTCTGCCAAGGCTGGCGTTGGTGGTGCTGTTGGCGTCGCAGACATCGACCGCGCTATATCGCAGATTGGGGCGATCCGCCGTGAGGCTGCTGGAGCGCCGCCGACCGCTGCGTTGGCTATGTTCATGGCTGAATCGCTGAGGAGGCGGATCAAGGCCGGGCGATTGCTAGACGGATTCACAATTCAAGCGGCGAGGCGGTACGCGGCGTGGCTGGACGCAATTTGCAGAGAGTAAGTGCCGCCATCGACGTGCGGATTTACCGTGACTGGCTTGTGGGTGTCGACGAAGCGCGCAGCGCGACCACCTATCGAATCAATCAGATTGCACAGCGCGAGTAATGCAGGCGAGCAATCGAGCAGCGAACACGACGTCGGAGACCGTGGCGGCGCGCGTGGCAATCAATAGGCGCTGCTGGCGGTTTGATCGATGAAAGGCGACGGCGCGCACTGGCCGGGCAGCGCACGGCTAACACTCTTCGGAATGCGCCGGAAGAAAAGTGCCAAAAAACGTGGGGGAATAAGCATACCTGCGGGTAAAGCCAGCCAGCGCCGCAGGTAGAACGTCGCGACCCTCTGTTAGCCATCCCGTAGAATTCCTCCCAAGGTTAAGAAACAACGACACCTTCCGGTTAGTTCCTTCTGGCTGGGCACCAATCGAGGCTTCGCGCCTCCCGTTCGCTTAGGAGTCTAGGCCTAGTTTGACGTTCTCATTGGGCGGCGCATCAATTGATACCGCTACAACGTTTAAACGTACTAAGGAATTTTTATGGGTAAGCAAATCATCGCAGCATCGGCAGTTCGTAACGCAATCGCGGCTCAGGCCGCATTCGCAAAGACCGGCGCAACTCCTCGCGGCGCATTCGCTGTGCGCGCACAAGCTGGCATGGGCGACATCAATTCGCTGATTCAGGGTATTAATGCGTCTTTCAGCGAGTTCAAGGCGAAGAACAACGAACGCGTCGACGGAATCGCCGCCGACGTGGAAGCCATCATGGCCGGTATGGACAAGATGGCGGTTCAGATGGCGGGCGGCGTGGGCAATACCAAGGCAATGGGCGCAGACACTGACGAAGCGCAGCCCGTCCACGCATCGACCGGCCTCCGTGGCTCGCAAATCGGCGCGTTCTATCGCCAACGTGCTCAAGCATCGGCTGGCGGTGCGTTCGGCCCGCGTGCCAATTTCGGGATAGCGGACTTCATTCGCGGGGCTGCTGGTATGTCGGGCGTGAGCGAGGGCGTGCGCGCGGCTCTGTCGGAAGGCGTGGGCACGGATGGCGGCTACGCGGTGCCGGACGTGGTGATGCCTACGATTCTGGATGCGATGGTGAGCGCATCGGCGGTACTGGCCGCTGGTGCTAGCATCCTGCCGCTTGGCGCTGCAAAGAGCGTGACCATTCCGGCTGTGGATCAACTCCCGAAACCGGCATGGCGCAACGAGAATGACCCGCTGGCAACCGGCGGCCCGACTTTCCGCCCTGTGACGGCCACGCCGCGTTCGCTTGCAATCGTGGTGCCGATCAGCCGCGAGTTGCTGGCCGATGCCGTGGATATGGATCGCGCCGTGCGCCAAGCGCTCGCGCAAGCGTTCGCCAAGGCATTCGACCGCGCCGCGCTGGTTGGCTCCGGAACGGCTCCCGAGCCGTTGGGCCTGTACGGCATGACGAACGTACAGAAGATCAAGCAAACCGGCTCCGCGTTCGCGTATGCCGACATGCTGGCCGCGTATCAAGCGCAACTGGACGCGGACGCCCCAGCGCCGACGTCGATCATTATGGCTCCGCGCACACTGACCGGCCTTGCTGGACTAGTCGACACGCTTGGCCAACCGCTCAACGCTCCCGCTCTGCTGGATGGCGTGGTGCGCCGTCCGTCCACTGGCGTTCCGACCAACCTTGGCGACGGTGCTAACGAGTCGCTGGCGTTTATCGGATCCTTCAACACGGTTCAATTCGTGATGCGCGAAAACTTCAATGTTCGCCTGCTGCCGGAGTTGCCGGGTTCGAACGGTCAACTCGCGTTCATCGCTCACGCGCGTTTCGACGTGGTGGCGAACTACCCGCAAGCAATCACGGTGATCGAAGGCGTTAAGAGCTAGGGCGTACCGGTGGCGCGCTGCCTGCTGGTGATCCACTGGAATGGCGGCGCGTTCCCGTGCCGATCCGGCGATTTGCACGAAAAACAGGCAGGGGGAGTCAAAAGTTTTTCCTCTTTCCTGCCCAAGACCGACCGATCCCGCATGCGCAGAAAAAAAGCCGTTTTGAGCATTTTTTCAAATGGCGAAGCGGCGCGGGCTGGCGCAATCCCTGCGCTGGCGGGCGTTTCGGGCATGGTTGGCCCAAATCAAAATCAAATGACAGGAGGATGGCGCATGGCCGGAGCGAAAGGCCGCTCAGGCGGCGCACGACGCGGGGCCGGTCGGCCACGGAAAGAGCCGACCCCGCCCGAGCCGCTGCCCGATATGGACGCGCGCGAGCTGGTGCGCGAAATCTCGCTGGGTCGGATTGACCCCACGGACAAGCAATTGAAGGCCGCGCTGGCGCTGATGGGTGACGACACAAAGCGTGTGCTGAGCGCGGGCAAGAAAGACGCGAAGAATGAGGCAGCAAAGGCCGCCGCATCGAAGTTCGGCGCAGCGCCACCGCCGCCACGCATGGTAGTGAACAACGGAAGGTGACATGGCAACTCGAAAGAAGAAGGCGACGCAGGAAACCCAATCGGGCGACCCGAAAGCGTTTCTACTGGCGGTGACAAACGATACGAGCGCCGAGCTGGCGCACCGCATGGAGGCCGGGAGCATTCTGCTGGCCGACGACGCCGACGAGGCCGCCGCGACCGGCGGGCGCAGAAGGCTCTTAGAAATGATGAATGACCCACTGATCGCGCAGGCGCGCCGCGTGGAGGCCGCAACCCTCGCGATGGCGATTGATGCCGCCGGTGCCAAGCTGACAGGCGATCCGGCCCGCCGCGCCGCGCTGCTGGCGACGATGAACGACACCGGCGCTCCACTGGAGAACCGGATCAAGGCCGCGAATCTCCTGCTCGACGACGCGAACCTACCGCGAGCGCTCCAGCTTCTAGCCATGAGACCGCCGCGCAATGCGTTGAACCGGCCATTCGAGGCCGACGAGCTTATCGATTAGGCCGCTGCCGCAAGGTGGCGCGCGCCCGTGCCAGGGGGAATCCTTCGGAACGTTGCTGGATGGGGATAAGCACATGAGTGCCCCACATACGGAAAAAGCTGTGCAGTCTGCGACTCGGAACCGCCGGATTCTGTTCCGCTGGCCCGCCGAGGGCGCAGGCAGGGGGGCCGCCGGAGCAATCCGCGCGGCCCGTTTTCATGGCTGCATGCCTTTATGTCAGCCATCTTCGATGATGGGCGAGGCCGTTCCTCGAAAATGCGACGGCTCGCACGCACCAGAGGGCAATGCGCCGCGCAGCTTTAGGCGGGTTGAAGGGCGGCATCGACTTGCTCGATGGGGATAAGGCCGCACTTGTTGAGCTTGAACGTCCCGGCCGTGACCATCTTGCTAACCGTCCAGCGGCTCAACCCCAACATTTCTGCGGCTTGCTGCATCGTCACTTGTGAAGGTCGAGGGCGGCGCGCGCTGAAAAGCTCGAATGCCTTTATGATTGTTTTCATCTCGTCGGTCATGTTGCCTTCTCCGTCTCTTGCGTTTAAATGGCTTGCCGAGATGTTTTACGGCATGAGAGACAACGACGGCGCATCCCTTCTGCGTACAATCCGAAACGACTGGAATGCCGGCCGAGCGTGAAAGAGATCGATGCTTTTGCTAGTGTGGCCGATAAGCTTGGCGAGATGCTCCACGTTCGCAGTACATCGGTGGCCTAGTATTACCTCACGTAACGTAAAGTGCGGGGCAAAATTCAGAAAATACAGCCCGTTTTCCTGCTGCCGATCATTCAACCCAGCAAAAAAGCGCCACTCGCGCTCGTAAGCCCAATCCTTAAACTTCGTCGTTAAAATGGCGCGCATCTGTGGCTCATTCAGTAGCTCGCCTCTGCCGATGTGATCCAGCAGACCGTTCAAGCGCCGTGGTTCGTACTTGACCTGGTATGCTTCGGCGTCGGTAACGTCGAATCCGAGGCAGACGCCCTTATGCTTCGCCCCGTAATGCGCCCACATGACAGGGCTGTCCCAAGTTTTGCTGGTGCATAGCATCCCAACGGACTGCGACAGATGGCCGTGCAGAATCCCATATAGATGCCGTGCGCGCCTCTCGCCTACCCAAGCGCCCATCAGTTCGAAAGGATCGTTGGCTTCGGGAACGGTCGAAAGTTTCAACCGCTTCTCTGCCAGAATGCGTTCAGCATACTCAAGCTGGGTGAGGTAATAGAGGCGCATGGTCGTTGTGATCAGAGGAGCTGTTGCTGCCTGAATTGTGCGAACGTTAGCTGCCGTTCGCAACATCGGGGGCGCTGCGGACGCTGTTGAATGTTCTTGCAACGACGCGCGTGCGCACGAGACCCAGCTGCGGCGCGACCTGTTGCAGGGTGAGGCCGTTGTACCACGACAGCCGGGCGCTCGAATTATTTCATCGGCGGCTTACCGGCTGCTGCGAGCTTCGCGTCAAGAGCTGCTCGCCGCTGACGGGCCTTTTCCGGCTGCACATAAAAGAAATCGAAGAGTTCTTCGAGTACGTCAAGATTCCACTCGGCTTCGTGGGGTTCCACAGGCAAAATTTGACCGCTACTCGTGTCTTTCATCGGGTGTGCCGCGAAATTGCCGATGTTACGAATCGCATCAACGTTATCGGCCAACGCGCTCGGTAGAGTCTTGGAATCAAGCAACGCCTGAATTGCAGGTGCTAAGTCCTTCTGTGCGAAGCCATTTTCTCTAAGCACGCTTTGCAAGACACGGCGACTGAGAGCGGCTGACGCTTTGGGGCTATCTCCCAAGACTGCACATGCTTCGTGATAATCCTCCGCGATATGCGCCGGCACCTCCGCAGGAGCCCTTAGTCGGCCTGTAGTCTTCGGGTAGATGAGAAACTCATCCACATCTGATCCACCGCTGTTATTACGACCTGTCACGTAAATAATTGCCAGTTTGCAAGATGGACAGGTCATAAAGCTTGTGTGCCATAGATGCTGCCCAACTACATTCCAGTAGTTGTTGGCACCATTAATTCGACTTTGCTCGAATCCTGCGTGGATCTCCACTGCGCAATGCGGACACTTCATGTTCGACCATCCTCCTAGCTCTTATTGATTTGTTTACCGTGCCGCAAACTCGTCTATATAACAAGCTTACCGCGGCAAAGTTTTCGTGGGCTTGTTGGCGGGTGGGCTCCATCATCCGTACCAAAACCCGCGCCAGCATTGACTCCTTGGCGGATAGGCCGATTCACTCGGCGGCCGTGCCGATCGGAATGACCTGCGCACCCACCTTCAGCCGATCGAGATAGTCCGCCCACTTCTGCATCATCGCGCGCCGCTCCTTGATGAACCGTGTGCGGTTGTACGCACCACCGAGGTTGTCCGGTACTGCGTGGGCAAGCTGATGCTCGATTACCTCCGGTTTTTGCTCTAGTTCCTCGTGCAGGATCGTGCGCGCCATGGCGCGGAAGCCGTGGCCGGTAATCTCGGTGCGGGTGTCATAGCCGAGCCGCCGAAGGGCCGCGTTGATGGTCGCCTCACTCATTGGTCGGTTACGATCGCGCGCTCCGGGGAACACGTAGCGGCCGGAGCCGGTGAGGGCGTGCAGTTCGCGCAGGATGGTGACGGCTTGCGCGGCGAGCGGCACGAGGTGGGCTGTCGTCGTCTTGGTAACGAGGTAACGCCACTCGCCTTTGTCAAGATCAAATTGTTCCCATTCGGCCTTGCGAAGCTCGCCGGGTCGCACGAATAGCATTGGGGCGAGCCGGAGCGCGCAGAGCACGGGAAACGTGCCGGTGAAGCCATCAAACGCACGCAGCATTTCTCCCACTTTCGCGGGTTCGGTTATTGAGGCGAAGTGCGTTGTCTGTGCTGGCGGTATCGCGCCGACCAGGTCGCGAGCTGGATCGGCCTTGCACAAGCCTTCCTTGATGCCGTACCGAAACACGCGGCTTATCTCGCCGCGCAGGCGGTGAGCCGTGAAGCGCGCGCCCCTGCTGTCCACGCGTTTGAGTGCGTCCAAAATCTCCGGAGCTTCAATTTCCGCGACAGGACGGGAGCCGAGCCACGGGAAGGCGTCGTTCTTGAAGCGCGCCAGCGTCTTGTCGTACTGCGCCGGCTCGACATACGGGCGGCGCTCGTCCATCCATGCCAAGGCGACGGCTTCGAACGTGTTGATTGCCGCGAGGCGGGCCGCGCGCTTGCCCGCCTTCTTCGCTTCGGCTGGGTCAATGCCTGCGGCAAGCTGTTTCGTGGCGGCGGTGTTCGCCTCCCGGGCAGTAGCAGATGACACGTCCGGGTAGGTGCCGAAAGACAGGGTGTTTTGCTTGCCGGTGAGGGGGCGGCGGTAATTGCGCCGCCAGTATTTCGACCCAGAGGCGGTGACTTCGAGATACAACCCGTCTCCGTCTGTGATCCGGTTCGGTTTGCCATCCGGCTTCGCCTTGGCGTTCTTGCACTGAAGGTCGGTCAGCATGTTGGTATTTTCGATGGTATTTTGCGCGATGGTATGGCCGGAAAGGCTATACACCATCAAAAGTACCATCAGATACCATTGGTTGTCCAAGGATCAACTTGGAACGTTCTGGAAAGAAAAAACCCGCGAAGCCTTGTGCTGTCGCGGGTTTCTGTAATTCGCCGGAACTTGCCGGAATACTTGCTGGTGCCTCGGGCCGGAATCGAACCGGCACTCCTTGCGGAACCGGATTTTGAGTCCGGCGCGTCTACCAATTTCACCACCGAGGCGTCTCTCGCAGCCCGACAGTGTAGCGGGCGCTCGAAGTAGCCGTAAATTATGGCGTAAAACTGCAGCCTCGGCAAGCGGTACTCAGATCGTGCGCGAAAAGCGCTCCGCTTGCTGCGCGCCAAGGTAGCGATCGAACACCATCGCGATGTTGCGCACGAGCATGCGTCCGGCGGGCAGCACCTCGAGCCGGTTGGTGCTACGCGCGACCAGCCCGTCGGCCTCGAAGGCGCGCAGGCGCTCGAACTCGGGTTCAAATGCAGCCAGAAAACGCACGCCATAGGCCGCTTCGAATTCGTCGAAGCGTAGTTCGAGATTGCACATCAGTTCGGTGATGACGTCGCGGCGCAGGCAGTCGTCGGCACTCAGGCGCACGCCGCGCGAGATCGCGAGCCGCCCGGCGTCGATCGCCGCGCCGTAGCCTGGCAGGTCCTTCGAGTTCTGCGCGTAGACGTCGCCCACTTTGCCGATCGACGAGGCGCCGAAGCCGATCAGGTCGCAATCGGCGCGCGTGCTGTAGCCCTGGAAATTGCGATGCAGCGTGCGCTGCTGCTGCGCGCGCGCGAGTTCGTCGGTGGGCAGCGCGAAGTGGTCCATGCCGATGTACACGTAACCCGCATCGGTCAGTTGCTCGACCACCAGTTGCAGCAGCGCGAGCCGGGTGGCGGGCGTCGGCAGCGCGTCCGCGTCGATCTGCCGTTGCATCTTGAAGAGTTGCGGCATGTGCGCGTAGCCGAATACCGAAATGCGCTCGGGCGCGAGCAGCAGCATCGTGTCGAGCGTGCGCCGAAAGCTTTGCACGCTTTGGTGCGGCAATCCGTAGATCAGATCGACGCTGATCGATTCGAAGCCGTTCGCGCGCGCCGCGTTCATCACGTCGACCGTCAGTTCGAGCGGCTGCACGCGGTTGACGGCGCGTTGCACGAGCTCATCGAAATCCTGCACCCCGAGGCTCAGGCGATTGAAGCCGAGGCTGCGCAAGTGCGCGATCGTCTGTGCCGACGCCTCGCGCGGGTCGATTTCGATCGAATACTCGCCTTCGTTGTCGGGCCGCAGCGCGAAGTGCTCGCGCGTGGCCGCCATCAGCGTGCTCATTTCGTCGAGCGAGAGGAACGTCGGCGTGCCGCCGCCCCAATGCAGTTGCGAGACGGTGCGCCGGGTGTCGAACAAGGTCGCCTGCAATTCGATCTCGCGCACGAGTTGCTGGACGTAGGGCCTGGCGTGCGTGCGGTTTTTTGTCGCGATCTTGTTGCAACCGCAATAGAAGCAGACGGTGTCGCAGAACGGGATGTGGAAATAGAGCGAGAGGTCGGTGTCGGCGGCGCCGGGATCGGTTGCCGCGCGCCGGTAGTGGGCGAGGTCGAAATCGTCGCGGAACTGCAGGGCCGTCGGATAGGACGTATACCGTGGGCCGTTCGCGCCGTACTTGGCGAGCAGGTCGGGACGGAAGAGGAGGTCGGCGTCGCTCATGCGGGGCTCTCTGGGATGGGGCGCGGGTGACGTCGCGGCACGCATCGCAGGGTGAGCGCGGGCGCGCGGGCTCCGACAGCGCCGGATAAACCCAGTGTAAGAGGGCGATGGCCCGCACCGTTTGTGTAAAAAGGTCGCAGCCCGAGGTGGCACAATGCGGGCTGTGCCGCGCCGTTTTCGCTCGTGGATCGCGCGAGCGTTTTGAATCAGTAACAGTTTCGTTTCAGGAAGCCGATGTGAGTGCCGCTTCAACCTCCAGCGCGTCTGCGCACGCCTGCCGTCCCGGCTGCGGTGCGTGCTGCATCGCGCCCTCGATCAGCTCGCCGATCCCCGGCATGCCCGACGGCAAACCCGCTGGCGTGCGCTGCGTGCAACTCGACGACGACCTGCAGTGCAAAATATTCGGCTCGCCATTGCGCCCTGGCTGCTGCTCGGGCCTGCAACCCCAGGCCGAGATGTGCGGCGCGTCGCGCGAAGACGCGATGTTCTGGCTCGAGCGCCTCGAAGTCGCCACGCAGCCGTCGTCCGGTTCGCAGGGTTCGCCAGGCAAGCCGCGCGCCGCTCACTGAATGAACCTCGCCGTTCCCCAAGGAGATTTCGCATGATTCGACGCGCGCCGCGCGCTCCCCAAATCTCGCGCCACCCGCACGCGACTCGCTCCACGCGGCGGGCTTTCCTGCTCTCGGCCTGCGCTGCGGCCGGCGTGGCCATGTCGCTCGGTGCCTGCGCAACGGGCACCTTCCCGTTCATTCCCGATCACTACACGTTCTCGCAACAGCAGTTGCAGGACGCGGTGCAGCGCAAGTTCCCGTATCACCGCTCGGTGCAGCAACTGTTCGAAGTCGCGCTCACGAACCCGGTCGTCACCTTGCTGCCCGATCGCAACCGGGTGGCCGTGCATGTCGACGCGCACCTCGAAAGCCCGCTCATGCAGCAGCCTGTGAGCGGTGCGTTCACGCTGTCGAGCGAGCTGGCCTACGATGCCGCGAGCCGCTCGGTCATCCTGCGCTCGCCCACGGTGGATAGCGTCGACATGACCGGCAACGCCGCCGCCTACGCGCAGCAGGTCAACGCCGTCGCGGCGCTGGCGGCCACGCAGTTACTCACCAACTATCCGGTCTATACCTTCAAGCCCGATCAGCTCCAATTTGCCGGCGTGAATTACGAACCCGGTACAATCACCATCCTTACAAACGGCATACGCGTGCAGATCGTCGAAAAATAGGCGTCGGGCAACAAGCGACGCACGGCACGCGCAGCGCCACTACCGCAAGGAGCAGGGATGGACTGGATCGTGACGTGCAAGGCCCTGATTCTGGGCATCGTCGAAGGCTTGACGGAGTTTTTGCCGGTCTCCAGTACCGGGCATCTGATCGTGGCCGGCAGCGTGCTCGGCTTCGACGGCGAGTACGAAAAGACTTTCGACGTGGTGATCCAGTTCGGCGCCATCCTTGCGGTGTGCTGGGAGTTTCGCCGCAAGATCGGCGCAGTGGTGGTGGGGCTGCCGTCGCGGCCCGATGCACGGCGCTTCGCGCTCAATGTGATCGTCGCGACGATTCCGGCGGTTGTGCTCGGCCTGCTGTTCGAAAAGGCGATCAAGTCGGTGCTGTTTTCGCCCGTGCCAGTCGCGTGCGCGCTCGTTGTCGGCGGGGTGATCATTCTCTGGGTCGAAGGACGCCGCCGCGCGGTGCCTGCGGCCGGCAGCACGGCAGGCGGTGCGGTGAGCAGCGTGGCAGTCAGCTCGCCGCCGCTTGCGCGTGTGAATTCGCTCGACGAGATCACGCTGCTCGATGCCTTCAAGATCGGCTGCGCGCAATGTTGTGCGCTGATTCCCGGTATGTCGCGTTCGGGCTCGACGATCATCGGCGGGATGCTGTTCGGCGTCGAGCGGCGCGTGGCCACCGAGTTCTCGTTCTTTCTCGCGATTCCCGTGATCTTCGGCGCGACCCTCTACGAACTGCACAAGACCTGGCAGACGCTTTCCGTCGACTGGCTCGGTCTTTTTGGCGTGGGTTTCATCGCGGCGTTCGTGAGTGCGTTCGCCTGCGTGCGCTGGCTGCTACGCTACGTCGCTTCGCACGATTTCACGGTATTCGCCTGGTATCGCATCGCCTTTGGGCTCGTGATCCTGCTGGTCGGATACAGCGGCGGGCTGGACTGGGGTGCGTGACGTCCTGATGTCTGACTGAAATGCAAAACGGGCGCCGCAGGGCGCCCGTTTCTATTTGACGGCTTCGTGGCTGGGCGTCAGACCGCGCGGCGCTTGAACACCAGGTCCCAGACACCGTGGCCGAGGCGCAGGCCGCGGCGCTCGAACTTCGTCACCGGACGATAGTCGGGGCGCGGCGCATAGTCGGCGGCCGTGTTTTCGAGCGCGGGTTCCGCGCCCAGCACTTCGAGCATCTGCTCCGCGTAGTTTTGCCAGTCGGTTGCGCAGTGCAGATACGCGCCCGGTTTCATGCGCGAGATGAGCAACTGGACGAACTTCGGCTGGATCAGGCGGCGCTTGTGATGGCGCGCCTTGTGCCACGGATCCGGGAAGAAGATGTGCACGCCGTCGAGGCTGTCGGGCGCGATCATCTGTTCGAGGACTTCGACAGCGTCGTGCTGGATGATGCGAATGTTCGTGAGTTCCTGCTCGCCGATCAGCTTGAGCAGCGCGCCCACGCCCGGCTCGTGCACTTCCACGCCGAGAAAGTCATCGTTCGGGCGCAGTGCGGCGATTTCCGCCGTGCTCGCGCCCATGCCGAAACCGATTTCCAGCACGCGCGGCGCCGCGCGGCCGAACACCGTTTCCCAGTTGGCGGCCTCAGGCGTGTAGGGCACCACGAAACGCGGACCCAGGTCGTCGAGCGCGCGGCGCTGGCCGGTCGACACGCGTCCGGCGCGCGTCACGAAGCTGCGGATGCGGCGGTGGCGCAGGCCTTCTTCAGCGCCGTCTCCCGTGTCGGGCAGTTCGGCGTTCGTGGCGGTGTCGTCCGCATTGTCGGGCGGCGTGCAGTCAGGACGGGCTGCGTCGTTCGGATCGTGATTCATCTTCGAGGATGGCGGGTAAGGGCAGCGGGCCGAGGCTGGCCGCGCGGGGTCGCAGGCGGCGCGTGACGAGAGAAACGCAGCCGTTGGCAGCCGGTTATCGCTGCTAGCGGGCAAAGAGCCGCGGATTCGGGCAGGTCGGTGTCCGCAGCAAGCCTGCGGAGCACGACGGGCGACGCGCATTATAGCAGCGCGCTCCAGGGCGCCTGGCGCGCGCGGCGTCAGTCCGACGAGACGATGACGTACATCGGCGCGGGATGACGCATCTCGAATTCGCTGACACGGCCTGCGCGCACGTCGAACAGCAGGCGTGTGAGATCGGCCACGCGCGACGGCTGACGCTCGGTGTCGGCGGGCGGACGGTCATCGTGATTGGCGAGCAGCGTCGTGCGTGCGTTCACGATCAACGCAACCGCACTGCGGCGGGACATGAAAAATCGATCCATCGGTGGCGACCCGCGCGTGAAGGCGCAGGGTGAAAACGCGGGTGGTTTGCGGCGGGGCGGGCGCATCGGGTACGCCGCGCGGATGGCACAGGTAGGGATGCTAGCGCATGAAGGGCCCGACACGCAGCGAACTGCGCAGTCGCACCGGCGGCTGGGCGCACAAATGCGCTGGCTGCATGGCCGCGACGCTACGGAAACACGGTGAAAGTGGGGGCCTATGTGCCGGTCAGAGCGATCGGCCTGGCGGATGCTGGTGCAGGATGCCGTGCGTCCTCGCATGACACGGACCGGCGAAGAATGCTGGAGCGGGCGATGGGAATCGAACGCGCGCAACCGGACAACCGCAAGTGATTGATTAGATTAAGAGACTAAGCGGGCATAGTTTGCCCATGTAACTGACATTTGTATCTGGAAAGTTTATCAGAGTATCTCTGAGCGGGCTTGGCGTCCTGACGGATGGTCTTGGGCGAATGCCGATGGGCTTCGCTATCTCGCACCTGTGTTACTGTCCCCGCATAACGATCTCAACTGCTCATCATGTCCGACGCAAATCAGTCGCGCCCGCTTTCCTATCCTGCTTGGCAATTCGATCCTTCGAAGCAGCCATTTGACGGCGATTTGCTGGGGCGACAACGAATTGCCAATCGCCTGTCGGAATTCGTTGGGCGTTTGGATGCGGGCGCTGTAATTGCGATCGATGCGCCTTGGGGAGGCGGAAAGACCTGGTTTGGGCGTAATTGGGCTCCGCAGTTGCGTGCTAACGGACATAAAGTCGCGTTCGTCGATGCGTTCGAACAAGACTATCTGGAAGATCCGTTCATGGTTATCGCTGCGGAGTTGGCTACATTGCTGGATGACAGCGAGGGTAGCGGCCAATTGCTGCGTGGGAAGGCCGCAGCAGTTATGAAGGCTATCTTGCCGCTTGGAGCAAAAATCCTGGTTGGTGCTGTCGGACGGTTGGCATTTGGTTCCGCTGATCTCGCTGAAGAACTACAGGACGCGGTTGAAACAGCGCAGGACGGAGTGGCGGACAGTGCGGAAAAATCGATCGAGAAAAAGCTTGAGGAGCACGAGAAAGAGAAAAGGTCGTTCGTCGAATATCGTCGTGCGTTGGCGGAGTTTGCAGCCAAGCAACAGAGGCCGGTCATCGTGTTTGTTGATGAGCTGGACAGGTGTAACCCCGCGTTCGCTGTTCGTTTATTAGAACGCGTCAAGCATTTTTTCGAGATTCCTAACGTCGTATTCGTTCTGCTCTTGAATCGCGAGCAGCTTGAGCAGGCAGTGAAGGGGATGTTTGGACTTGAAACCGACGCCGCCGCGTATCTCTCGAAATTTGTGCGGTTCTTCTTTCGTTTGCCTCCGCCCTCTACAGAAAGAAACTCTCAGTATGGTGAACAAGCTCACGATTTCCTTTCGCGAGAGTTAGGGCGCTACGGTTTTGAAGTTTCGCAGAATCGCGCCGTTGACAACTTTCATGCTGCCGCCGCGGTGTGGACCGCTGCCGCACGCCTGTCTTTGCGCGATATGGAGAAAATGTGCGCTTTGTTCGCCCTATCGGGACCGATCGGGCCTGCGGGACTGCTTGCATACCTCATAAGTTTGAAGTTGCGGGAGCCTGCGATATTCGACGGATTGCTCAGGGGGGATCGAGAGTCACACAAAGCCGCCGTAGAGTGGATCAGCGATTGTGCCGCGCGTGCTGGGTTCAAAGATGAAACTCCAGAGGCGGAATACCTGGCAGCTCTCAAGGAAGTGCACTTCACTTGGCTTGCGCCGGGAAGAACTGAACAAAAGCATCTAACGGATCATATTGCAAGGTGGATCATGGGAGAGCGGGGGCTTAGCGTTGAGCGCGGTTTTGCGGTCGTCTTGGCGCGTATCGATTTGTCGCTCGAAATGTGATCTCGGAGCGACGATAGATAGTCTATTGACGTTGGATCGCCTCTACCCGCTCTAGCAACCGGCACAACTGGCCCCTGTGCCACTCCCCGCCGTTCGGCGTTTTGATCCCCAGCACATTTAGCTCATCCACCATCGCGCGCTGGGATAGACCCCGCGCGCGGAACCCCGCCACAACTCCCGCCAACTTCCCCGCAAAGGCATCGGCGGCTTGCTGGCGGGCCTCGACGTTCGGCTTTAGGTTCGCGGCCCCCGCAGTCCCGAGCTTAACGCCACGCGCCTTTGCCGCCGCCAGCGCATCCTTTGTCCGCTTGCTGATCTGATCGCGTTCCCACTCCGCCATCACGGCGTGCATTTGAATCATGACCTTGTTCGCGGAAGGCATATCCGCCGCAACGAAGTCGCACCCGGTCTCAAGCAAGCCGGACACGAAATGCACGTTACGGGCGAGACGGTCGAGCTTTGCAATGATCAACGTAGCACCGCGACGCTTGCAAAGCTCCAGCGCGGCACGAAGCTGCGGGCGCTTTTCGAGAGCGTTTGCCCCCTTGCCGGTCTCAGTCTCCGTGAACTCGCCCACCAACTCCCATTCGCCGCCGTTCAGGTAGCGAGCGACCGCTTCGCGCTGTGCGTCGAGACCCAGACCAGACATGCCCTGACGTGCAGTGCTCACGCGGTAGTAAGCAACGAACTGACCCTGTGCCATTTGTTCCTCTCGATGCTGGCCTCACGACGAGACGAGCGTTTAATGTGAGGCCACTATACCAGGTTCCTGTTCGCAACGCCCCTTTCTTTACTCTCGCAGCATTCGAGGTGTCACAAATAAAGGGGCCTGATTAGATTTGATCAAGTCTGACTAAAGTTATTCTCATGATCAACAATCATGGAAGGTAATGCAGTGTCAGCAGCGTTCAATGCTCAAGTATCTCGAATCAAACGCGCGCCGGACGCCGCCGTGTATATCGGCGTGTCGTTATCCACTCTTCGCCGCCTGTCGAAAGCGCCGCATGGCCCGAAGCCGATCAAGCTAGGCGGGGCTTCTGTCGGTTTTGACGTGCGCGACCTTGACGAATGGATTGACCGAAAAAAAGCGGCTTGCGGACAGCCGGAAGCGTCGTCATGACAACGCGCACAGTTGATGTCTTGACCATTCAGGAGGTGGTTTATTGGCTCAGAGAACGGCTTGGGCCTTCGGTCGCATGGGAGCCCTTCCTAGAGAACTGCCGTCACGGACGGGCCGATTTACATGGGCTTGAACTTCTTCCTGTCGCGCTGATGAGGTCCGAACTTCTCGCAACCGGTGCCCGTAGGGGGCGCAGCCGCCCCGTCTACGCGCTAGACGACGTTCGGACTTTTATTGCAGAACTAATGCGGTGCAACCCCACTCGATTCGTGCCGGGGCCGACACAGGCCCAATCCGTCGCAATTGACACTTCGATTCCGTGGCGCTTGAACGTTGTAGGCAAGCCGGTTCGCGTCTCTACCTCTACCGTAACTGTTATCTAGCCATACCCCTCAAAGGATTCGAATGAACACGACCACTGTTACCACTACCACGACCACTGTCGATCGGCACGGAAAACCGCAAGTCTCGGTGCGCGCGGAGATTCCGTATGACCTGATCGCAGCGCGCGCCGCCGAACTCGCGGCAATGCGCGACCCCGCGAACTGGCACCCGCTGATCGGCTCACGACTCTGGCCGCTCGACAACGACGACTTGGCGGAAGCTCTAGCCGACGCCGAAGTTACTGGCGAGGTCGAATACGCAGACGGTCAAACGCTCGTCCACGGCTACCTCGGCAGATCGCGCGGCTATGAACCCTTTTTTTGTTTGCGCGGCGACGTGTCTGGGAGGCATGTCATGGTTTGCCCCGGCATGGGTGAGTAATGACGCTGGCGGAAACAATCGCCGCAGAGAGCCTCGAAGTCGAACGCCGCGCGCGCGCTATCGAACGTCGCACGTGGACGCTAGAAGCCCCCCTTGGGGAATGCTTGGCAGAGTCGCCACCGGCGGCGCGTGATCGGCTAGTGGCGTTTATGGAACAGCAGCCGCTCCCCAAGGTTCTCGCAACCCTACGCCGCACATACGAGAGCGGCCAGCGCGCCGCCTCTTACCTCATATCCGAAACACTGACGGCGCGCGGAGTGCCGCCAGCGTTTCGCGGACTGACGGCGCGGCGGCACGAATACGAGCGGATGCTAGACGCAGACCTGTTCACCTACGATGCGCAATGGATCGTTACGCGCTATCCAACACAGGTAGAGAGCGTTCGCTACGATCGCAACCGGCAACTCTTCCGCAAGGCGTCATTCCATCCGGCGGCGCGTTTCTTGTTTCATAGCGGAATACGGACGCCGGGGGAGATTGCGGGCGGCCTAGGTCTATCAGACGTCCAGCAATGGGAGTGCGTCTATATCAGGTCGCGTCAGGTCACGAAGCGCGCCAAGGGCATCGACGCAGTCAGGGGCAAGGTGCGCGCCAAACTGGCGGAGACGATCTACGCGGCTCGCAATCGCTCGTTCGTTGACTCGGACGCAGATGCCTCGGTAGAGCGCCGCATACGGCTTTGGGAGTGTTCACGCATGTTCGGAAACAGTCCCTCCGAAGTGGCGCGGCGATACGAGCAAATGGCGGGCGAACCGATCACGCGCCAACTCGCCGCAAAGCAACTCGCCATCATCGAAAAGACCACGAAGGCGATACGGGAGGTTGAGCGCGCACAGTAACGTTGACGGGCGCGGTCGCAGGCGACCGCCTCAATTGTCTTTTTCTACTCCTTATTGGGTGTTTTCCGGATCATAGATCCGGAATGCTTTTGTCACCCCTGCCGCGCCTTGCTGCGCAAGGCTTTGAGGGGGTGACAAAAGTAGAGGTTGAGGGGGTGACAGAAATTGATTTCTTGTCACCCCCCTAACCAGCACCTTGAGGTGGTCGCGGCAGAGCGCAAGCGCCTGCTGGAGTCGCCGATGGATGGTCTCGCGCGCGAGTGGCAGGACACCTTCAAGGAGATGCAGCAGGCCGAAGCCACCTGGGCGAATCAGGTGATCGACGCCCTGCTGCAATTCGTCCAGACCGGCAAGCTCAACATCGCCAAGCTCGCGGAGAGCATGGCGCTCGACGTCCTGAAGATCAAGATCCAGGAGACCTTCAGCACGCCGCTGAAGACGGGCCTCGATGCGCTCACGAACGGCATCAACAAGCTCGTGTTCCCGAACGCAAGCTCTGCCGCAGGGAATGCGGCCCAGATTGACCCGCTGGCGGGCGTAACGGCTTCGTCCATCGCATCGACTATGAGCACGCAAGCAGGGCCGTTGGCGGCCCTGCAAACGTCAATGATGGCCCTTACCACTCAGGGAGTCATTCCTCTCAATGCCGGATTGACGACGCTGGGCCTCCAAGTGACGTCAGCCACCCAGGCAGGAGCCGCCGTCAGCAACACGACAATCAATCTTGCTGCCGCAACCGCAAGAGCCGCAGCGGCATTGGCGAGCATTGGGGGAGGCTCTGGACTCATAACCGGCGCATCTATGCCGACCAGCGCGACCATCCAAGGCTCTGGCCCACTCTTCGGTGCCACTGCCGGAACCGGCGTAGCGGCATTTGCAGGCGGCGGCATCATGACGAGCAAGGGAGTCGCCCAGCTTCGAAAATACGCTACGGGCGGGATTGCAGACACTCCACAGCTTGCGCTCTATGGGGAGGGTTCGATGCCGGAAGCGTTTGTTCCGCTCCCCGACGGGCGAACAATTCCTGTAACTGTCACGGCGAGCGACGGCAACCCTTCGCACGCGGAGCAGGCGGTGCCCGTGGTCAAAATCAATGTCATCAACCCGAATCCGCAGCAGGGCCACACGAGCAGCGGAACAGGCGGACCTCGACTCGATGCACAGCGCATGGTGCAGGATGCCGTGCTGGCGGGCCTACAGACTCCAGGGTCGTTCCGCGATGCCGTGCGCCAAGCAGTCAGGTAAGTCGAAATTTGCCCCGGCCCCATTGCACGATGGGGCCGCTTCCTGGCAACATTACGGCCTCTTACGGGGACAACATGCAACAGCTTTCGCTAGACCAAGCAGCAACCATGCTGGAAACAATGACCATCACGCAAACCATCGACGCCGGACACGCCATCGTGCATGTCGGCACCGACGAATCTGGGCGAGCAGTCGTGCTCATGAACGATTGCTACGGAAACTCGATTTTGTCGTCTGCGATGTGAGAAAAGGGGCGGTGAACGGGAGCCAGCGCGGAACTAAACCCGCCCCTATCCATACCGTAGCTATACCTGCGCCGAGCTTGTTTGAGCTGACTAATGACGCCCTGCGCTATCGAGCAGGCTTAGTAGTCGCACGGCAACGAGGGGTCAGCAGCAAGAGCGGAAATCTTTTTCTGGGCGCTGCCCCCGATGTCTTTAGGCGGCACCCCGACGCGAACCATTGTCCCCCCCTCAGTTGCTGACATACGCAGGCGTCCCACACCGAGCGGCCCTAGGTTAGACATATGCACTTGCATGTCCAACACCTGTTCTGCTTCGTCGGGCATATACGAGCCGTTAGCGGTTATCGCACCAATGAGCGATCCGCACCGCCGTTGTCTATCTTGCAACGAACGCATCACTTTCTCAGGCGTTCCGGCTACAACTTCGTTCACGTAAGACAGTTCACTTTCCTTCTTCACCGGATCGAACGAGCAAGCCGTCATGGCGATAGACAACGGTAGCAGGCAAGCCGTGCCAAATTTTGCTGTGATTTTCTTCATTGCTTCCCCGAATTAGGTTTGTGTTTATTGGGCGTTTTTGTGACGACTTCAAAGAAAAGGGCAACAAATAGGACAGCGTGCCGTATCGGATTGATGCGTGCGTAAAAGCCAAAGTCCTAGAAAAATCGACCTACTACGATGGCCATCCAGTCATCAACTGGCGGCCCAAAAGATGAAACCTTATACATCGGATTTCGCGCCCATTTGCCGCTTACTAGCCGCCACTTTCTGACGGTGCGCGCACTTGATCGCGGTCAAAGCATCACCAATCCTGAATGGCGCTACGCCAGCGAGCGCGGGGAATTGCAGCCCCGCAAAGTTCGCAACCAGCTCGTCGGCGTTGCGGTCCTTCGCGTAGCGGCTCCCGCTCTGCGTCGTGCCGCGCTCATGCCCTGCCAACTGTGCCTGCACACGCTCCGGTAGGTCGAGCCGTTCAAGCGCTGTAACGAACGTGTGCCGGAATGAGTGGAATGTCTTCATCCCGTCGCGCTTGATGCCGAGCTTGATGCCTAGAAACCGCTCATTGAACCATGACCCAGCAGGCTTGCCGTAGCCCTTCACTCGGTCACGCTTCAGCTCAGGGAACAGGCGGACATGGCCCGCGCACCGCAGCGCATCCACGTATTCAGGAAGTCCGAGGCGCACCAACTCGCCATGCAACGGGACAACGCGAACTGCGTTGACCGTCTTCAGTGACTTGTCAGGCACGTCCTCTACCTTGTCGCCTTCAAGATTGAAGTCTAGATACCATGCGCCGGTCTCGGACTGTCTTATGTCGTCTAGGTAGAGCTGTGACAGCTCATTGATACGGCCACCAGTAAACAGGCCCAGCAGCGGCAACCAGTAGTAGTGCGGTCTCCAGTGCGTGGAACCGCTCTTGTTGATGGTCCCCGCGCCACGCTCGAACCAGTCCTGTGAAAAGATGCGCGTCAGCTCGTCGGGCGCGAACGCCTGACGCTCATCCTGCGCCCGCGAACCCGCGCCCGCACTGCGCCCACGCTTGTAATCAGATGCCGGATTGAAGCGCATCATGCCCGCCTTGACGCCGTAGCCAAGAATTTCGCTCAGGCGGCCCACGTGACCCTTGACGGTCATCTCGTTCTTGCGTTGCAGCCCGCCGCGCTCGGCAAGCGCTATCAGCTCGTGGAGGGTCTTGGTCTCGCCGGTCTCGCGGAAATAATTTCGTCGTGATTGGTAGATGTCTGTCGGCAGTAACGTGAGCAGCCGCGCAAACTCCAGCACGGTTTCCTTCTCGATGTCGCCTAGCGCCGGATCGCCCATCAGGTCAATGAACAGACCGGCTTCGGTCGTCATCCGGCGGGTCTGATCCGCTCCCCAGGCTCGGTCACTCCGGTAGCTCTCGAACAGTTCGGAGAAGCGCTTTCCGCCGTGTCGTGCCGTGATCGGGTCGAAGACGATGGGCGCGTTCACAGATTCGCTGGCGGCAGGCGAGAGGGCAGGCGCGGAAGGTGCAGCGGGCAACCCTACCGCCAACCGCGCCCGCACCCGCGCCACGGCGGCTTTCTGCACGACGCACTCGGATGACGACAGCTCAAGCTCGCCATCTACCAAAAATCCGGTTGTTCCTGTGCCCCGGAAAACGGACTCATGCGCCACGGCACCGACCGCAAACTGTCCGAGCGTGGCATGGCTACTGAAAAAGCGGACCAAGCCGGAATACAGGTCAAGCTCTCCGCGCGCCATTGCGTCATTCAGCACGAAAGGGCCGTCGTGATCGCGCTCTACGTCGTCAAGGTCGGGAACCGTCCAGCAGCGCAATCCCTGGACGTGGGCGTATGCGTGCGCGCGGTCGGCCAACAGCTCGCCAGCAAGAGCAGCGGTGGAGATGCCGATAGATGCCGCGGCTTCCGTGAGGGCAATCATCCCATCGCCAATGAGCAGCGGGTTTTCGTGTCTTAGTCTTTCAGTGTCCATCGCCAGAAAGCGTTCGCGCCAGTGCATTTGGATCTTGAGCGCCGCACGCTTCGCGGCGTCCAATATTCGCAGGCCGGTAGAGGTGTGAATTTCCGTGCGGCCCACTAATGGGCGCAGCCGCTTTGGCACGACAAGACGAACAGCGTAGATGCCGCTGGGGCGGCGATAGAGGCACGATGTTCCCGACATGGCGACCACCACTGTAGTAGCCTTGCGGAGAACCCGGACCATCAGAGCCTGAGTTGATGTGAAATCAACGGCTTAGGAGGGTATTGGAGCGGGCGATGGGAATCGAACCCACGTCATCAGCTTGGGAAGCTGAGGTAATGGCCATTATACGACGCCCGCAGAGCGCGCCATTTTACGCGGATTTCGCCGGGTTGCGCAAATGCACGCGACCCGGCGCTGCGAATCCGCCTGGCGCTACATCAAAGATGGCCTCAGATACCGAACAGCGTGAGCGAAACGGCCGCGCGCGTCACGACCATCAGCAGCACCTGCACGATCACGAACAGCAGGATCGGCGAAAGGTCGAGGCCGCCGAAGTTCGGCAGGATGCGTCGCAGCGGATTGAGGAACGGCGCCGTAAGCTGAAACAGCACGGGCATCGCGGCCGAACTCGGGTTCAGCCAGGAGAGCAGGGCCATCAGGATCGTGAGCCAGATCAGCAGGTTGAGCGCCCACTTCAGGAGCGTGAGCACCGCGACGATCAGCAGCGTGGGCAGCAGGCCGAACGGATCGACACCCACGAGCCATACCATCAACAGTACGTACACGACCGAGGCGATCAGGGCAGCGACCACACTTGCCCAGTCGATACCGCGCACGCCCGGAATCACGCGACGCAGCGGCAGGACGAGCCAGTTCGTGGCCTGCTGGATGGCGTGCGTCACCGGGTTATAGGGCGGCACGCGGACGAATTGGAGCCAGGCCCGCAGCAACAGCGCGGCGCCGAACAACGTGAAGATCGTATTGAGCAGAAAACGGGCGATATCGCCGAACATCGGTGTCTTTTCCTTCTTGTGGTGAATGACGGCACGCGGCGCAGCCAGGGGCGTTTGCGCGCGTGCGGTGGCTCGCGGCACGTATCAGATATGAGGTCTCAGACCGAGACCTTGATCTCGCTGATCAGGATCGTGCCGTTGCCGCCGTCGGTGTAATTGGGAATGTCGTCGACGAGCACCTTGTCGTGCGCCTTGAACACCTCGTAGAAGGCGTCGAGCGTCTCGAACAGAAAGTGCCCCGCCGCGACGTAGGGCGGTGGCGTGCCCGGCGGCCCTGCGTTGATGCCGATGTCGACCGACCAGCCCTTGCAGGCGTCCCCGAACAGCCGTGCGGCGAGCGGCATGTGCCGCGTGGCGTAGTACTCGCTGTCGAAACGGCCGTTTTCCCGATACGGATAGAGGATGCTGACCTTGATCATTGTGCGTTCTCGTCGATGAATCCCTAAGCGTGCGCCCCGTGCCGCCTTGCGCCGGCACCTGCGCGCCGTTGCCACATTACCACGGCTCACGCCTCGCCAGTATGGGCGCGGGACGACGGCTGCCCACGGCGCGGCGCACACGATTCTGACAGCCTTTGCGGTAAACCGTTACAGTGGGTTCGGTGGCTGCGCCAAGGCGTGGCGCTGCGCAATGTTCGGTGTCGTACCGAAGCAATGCGCAGGCTCCGGTTAAAAAGGAGCCGAGGGCAAGCGGCGAGGCCCGGCAATGACAGGATGGCCGTCGCCGACAGAATTTATGATGGGCCCGTGGCACGGGTTCTGCTGCGCGAACGTGGGCGCGCACATGATGGTATCGACCGCAGGTTGTCGCTGGCCGCCGGAATGCCCGGCCGATGCCTGGCGCGCGCGGCGAGACCTGCGGCACGGTGTGCCCGACGTAGCGGCCGCCAGTGCGTGTCGCCAGCACGAGTAAGGCGCGACGAACAGGTCTCCGGCGATATGTCGTATGGGTGCGGCTATCTCGCCACACTGCGGTTGTCGTTCGCAAACCTGCGCACAATGGTTTCCATGACTGCGGTTTTCCTGTTGCTGTCGTGCAATTGGGCTGTTTCCTGTCGGTAGTCCGATTCGGGAGGTCAACATGAGCATCTTCGCTTACCGGAAGCATCTGCGGTTTCTCACGCCCCATCAGCGCCGTCGCTGGTGGGACCAGAAGAAGCGTCTCACGCCCCGCGTGCAGATCAGCGGCGCTTACGTTCCACCGAGCGTCTCGCGTGAGTTCGCCTATGTGAAAGTCGGCTAGCGCTGCTGTTCGACGTCCCCGTTTGATTTGACGATGCCCGGTCCCAGGACCGGGCATCGTCGTTTTGGGTTCGCGGTACATCGCCGGGGCGCGAGCCGTCAGCCAATTTGTAATCAAACATTACCTGCGTATCAGGTTGTTGTTATCAGGCGCCAGGTAACTCTGACCGGGAGCGCAGTCTGCGCCGCCCGAGCGGCGCAATGCAGCGCCGTTTTCGCCTTTTCGCGGCAGAAAGTTTCCGCAAGATCTTGATCCGGCGCACCGAACCCACTTCAGGCAATTGCAATTTGCAACAAATGGCTACTTTTAGCGACGTCCGTTTTGGATAGAGTAGGGACGTGGGCAGTGCCCGTTATGTGGAGCGACGCCGTCGTCGGCCGCCAGGAGAATAGAAGTGAAAAAGACCGTTTCGTTTATCGTTGCCGCTGCGCTGGGTGTGGGGTTCGTCAGCGCGGCCGAGGCGCACGTTTCGGTGGGTATCGGTATTGGCATCCCCGTTGCACCCGCGTACCCGGTCTATGCAGCGCCGGTCTACGCACCGCCGCCGCCCGTCGTGTACGCGCCGCCGCCGCCGGTGGTCTACGCGCCGCCGCCCGCGGTCGTCGTGGGTGGATATGGGTACGGTGGTTACTACGGCCATCCGTATTATCGTCACGGCTATGGTTACCACGGCTATCACGGTGGCTGGTATCGCCGCTAAAGGTTTGAGAGTGGGGCGGCGGATGGCGGGGGCCATTCGCTCGTCTTTGCGGATTGTCTTAAGGTTGTTTTGCAACGGCGCAACGCCGGCTCACGCCGCGTTGCGCCGTTGTCGTTTCGGCAAGGCTTCTGGGTGACGCTTTAGTGCGCGGCGGTGCCTTGAACGATCAGGTCGTGATAGCCGTGCACGATGACGCTGTACGAGAACCATGCGAATAGCAGTGCCGAAAGCACGTGGCACGCACGCAGCAGCCCGGTCCCGGCGCGCCTGCGTCCGTGGCTCGCCAGCGCGCAGAGAAAAAGCGTCCAGCCCAGTCCGCCGAGGAAAAAGCCTGAAAGAAACAGCGCCGCCGAACCCGCGCTTGTCGCGCCCGACTTCGCGATGAGCGCGCCACCCACTGCCGCGAACCAGAGGATCGCGCTAGGCGACGACAGCGCCAGCAGCACGCCGCGCATGAAACTGCGCCACGGGTTCGGCAGCGGTGAGGCGCGATCCTCCTCACCCTCGACCGGCGGGGCCTTGGCGGGGTTGAGCGCCTCGCGCGCCATCTTCCAGGTGAGCATCAGCAGCACGGCTGCGCCGCCGATCCACACGACCCATCGCACCGCCTCGAATTGCAGCAGCGCCGCCATGCCCGCGAGCGCGAGCGCCGCATAGATCAGATCGCCGAAACAGGAACCGAAACCGAGCCAGAAGCCTGGCCGGAAGCCGTGCGAGAGCGTGAGCGAGAGGATCGCGACGTTGACGAGGCCGATGTCGAGACACAACGAAAGTGACAGAAAAAAGCCGTCGGAAAGCAGGGAAACGTGAGACATAAAACCGTGATTGTTGTTGTCGTGCGTCGCGCGCCCGTGGGCATGGCGTGACGTGGTCAGCCGGACTTGCGCGCCCGGCTGGCCGTATGGGCATTTCAGGGCATCAGGCCATTAGACGCCGATGCACAGATATTTCAGTTCGACGTATTCGTCGATGCCGTACTTCGAGCCTTCGCGCCCGAGTCCCGACTGCTTTACGCCGCCGAACGGCGCAACCTCGTTCGAGATGAGCCCGGTATTGATGCCGACCATGCCGTATTCGAGCGCTTCAGCCACGCGCCAGATGCGGCCGATGTCGCGGCTATAGAAATAGGAGGCCAGGCCAAATTCGGTGTCGTTGGCGAGGGCGACCACTTCAGCTTCGTCGCTGAACCGGAACACGGCGGCGACCGGCCCGAAGGTCTCCTCGCGCGCGATCAGCATGTCGCGCGTGACGTCGGCGAGTACGGTCGGCTCGACATAACGGCCCTCGGTCACCTGGCCGCCCGTAACGAGCTTCGCGCCTTTCGCGGTGGCGTCCTCGACATGCTTCGAGACCTTGGCCACGGCATCGTCGTCGATCAGCGGACCCTGGTTTACGCCCGCTTCGAAACCGTTGCCGACCTTGATCCTGCGCGTGGCGGCGGCCAGTTTCTCGACGAACGCATCGTAGATTTTCTCATGCACGTAGAAGCGATTCGTGCACACGCAGGTCTGCCCGGCATTGCGATATTTCGAGATCACCGCGCCTTCGACGGCGGCCTCGATATCGGCATCGTCGAAGACGATGAAGGGCGCGTGGCCGCCCAGTTCCAGAGCGATTTTCTTGACCGTCGGCGCGCATTGCTGCATGAGGATGCGGCCCACTGGCGTCGAACCCGTGAACGAAAGATGACGCACGACGTCGCTTTCACAGAGCGCCTTGCCCACTTCGATCGAGTTCGCGGCATCGGCGGTGACGACGTTGAACACGCCTTTGGGCACGCCCGCGCGCTGCGCGAGTTCGGCGAGCGCGAGCGCGCACAGCGGCGTCTGTTCGGCAGGCTTGACGACGATCGTGCACCCCGCGGCGAGCGCGGGTGCGACCTTGCGGGTGATCATCGCGATCGGGAAATTCCACGGCGTGATCGACGCGCACACGCCGATCGGCTGCTTGAGCACGACGAGTTTGCGGTCGGTGGCGGGGCTTGCGAGCACGTCGCCATTCACGCGCTTGGCTTCCTCGGCGAACCATTCGAGGAAGGACGCGCCGTAGAGCACTTCGCCGCGCGCTTCGGCGAGCGGCTTGCCTTGCTCGGCGGTCATGATCGCGGCGAGATCGTCGGCGTGCTCGACCACGAGGTCGTACCAGCGGCGCAGCACGGCCGCGCGCTCCTTGCCGGTCTTCGCGCGCCAGCCGGACAGCGCCGCGTGTGCCGCGCCAATCGCGCGGCTCGCCTCGGCCGCGCCGAAGTCCGGCACGCGTGCGATTTCGGTGTTGTCGGCGGGATCGAGCACGGCGAAGGTCGCCTCGCCGCCGCTCCATTCGCCGTCGATCCAGGCGCGCGTCTTGAAGAGTGCGGGATCCCTCAACTGCGTCAGGCGTTCGGATGCCAACTGGCTCATCTTCGTGTCTCCTCCATGCGTGAGCGGCGTGGCTCACGGCGAGCCGCACCGGGCGCGGCGTCGCGAAGGCGTCGCGGTTGAGGCGTGCAGGGCGAAGCGCCGCGACTCATCCGATGCGCGGCGCATCGTCCTCAGGTGCGACCGAGTCCGAGCTCTTCGTAGAGACGGTCGACGCGCGTCTTGACGTCCTGGCTCATCTCGATGGAGCGGCCCCATTCGCGGTCGGTTTCGCCGGGCCATTTGTTGGTCGCGTCGAGGCCCATTTTCGAGCCGAGTCCCGCTACCGGCGACGCAAAATCGAGATAGTCGATCGGCGTGTTTTCGACGAGCACTGTATCGCGCGCCGGGTCGATGCGCGTCGTGATCGCCCAGATCACTTCCTTCCAGTCGCGGATATCGACATCATCGTCCACCACGACGATGAACTTCGTATACATGAACTGCCGCAGGAAGCTCCACACGCCGAACATCACGCGTTTGGCGTGCCCGGGGTAGCTCTTCTTGATCTGCACGATCGCCATGCGATAGCTACAGCCTTCGGGCGGCAGATAGAAGTCGGTGATCTCCGGAAACTGCTTTTGCAGCAGCGGCACGAACACTTCGTTGAGCGCGACGCCGAGCACGGCGGGCTCGTCGGGCGGCTTGCCTGTATACGTAGAGTGGTAGATCGCATCGCGACGCATCGTGATGCGCTCCACCGTGAAGACGGGGAACCACTCCTGCTCGTTGTAGTACCCGGTGTGATCGCCGTATGGACCTTCGAGCGCATGCTCGTAGGCAGCGCTCGCGCCCTTCGTGGGGCGTGGCGGCGCACCGGCGGGCGCGGGTGAAAGCTGGCCTTCCTGCGGATAGATGAAGCCTTCGAGCACGATTTCGGCGCGAGCGGGCACCTGCAACGTGTCGACGCCAGGCGTCAGGCACTTCGCGAGTTCAGTGCGGCCGCCGCGCAACAGGCCCGCGAACTGGTATTCGGAGAGCGTGTCGGGCACGGGCGTGACCGCGCCGAGGATCGTCGCCGGATCGGCGCCGAGCACCACGGCAACGGGATAAGGTTTGCCAGGATTGCGCAGCGCGAATTCGCGGAAATCGAGTGCGCCGCCGCGATGCGCGAGCCAGCGCATGATGAGCTTGTTGCGACCGACCAACTGCTGACGATAGATGCCCAGATTCTGACGCGTCTTGTTCGGTCCGCGCGTGACCGTGAGACCCCAGGTGATGAGCGGGCCAGCGTCGCCGGGCCAGCAGGTCTGGATCGGCAGTTTCGCGAGATCGACGTCGTTGCCTTCCCAGACGATCTCCTGGCAGGGCGGCGCGCTCACCGTCTTCGGCGCCATGTCCCAGACAGCCTTGGCGAGCGTCAGCAGCTTGCCCGCGTCCTTCAGGCCGCGCGGCGGCTCGGGTTCCTTGAGCGCGGAGAGCAGGCGGCCCACGTCGCGCAGCGACTCGAGCGCGGCGCCGTCGCCTGCGCTCTCGGGCGCATCGATACCCATACCGAGTGCGACGCGTCGCGGCGTGCCGAACAGATTGCCGAGCACGGGGAACGCATGGGTCGCGCGGCTCTCAAACAGGAGGGCCGGACCACCGGCGCGCAACACGCGGTCGCACAGCTCGGTCATTTCCAGCACCGGGGAGACGGCCTGCGGCACGCGGCGCAGCTCGCCAAGCGTCTCCAGGCGACCGACGAAGTCGCGCAAGTCTTTGTATTTCATCAGGATAGGGTCGGGAGCCGCAGCGGGCGGCGAGAGCAGGAGCGAAACGATTGTCGATTTTACCTGCGTTACCTGGCGCACGTTGGCAGGCACATCCGTCAACTTGCCGCAGACGCGCGCAGCACGTGGGTCTGCCCGGATTGAACACCGTTCATTATTACAATTAGTTATAGATTTGACATTCTATAGTGTTGACGGTCTATAAATCCCTGCTAGAATCCGTCCACACTGGTTGCAGGGCTTGCAATTTTTAGCCACCGTCCCGGTCCTTCAGACGCAACGCGTCGCCGTTTAGCCGATTCCCTGCACGGCTTCCCACGGTCTAGATTGGCTGTCCTCGCCGGCGCCTTTGCGCCGGCTGTTCGCGTGAGAACCCCCCGCGCGCGCCCATGGCGTGCCTGGTTTTACCGGAAGGGGTTCCACCCACGGCGTACTTTGCCGTTTTCCCGACACCGCTGCCGCACCAGCCAGGGCGCACGGTGTCTTGATCCTGCGATAGGCCATTGGCCTCGTGCCGATATTCGCTCGCCGGATCATGCATCATGGGGAGATTCTGTAGATGAATACCTGGTTATCGTGGTGGCGCGCCGATGAGCGTCTCGCTCTTGGCATGCGTGCATTGCTAAAGCGTGGCACGCGTTTGAGCCATCACCTGTTCAGCATCGTCGGCGGTTGCGCCGTCCTGCTCGCGCTCGCCGTGTGGCTTTTGCCCACCTGGCGCGGCACGTTGGCCGCACGCATGATGCCTTTCGTTTCCGCCGCCGTGCAGGCGGGTCCGGCCCGCCTGTTGCAAGGTAATCCGCTGCCGTCGCTCATGCCCTCGGGCCACCCGGCCAGCGACGACAATTCCGCCGACGGTGCAACCCTGCCCACGGCACTCGTCCCTGACGCTGGTGTACCCAGCGCAGGCATCATGCCCGCTGGTTCGAACGGCGCGGTCGCCCATGTGGCGAGCAGCGTCTCGAATGGCGGCATGGCCACACTCGACGCGGTCACGCTCAACGGTCTCGATCCGCGTTCGCTGCCGAGCGTCGGCACGCTGGCGCGCATGATTCCGGCGCAGCGCATCACGCCCGACGCACGCGATGACCGCGTGCTGGTCTCGGCGCGCGAGCAGGCGCTTGTCGCCACCTATATCTCGCGTCGCTATCACGTCGCGCAGGAGCCGGTGGGCGAACTCGTGAAGGCCGCCTTCGATACCGGCCGTGAAGTGGGGCTCGATCCTCTGCTGCTGCTCGCGGTGATGGCAATCGAGTCGGGCTTTAACCCGTACGCGGAAAGCGGCGTGGGTGCGCAAGGTCTCATGCAGGTCATGTCGAAGGTGCACTCGGACAAGTTCCAGTACTTCGGCGGCCAGCGCGCGGCGCTCGATCCGCTCGCGAACATCAAGGTGGGTGCGCTGGTGCTGAAGGACTGCATCGCACGCGGCGGTTCGCTGCCGGGCGGTCTGCGCCTCTACGTCGGCTCGACCTCGCAGGACGACGGCGGTTACGGCGCCAAGGTGATGGCCGAGCGTACGCGTCTGCGCGATGTCGCGCGCGGCCGCAATGTGCCGATCAACGCGCCGCAGGCGCCCACCACCAACACGGCCAGCATCGGCGAGACGCAGAAAATGGCGAGCGTGAACGGCGACAAGCGCGTGCACATGACGCTCGACGGCGCGCATCCGCTGATGGAGAAGACTTCGGCTTCGTCGGCACCGGCGCAGGACGATGCCAGTGCCGGCGGTTCGGCAGCCCAGAAGCACAGCCAGCCCGAGCTTGGCGCTTAACGCTGCCGCAATCGGAAAGACTGCACGAAACAAAAAAGGCACCCTCGGGTGCCTTTTTTCCATTTCTGCACGTGTTGTCCGTCGATTAGCGCTCGAACAGGACGCGCAGTCGCGCGACCGCTTCTTCTAGCCGCTCATACGCTGTCGCATACGAAAGCCGCACGAACTGACGCGGCGCGGCCACGCCGAAATCCATGCCGGGCACCATCACCGTGCCGGCGTCGTGCAGCATCGCGCGGGTGAGCGCGTCGCTGTCGCCCGCGGCCGGGTGGTTGACCTTCGTGCAGTCTGCGTAAACATAGAAAGCACCGTCCGGCATCACGGGCACCGTGAAGCCGAGCGATTCGAGCGCGGGAGCGATGAAGTCGCGGCGGCGTTTGAACTCCAGCCGGCGTGCTTCGTAGATCTTCAGCGTGTCGGGCTCGAAGCAGGCGAGCGCCGCATGCTGGGCAAGCGCCGAGGCGCAGATGAACAGATTCTGCGTGAGCTTCTCGAACGCGCCGACCAGCGAGGGCGGCACCACGAGCCAGCCCAGACGCCAGCCCGTCATGTTGAAGTACTTCGAAAAGCTGTTGACCGTCACCACGTCGTCGCCGAAGGCGAGGGCGGAGACGGGCGGCTCGCCGTAGGACAGGCCTTGATAGATCTCGTCGACGATCGTGAAGCCGCCGCGCGCACGCACGGTTTGCACGATGCGTTTGAGCTCATCGGGTTCGATCGACGTGCCGGTCGGGTTCGACGGCGACGCGAGCAGCACGCCGCGCGTGCGCGGCGTCCACAAGCGCTCGACATCGGCGGCGGTGAGCTGGAAGCGGGCGTCGGGTCCGCTCGGCACGAGCACAGGCTTGCCTTCCGCGGCGGCCACGAAGTGCCGGTTGCACGGATAGGACGGGTCGGGCATCAGCACTTCGTCGTCGCGGTCGACGAGCGCGGTGCACGCGAGCAGCAGCGCAGCCGAAGCCCCGGCTGTCACCACGACGCGCGCCGGATCGATCGTCAGACCATAAGCCTGTTGATAGTGCGCGGCGATCGCTTCGCGCAGCGCATGGATGCCGAGCGAATTGGTGTATTGCGTGACGCCCTGGCGCAGCGCAGCGGCCGCGGCCTCGACGACGGGCTCAGGCGCCGTGAAATCCGGTTCGCCGATACCCATGTGGATGATGTCGCGGCCGGCTCGTTCGAGCTTCGCGGCTTCCTTCGCCAGTTCCATGACGTAGAACGGCTGGATCGCGTCGACGCGCGCGGCAAGCCGCAGGAGCGGTTCGGCAACGGTGTTCATGCGGGTGATTCCAGTGCTGGCGGGCGCCAGATACGGCTGGCGCGGGCGATTGGGACGCACGGCGAGGGCACGGGCCTCACGGCCCGGCTTCGCGCGGTGCGCCTCAGGACAACGTGTTACGACTTGCGGGCGTTCTGGGCTTCGGTCGAGCGCAGTTGCGCCGCGAGCTTGTCGAGCACGCCATTCACGTACTTGTAGCCGTCCGAGCCGCCAAAGGTCTTGGTCAACTCGACCGCCTCGTTGATGACGACGCGATACGGAATGTCGACGTGATGCTTGAACTCGTAGGTGGCCACGAGCAGCACCGCGCGTTCGACGGGCGAAAGCTGCTCGATCGGACGGTCCAGACACGGTGCGATCGCGACGGACAGTTCGCCCGCTTCGCGGATCACGCCGTGCAGCAACGCGTCCAGATGCTCGTGGTCGGCTTTGTCGTAGCCCTGCGAACCGCGCAATTGCGCATCAATCTCGCCGGCGGGCACACCCGACAGCAGCCACTGATACAGACCCTGCGTGGCCAGTTCGCGGGAGCGGCGGCGCGCGCTCTTCATTGCTGTTCCTCTTCTTCGTCCTCGTCTTCGTCGTCGTCGCCGCCGTCGAGTTGTTCCAGCGCCACCGTCAGGTTCGCCATCTCAACTGCGACGCGCGCTGCGTCACGACCCTTCTCGGTCATGCGCGCGACGGCCTGCTCGTCATTTTCCGTCGTGAGGACCGCGTTCGCGACCGGCACGCCGAAGTCGAGCGCGATGCGCGTGATGCCTGCGCCGCTTTCGTTCGAGACGAGTTCAAAGTGATACGTTTCGCCGCGCACGACCGCGCCGAGCGCGATCAGGGCGTCGAACTGGCCGCTTTCGGCGAGCTTTTGCAGCGCCAGCGGGATTTCGAGTGCGCCCGGCACGGTGACGAGCAGCACGTCTTCGCCGGTCACGCCAAGGCGTTCGAGTTCTTCGATGCAGGCGTCGGCGAGGCCGTTGCAAACGGGTTCGTTAAAGCGCGACTGGACGATGCCGATGCGCAGTCCGTCGCCGTCGAGGTTCGGTTGGTATTGTCCGATTTCCATGTGGTGTCCGTAAGTTCGGTTTAGCGTGGTGACGCGTGAAAGTGTGCGTGCGACGCGGCGTAGTGTAGGCCTGTAGGGCGTATCGGGCGGTATTACTGCGCCGCGCGATCCGCCGTATCCGGCGGGCAGGGCGCTTCGGCGCCGCCGCCCGGCATCGGCACGAAGCCCGTGACTTCGAGACCGTAGCCCGACATGCTGCCAAGCCGGCGCGGCTTCGAGAGCACCTGCATGCGGCCCACGCCGAGTTCGCGCAGGATCTGCGCGCCGACCCCGTAGGTCTTGAAATCCACGGGCCGGCGTGCGAGCGCCTCCGCGCGCTCTTTCTGGTCGATCGCCTTGAAGACGTCGACCAGATGTTCCTTGCTCTCGCCGCAGTTGAGCATGACGATCACGCCAAGATCGCGTTCGGCGATCTCGCGCATGGCGGCGTCGAGTGTCCACGAGTGCGTGGACGAGCCCGTTTCCAGCAGATCCAGCAGCGAAATCGGTTCGTGCACGCGCACGGGCGTTTCCGTGTCCGGCGTGGGCGTGCCGCGCACGAGCGCGATATGCGGCGTGCCCGTCGGACGATCGACATACATGACCGCGCGGAATGCGCCGTGGGCCGTATGCAGGGTGCGTTCGGCCACGCGCTCGACAATCGACTCCGTGCGGCTGCGATAGTGAATCAGGTCGGCGATGGTGCCGATCTTGATGTCGTGCTCCTTTGCGAACTCCATGAGGTCGGGCAGGCGCGCCATCGTGCCGTCGTCCTTGATGATCTCGCAGATCACCGACGCCGGCGTGAGGCCCGCGAGCGCCGTGAAGTCGCAGCCCGCTTCCGTGTGGCCCGCGCGCACGAGCACGCCGCCAGGCTGCGCCATGATCGGGAACACGTGGCCCGGCTGCACGATGTGCTCGGCGCGGGCGTCGTGCGCCACCGCCGTCTGGATCGTGCGCGCGCGGTCGGCGGCGGAAATGCCCGTGGTGACGCCCTCGGCCGCCTCGATGCTCACCGTGAACGCCGTGCCGTACTGCGTGCCGTTGCGCGAAGTCATCAGCGGCAGGTTGAGCAGCTTGCAACGCTCCTGGGTGAGCGTGAGGCAGATCAGCCCGCGACCGTACTTCGCCATGAAGTTGATGGCTTCGGGCGTGACGAATTCAGCTGCGATGACGAGGTCGCCCTCGTTTTCCCGGTCTTCTTCGTCGACAAGGATCACCATCTTGCCGGCTTTCAGTTCGGCGATGATCTCAAGGGTAGAGGCGAGCGTCATGGTGGGATTCTGGCTGGAAAGCGCACATTTTACGCCAGGCGGGCGGGCGCGTCGCCCAGAACGGGGATCATGCGCCAGCTTTTGAGTGCCGCGCGATGGTTTCCCGGCCGGCGTGCGGGCCTCGGCGGCGTGGTCTTGCGGGGCGCGACCCGCGTGCGCATTGGCCGAACGGCCAGCTATTCGGCGCGTGGCGTTGTCGCGACAATAGTAACGGTTGACGTTATTAACGTGAGGCGTTACTATCCATGGCGATTACATCATTTGGGTGTCGCGACACCGCCGCGCTGTTCGCGGGGCGCCGCGTGGCCCGTTTCATTGCGATCGAAGCGGTGGCGGTTCGCAAGCTTCAGCAGATCCACGCGGCTTGCACCTTATCGTTTCTGTGCGTGCCGCCCGGCAATCGGCTGGAACCGCTGGAGGGCAATCTGGCGGGCGACTACAGCATCCGCGTCAATGCGCAATGGCGCATCTGCTTTCGTTTTGCGAATGGCGAGGCGTCGCAGGTCCGCATCATCGACTATCACTGAGCGCTTTTTGAGGAGTATGGCCATGGCACGGGAAGTACCGCTCGCCACCCCGGGAGAGATCCTGAACGAAGACTGGCTCAAGCCCCTGGGCGTGAGCCAATACGCGCTCGCGAAAGCGATCAGCGTGCCGCCGCGGCGCATCAACGAGATCGTGCTGGGAAAGCGCGCAATCACGGCCGATACGGCGGTGCGCCTCGCCGTCTACTTCGGCACGGATGCGCGCAGCTGGATGGAACTTCAGGCGCACTACGACACGGAGCTCGCGCGCGAGGCCCTCGCCGAGGTGCTGTCGAACATCCAGCCGCACGTGCGCGCCGAAGCGGCCTGAATGCTGCACGCGGGCCGCACGGCCTCGGGCCGGGAACTCAGCGCAGGATCACGTCGTCGGCGAGCCCCTTCGTGAGTTCCAGCGCCTGACGCTCGAACAGGCGCCGGTACAGCCCGTTCTCGCGGCGCACCAGCGTGTCGTGCGTGCCTTCTTCGGCCACGCGCCCGCGCTCCAGCACCAACAGGCGATCGAGTGCGCGCACCGTCGAGAGCCGGTGGGCCACCACTACTGTCGTGCGGCCTTCCATCAGGCGCTCCATCGCCTGCTGGATCAGCACCTCGCTTTCGCTGTCGAGGCTCGACGTTGCTTCGTCGAAGATCAGGATCGGCGCATCCGCGAGGAACGCGCGCGCGATCGCCACGCGCTGGCGCTCGCCGCCCGAGAGCTTCACGCCGCGCTCGCCCACCAGCGTGTCGTAGCCGCGCGGCAGCGCCATGATGAAGTCGTGCGCGCTCGCGAGCTTCGCGGCGTGCACGATCTCGGCGTGCGTCGCGCCGGGCCGCGCGTAGGCGATGTTCTCCGCCAGCGAGCGATGGAACAGCACCGGTTCTTGCTGCACGATGGCGATCTGCGAGCGCAACGAAGCTTGTTGCACCCGCGCGATGTCCTGGCCATCGATCGTGATGCGGCCGGCCGAGGCGTCATAGAGGCGCTGGATCAGCTTGATCAGCGTGGTCTTGCCCGATCCCGAATGGCCAACGAGCCCCACGCGCTCGCCCGGCGCGATACGCAGCGTCAGATTCGCGTAGAGCGGCCGCTCGAGCGCGCCGTAGCGGAACGTCATGTTTTCGAAACGGATATCGCCGCGGTCGATCACGATGGGCGGCGCACCCGGCATGTCTTCGATGCCAAGCGGCTGGGCGTCCAGCATCACCAGCTCCTCCATATCGTTGACCGAACGTTGCAGGTTGCGCACATGCATGCCTACGTCGCGCAGATAGCCCTTGAGCAGGAAGAACAGCGTGAGCGCGAAGGTGATGTCGCCCACGCTCGCCAACCCACGCGCCCATAGCAGCAGTGCCGAGCCAAGAATGGCCGCTTGCATCGCGACCAGCAGTGCGCCCTGCACGCCGCCGTTGAAGGTGCCGCGCCGCCAGGTGCGACGTGTGCGGCTGTCCCACTTGTCGATCACGCGCGCGAGGCGCGCTTCTTCACGCGCCTCGGCGCCGAAGGCCTTCACGACGGGGTTGCAGGTGACCGCATCGGCCAGCGCGCCGCCCATCTTCGTATCCCACTGGTTCGCAAGCCGTGCGGACGGCGCGACATAGAAGAGCGAAATCGAGACGGTGATGGCGAGGTAGAGCACCGAGCCGATGCCGACCACCAGTCCCATCATATGCCACTGCACCGCAAGCAGAATCGTCGAGCCCACCAGCATTACGAGCGAGGGGAAGAGGGCCACGAGCAGCGTGTCGTTGAGCAGATCGAGTGCCCACATGCCGCGCGTGATCTTGCGCACTGTCGAGCCCGCGAAGCTGTTCGCGTGCCAGTCGGTCGAGAAGCGCTGCACACGGTGGAAGGCATGCGTGGCGACCTCGCCCATCATGCGCAGCGTGAGCACGATGATGTTCTGGAACGCGGCCTGGCGCATCAGCGTGCCGGCGAGCCCGAGTGCGGTGAGCGCCCAGAACGCGAAGACGGCCGCATGCCACGCGACGGCATTGCCGCTCGCGGCATCGTGCGCGAGCGCATCGACTAGCTGCCCGGCGTAGTGCGGCGTGAAGACGTCGGCGAGCGCGCCGAGCAACGCGGCGAGCGCGACCGCGCTCACCCGCCAGGGCTGATGCGACCAGTGCCGGAACGCGAAGCCGAGCACCTTGCGGAACGTCTGTTGGCCACTTTCGCGCTGTGGGTTTTGTTCAACCTGTTTGTCTTGATCTGTCATGGACAGCATGCTCCGGGTGCGAAACCCGAAGACTTCCCTGAAGGAGAGGTGAAGGAGAAAAGCGGAAAGCGACGGCGATGCATTCCGGCACAACATGCCGGACGCATGACCACAAAAAATCGCTGAATCGTGGCGCGAGAGGCTGCGCCGGGAAAACCTACGGACGCGCTCGCGCCGGCAGGAATCCGATGGCGCAACACGTGCCAGCTGCGCCACAAGACATCACCCCAACCGGCGGCATGACAGCGGCCGTCTCGATCTTTGCCATCTTTGCCTCCATGCGTAGTTCGGGTGAGAAGAATGCGGTACGCCGGGAGCGCAACCGCAGAGGAATAGAAAAGATATTAGCAGTGCGTGCGAAATTGCGCTTGCACGCTGCGCGCGCCACTTGATGTGGCGCACGCGTTTTCAGGCTTCGAGTTTCAGGCGCAGTTCAGGCCCGACTCAGGCGGCCGGGCGTCCCGTCACACCTGCCGACATCATCCGCTCCACATACCGCGCGATCAGATCGATTTCGAGATTCACCTTCGTGCCGGCCGCGAGGTGCTTGAGCGTGGTCACTTCGACAGTGTGCGGAATCAGGTTGATCGAGAACTCGCAGCCGTCGGCGCGATCGTCCACCGTGTTGACCGTCAGGCTCACGCCGTTCACCGTGACCGAACCCTTGTAGGCGAGGTAACGGCCGATTTCAACGGGCGCGAGAATACGCAGTTCGTGCGATTCGCCCACGGGCGCAAAGCGCGTCACCGTACCGAGGCCATCGACGTGACCCGAGACGATATGGCCGCCGAGACGGTCGTGCGCGCGCAGCGCCTTTTCGAGGTTCACCTCGCCCGTGTTCGCGAGGCCCACGGTGCGGTTCAGGCTTTCGCGCGAGACATCGACGTCGAAGGTCGTCGCGGTCTTGGCGATGGCGGTCATGCACGCGCCCTGGATGGCGATGCTGTCGCCGAGCTGCACGTCGTCGAGGTCGAGGTCGCCGGCGTTGACGGTGAGGCGCACGCCTGCATCGGCGTCGTTGCCGAGCGGCTTGATCGATTCGATGCGGCCCACGGCCGCGACGATTCCGGTAAACATCTGGCTGTCCTTTAGAGGTTCGTTCAGTACGTTCGTGAGATTCATTGCGCGTCCTTGGGCCCGTCGTTCGCGTCGTTCATGGTGTCTGCGCCGACGTTCGGCACGAGGCGCGCGAGAATGCGCAGGTCGTCGCCGACGCGATCGACCGTGTGGAAGTTCAGGCGCGTGCGCGCGTCGAGCGAGCCCGGCGCGGCCAGATCGACCATGCCGAGCGACTGCGTGCCGAGCAGCGAGGGCGCGAGATAGACCAGCAACTCGTCCACGCAGCCTTCGCGCAGCAGCGAACCGTTGAGCTTGTAGCCCGCTTCCACGTGCAGTTCGTTGACGCCGCGCGTAGCAAGCTCGCTGAGCATTGCGGGCAGATCGACCTTGCCGTGCTCGTTGCCTAGCGCGACGATTTCCGCGCCGCGCGCGCGCAGTGCATCGGCGCGTTCTTCGTTGCTCGCGTCGAGCGTCGAGCAGAACACCAACGTCGGCGCGCCCACGAAGATCTGCGAGAGCGGCGAGGCGTCGAGGCGGCTGTCGATGAGAATACGTTTGGGCTGGCGCGGCGTGTCGATCGCGCGCACGGTCATGCGCGGGTCGTCCTCTTTCACCGTGCCGATGCCCGTGAGGATGGCCGAGGCGCGCGCGCGCCAGGCGTGGCCGTCGGCGCGGGCGGCCTCGCCCGTGATCCACTGGCTTTCGCCCGAGGGCAGGCCGGTGCGGCCGTCGAGCGTGGCGGCCACTTTCATGCGCACCCACGGGCGCTTCCTCGTCATGCGCGAGACGAAGCCGATGTTCAGTTCGCGCGCCTCGTTGGCGAGCAGGCCGCAGCGCACCTCGACGCCCGCATCGCGCAGGATCGAGAGGCCGCGTCCCGAGACGAGCGGATTAGGGTCTTCCATCGCGGCGATCACACGCGCGACTTTCGCTTCGATCAGGGCGTTCGCGCAGGGCGGCGTGCGGCCGAAGTGGCTGCACGGCTCGAGCGTCACGTAGGCCGTGGCGCCGCGCACATCGTGGCCACGCGCGCGGGCGTCCTTCATCGCCTGGATTTCGGCGTGATCGGACCCGGCGGGTTGCGTGAAACCTTCGCCGATCACCACGCCGTCCTTGACCAGCACGCAGCCGACGCGCGGGTTGGGATCGGTGGTGTAAAGGCCGCGCACCGCGAGGGCGAGCGCGCGCTCCATGTGGACGAAATCGGATTGCGAGAACATCGTCGAGCTTTTCTCCGCGGCAGCGGTCGGTGGAACCGGCGAGGCGTCTGCCTCGCCTTCTGCTGTGTTTGTGCTGTGTCTTATTGCTCTGCGAAGGCGCGACGCGCGGCGGCGATCGTCTCGTCGAGGATGGCGTCGTCGTGCGTGCTCGACACGAAACCCGCTTCGTATGCCGAGGGTGCGAAGTACACACCCGCGTCCAGCATCTGATGGAAGAAGCGGTTAAAGCGCGCGACGTCGCTCTTCGTGACTTCGGCGAAGCTGCCCGGCACTTTTTCCGCGAAGTAGAGGCCGAACATCGCGCCCACCGAATCGGCGACGAACGGCACGCCCGCTTCGCGCGCGGCCTGCGAGAGGCCCTGCGCGAGACGCGTGGTCTTTGCCGTCAGGTCTTCGTAGAAGCCCGGCGCCTGGATCAGTTGCAGCGTCTTCAGACCGGCCGCGACGGCGATCGGGTTGCCCGACAGCGTGCCCGCCTGATAGACGGTGCCGTTGGGCGCGAGGTGGTCCATGATTTCGCGTCGGCCGCCGAACGCTGCCGCCGGCATGCCGCCGCCGATGACCTTGCCCAGACACACCAGGTCGGCTTCGACGTTGTAGAGCGCCTGCGCGCCGCGCAGACCCACGCGGAAGCCGCACATCACTTCGTCGAAAATCAGCACGCTGCCGTGCTTCGACGTCAGCGCGCGCAAGGTGTGGATGAATTCGGGCGTGGCCTTCACGAGGTTCATGTTGCCGGCGACCGGCTCGATGATCACGGCGGCGATTTCGTCGCCGAAGGCCTTGAACGCTTCTTCGAGCGCCGCGACGTTGTTGTATTCGAGCACCGTGGTGTGCTTGGCCGTATCGACCGGCACGCCCGCCGAGGTCGGATTGCCGAACGTGAGCAGGCCCGAACCGGCCTTCACGAGCAGGCTGTCGGCGTGGCCGTGGTAGCAGCCTTCGAACTTCACGATGCGATCGCGCTTCGTGTAGCCGCGTGCAAGACGCAGCGCGCTCATGGTCGCCTCGGTGCCGCTCGACACCATGCGCACCTGTTCCATCGACGGGACGATCTTGCAGATTTCCTCGGCGATCTCGATTTCGGCTTCGGTCGGCGCGCCGAACGAGAAGCCGTTGGCCAGCACGCGCTGCACGGCTTCGAGCACTTCCGGATGCACATGGCCGACGATCATCGGGCCCCACGAGCCGATGTAGTCGATATAGCGCTTGCCTTCCGCGTCCCACATGTACGGCCCTTGCGCGCGCTCGATGAAGCGCGGCGTGCCGCCCACCGAGCGGAACGCGCGCACGGGCGAGTTCACGCCGCCCGGGATGGTGCGCTGGGCGCGATCGAAGAGGGCCTGGTTCGTGTTCTGGGTGCTGGACGTGGAAGACATGAGTGCTGGACCTGCGAGAGTGGTGTCGGATGTCGGGTGCCGCAATGGGCGCGCGGCAGGCGGGGCTGCGGCGCGCCGTTGCCCGGCGTCGTGCGGCTGCGGGCGGGCCAGCGAGGTGGCGGGCCGGCGCGGGCCGCGGGCGAGGGGCGGTGCGCCTGAAATTGTACCGGACTCGCGCCGAACGGGCCGGGGGCCAGACTGGATCGGGCGTCCTGCGTATCGACGCGGCTTTCAGGCTGCGTCAGGTCTCGTTGTGTGGGCGGCGCGAGGTGGCGCGCTTGCGGGCGACCGCGCTGGCAGATGGGCTCTTGCGCACCTTGGCGAGCGGCTTTTCTGACTCCTGCGCCTGCATCTGCTCCATGCGCGCGCGCTCCGCCGCATGCATGGCCGCGACCGCCACAGTGGGCATGGGCCGCTTGCCGGTCAGTTCGGCCCAGCGCTTTTCGAGTGCGCCCAGCGCGATCGGCTTGATGACCGTGCCCGAGCTTTGCGCGTCCCACGTTTGCACCGACCACGGGTGCGCGCGCAGCGCGTCGCGCCCGATCACCACCTGTTTGGACGCATCCGCGAGCCAGTCATAGACGAAGTCGATGCACAGCCGATAGCCGCGCTTGTAGGCCGCATCCGGCACCTCATAGGGGCCGCGCGTGACGTAGCCGGAGCCGAACAAGCCGCGCGGCTCGGCGGCGACGCGATGCACGAACACGCGATCGCCGGGCAGGATGCCGCGGGCGAAGCCGCAGCCCCAGGTGTCGGTGACGGTCTCACCCGCCTGCACGCGGCGTGCGACGTCGGGGAGTTCGGGCCAGGGCCATTTTTTGGGGCTCCAGATCAGCAGATAGGCGCTCATGGTTTATCGACAGGGATTGCGGCTCGTTTGTGTATGGCTCAGCAAAGGGCGCAGCTTAACGCAAAGCAGCGCGCGCGGGCCGGCCTACGCGGCCCGGCCTACGCGGCCCGGCCTACGCGGCCCGGCCTACGCGGCCCGGCCTACGCGGCCCGGCCTGCGCGGCCCGGCCTGCGCGGCGCGGCCTACGCGGCCCGGCACAAATTCGTTCAAAGGGCCTCGGGTACAATGCTCCGGCTACGTTGCCGACTCGCAGCGCGAGGCTCCACGACCGACCCGCGCAGACCGATCCGGCCCATGACATCGAGACCGCGTCCCCCGCGCGCGGTCCGCTCCCAGCCGACTCCATGTCCCATTCCCCACGACGCCGGCCCGATGGCCGGCTGATCCTGTTGCTCGGCGCGCTCGCCGCCTGCGGCCCGCTCGCCACCGACATGTACCTGCCGAGCCTGCCCGCCATCGCCCAGTCGTTCGGCGTATCGGCGGCGGCCGCTGCCTCCACGCTCACGAGCTTCATGGCCGGTTTTTCGATCGGCATGCTGCTGTATGGCCCGGTGTCCGATGCCTATGGCCGTCGCCCCGTGCTGCTCGGCGGCATCGCGCTCTTCACGCTCGCGAGCATCGCGTGCTGGCTCTCCTACTCGGTCGGCGAGCTGATGATCGTGCGTTTCCTGCAGGCGCTCGGCGCGGGCGCGGCTTCGGTGCTCGCGCGGGCCATCGCACGCGACGCCCACGAGCCGTCCGACGCGGCCAAGGTGCTCTCGATGGTCGCGATCGTCACTTCCGTCGGGCCGCTGCTCGCGCCGCTGATCGGCGGCCAGTTGCTGCTGATCGGCGGCTGGCGCGTCGTGTTCGTCGCGCTCACGCTGTTCGGTCTCGCGTGTGGCGCGGCCGCCTGGCTGCGCGTGCCCGAAACCTGGCCGCCCGAAAAGCGCGAAAGCGCTGCCGTGCTGCGTTCGTTCGCGGCCTATGGGCGCTTGCTGCGCGATCCGCTGGTGTGGGGCCACATGCTATGCGGCGGCATGGCGTTCGCGTCGATGTTCACCTATATCTCGGCCACGCCCTTCGTCTATATCGAATACTTCCATGTGTCGCCGCAGCATTACGGGCTGTTCTTCGGCATGAACGTGTTCGGCATCATGCTCGGCAACTTCGTCAATACGCGTTTCATCGGCAGGCTGGGCACGCTGAAGATGGTGTCGATGGCGTCGTTCGTGAGCATCGTCGCGTCGTTCTTCGTCGCGCTGATGTGCCTGACAGGGTGGGGCGGGCTGTGGTCGATCGTGTTCGGCCTGTTCTTCGTGGTGAGCGTCGTGGGGCTGCTCGGCGCGAACTGCGCGACCGATCTGATGTATCGCTATCCGAAGAATGCGGGTGCCGCCGCTGCCGTGTTCGGCGCGGCGCAACTGGGACTCGGCGCGTTCGCAAGCGCCGTGGTGGGCTGGTTTCCGGGCGTCTCGCCGTTCGGCATGGGCTGCACCATTGGTGCTTGCGGCGCGCTCACGTGGGTCGGCCGCGTGCTGGTCGTGAAATGGCATGGCCATCCCGCGCCGGGTGCGACGGCTGCGTCTAACGCCTGAAGCTTCAGGGCAGGCGCAAACGAAAAACGGGACGCCGAGGCGTCCCGTTTTTATTGCGCTGCGCGATGTCGCCAGGCGTGCTGATTTGCACCTTACTCGCGCGGCGAGGACGAAGCCCCGTGGCTCAGCCAGTCGAGCACGGCGGACGCATCGTCGTCGGCGTGTTCGCGCGCTTGCGCCACGGCGTTGCCCACGTCGTTATCGGGCGAGGCGCGACGGATCGCGACGCCCACGGCGAGAATGTCGATCATCAGCAGATGCAGGATGCGCGAGATCATCGAGAGCTGCGACTCGCGCATCTCGATGTGATCGGTTTCCAGCGCCACGGTCGCGCGCTTGGCGAGCGGCGTGTTGCTGGAGGTGATCGCGATCACCTTGGCGCCGGCCTGCATCGCCACGTCGAGCACGCGCAGCAACTCGGGCGCGCGGCCCGACTTCGACACGGCCACGATCACGTCGCCCTTGCCGAGCAGCGCGGCGGAGGCCGCCTGCATGTACAGATCGCCGTACGCGATGGTCGGGATGCCGAAGCGGAAGAACTTGTAGTGCGCGTCCTGCGCGACGATGTGCGAGTTGCCCAGGCCGTAGAACTCGATGCGGCGCGCGCCGTTGAGCAGCGTGATGGCCTGCTCGACCTGTTCGAAGTTCAGATGCTCGCGCAATTGCAGGATCGCGGACACCGTGTTGTCGAGCACCTTCGCACCGAAGTCGGTGGCGGTGTCGCCCAGATGCACCTGGCTGTGGCTCACCGGAATCGTGCCGGTCAGACCGGTCGCGAGCTTGAGCTTGAAGTCCGAGAGACCCTGACAGCCCAGCGAGCGGCAGAAGCGGATCACGGTGGGCTGGCTCACGTCGGCCTTGCGCGCGATATCGACGATCGGATCGTTGATGATCGAGCGCGGATGGTTCAGCGCGAGATCGGCCACGCGGCGCTCGGCCGGCGTGAGCGCATCGCGCATCTGGCGGATGCGCTCGAACACCGCCGACGATCCACCGCCCGCGCGGTTCGACAGCTGCTCCGCGAGAATCGCGGAAACGCCGAGAAACGCGGGGTATTCCGCCGTGATGACGTAAGTGGGCACGTTCGAGAGATAGGACTCGAAACGGCCCTTCGCCTCGAAGCGCTGGCGGAACGACGAGCGCGTGAAGAGTTCGCCCAGACGCGGCACCACGCCGCCGCCGATGTAGATGCCGCCCAGCGAGCCGAGCGTCACCGCGATATTGCCCGCGAAGCTGCCGAGAATGCCGCAGAAGCATTCGACGGTTTCGAGCGCGAGGGCTTCGCCGTCGAGCGCGCGTTTGGTGACCTCGGCCGGGTCGACGTCCGCCGCCACTTTCTTCTTGTCGCGCGCAGCGAGCGCGCGATAGATCAGCTCGATGCCGGGACCGGCGCACACGCGCTCGAACGACACATGCGGCCACTTCGTGCGCGCGTATTGCAGCACGATGTCTTCGCGCTCGTCCTGCGGCGAAAAGCTCGCGTGACCGCCTTCGCTGCCGAGCGCGATCCAGCGGTCGTCGGCGGGAATCAGGCCCGAAACGCCCAGACCCGTGCCCGGCCCGAGCAGACCGATCACGCTGTTCTGGCGACGCTGGCCGCCGCCGACCTGGACGCGCTGCGCGTCGGTCAGGCCCGGCAGCGCCATGGCGAGCGCGGTGAAGTCGTTCACGACCAGCAGCGTATCGAAGCCGAGCGCGCGGCGCGTCGCTTCGATCGAGAAGGTCCAGTCGTGATTGGTCATGCGCACCTGGTCGCCGTCGACCGGGTTCGCGATGGCGATGGCCGCATGATTCACGCGGCCGATCTTCGTATCCTTCAGATACTGCTGGATCACCTCGGCGACGCCCGGATACTGCGCGCATGGATAGACGCGTACCTGGCCGATGTCGCCGGGCGACGTTTCCAGCGCGAAGCGCGCGTTGGTGCCGCCGATGTCGGCGAGCAGCCTCGGTCCGTCGGCGTGCTGGCCCGCGCCAGAGGCGGATTTGTTAGGCGCACCAGTAGACATCGAGTCTCACTCCCTTGTCGTTCGCCAGTTTCGAAATGGCGTTGTTCTGTTCTGTTGCAGCGGCTTGTTGCAGCACGTCGAGCTTGCGCTGTCCCGCGATCAGCAGGAACAGACGATCGACCTGGCGCAGCGCCTGCATCGACCACGACACGCGCGCGTGCGGCGCGGCCTGCGGATGCACGGCGACGAACGGGCGCGCGGTGGTGATGGCGGTGTGCCACTCGGGCGCATCGGCGAAGATCGAGGCCGTGTGGCCGTCTTCGCCCATGCCGAGCACGGCCACGTTCGGCACGTAGCGATGCGGATCGGCGTTGAGCGCGGCGACGTGCGTGTCGAGCTCCTGCGTCACGTCGACGAGCGGCAGGAAGCGCGCGTGGGCGGCTTCGTGCTGGAGCAGCGTCTCGCGCACGAGGCGCGCGTTGCTGGCCGCGTCGCTTTCGGGCACCCAGCGGTCGTCCACCAGCGTGACGTCGGTGTGAGCCCAGTCGAAGCGGTGCGTCGACAGGTTCTCGAGAAAGGGCCGCGGGCTCGTGCCGCCCGAGACGGCGAGCGTCGTACGGCGCGCACCGGTGCCGGGCGCGGCTGCAAGAGCGCTGAGCGACGCATGTAGCGCGTCGCCCACGGCTCGCGCCAGCGCGTCGGATTGGACGCGCGGGTCGTCGAATACGTGAAGCTCGATCACTTCTCCTCCAGGCTGCTTTTTTGTAGGTCTGCGGGGTCGTTCATCTGTCCGTTACGGCGTGCGCGGTGGCCTTGCATGGCATGGCTTCATGGCGCGGCAAACGCCTACGAAAACCTGCCGCGCGCGCACTCAATCCAGTCAATTCTCTTCTTCGAGCCAGCAGGTGCCGTGCTGCGCGAGCATCGCGCTCGCCGCGGCCGGCCCCCACGTGCCCGCCGCGTACGGCTTGGGCGGGCGCGGTGCGGCGGCCCATTCGTTGAGAATGGGCTCGACCCATTTCCATGCGGCTTCCTGCTCGTCGCGGCGCACGAACAGCGCGAGGCGCCCGTTGATGACGTCGAGCAACAGACGTTGATACGCCTCCATCTGGCCTTCGCGGAAGAAGCGGTCGAAGGCGAGGTCCAGGTGCACGCTCGCGAGATTCATGCCTTCGCCGGGTTGCTTGGCGAGGCAGTAGAGGCGAATCGTTTCGTTCGGCTGAAGGCGGATCACGAGGCGATTCGAGCCCGGACGCAGCGCCGTGGGGCCGAGCGCCGAATGCGGCACCGGGCGGAAGTTCACGACGATCTCCGCGACGCGGTCGGCCAGACGCTTGCCCGTGCGCAGGAAGAAGGGCACGCCCGCCCAGCGCCAGTTCTCGATCTCGACCTTGAGCGCGACGAAGGTTTCCGTGCTGCTGTCGGGCTTCACGCCGTGTTCGGTGGCGTAGGCCGGCACCGGGGTGCCGCGGATCACGCCCGCGTGATACTGGCCACGCACGGCGACTTTGCTGATCTCGTTGGGATCGATGGGCTTGAGCGCGCGCAGCACGCGCAGCTTTTCGTCGCGCACCGAATCCGAATCCATCGAGTGCGGCGGCTCCATCGCAACGATCGAGAGCAGTTGCAGCAAATGGTTCTGCACCATGTCGCGCAGCGCGCCGGTGTTGTCGTAGAAGTCGCCGCGCGCTTCCACGCCCAGTTCTTCGGCGATGGTGATCTGGATGCTTTCGACCCATTCGCGACGCCACAGCGGCTCGAACAGCGCATTGCCGAAACGCAGCGCCAGCAGGTTCTGCACCGGTTCTTTGCCGAGGTAGTGGTCGATCCGATAGATCTGCTCTTCGGCGAAGATTTCGCCCACCGCGTCGTTGATCGCGTTCGACGACTTCAGGTCGTAGCCAAGCGGCTTTTCCAGCACGATGCGCGAATTCTCGTTCAGGCCGACCGCGGCGAGCGCACGGCAGATCGGCACGAAGAGAGACGGGCCCGTGGCCAGATAAAACACGCGGATGCCGGGCAGCCCTGCGATGCCGTCGCGCAGCGTGCCGAAGTCCTCGGCGCGCGACAGATCGAGCTTCACATAGACGATGCGCTCGATGAAGCTGGCCCAGGCGGCTTCGTCGAGGCCGTTCTTCGAGACGTGCGGTTTGACGTGTTCTTCGACCCACTGCAGATAGTGGTCACGATCGTTCTCATGGCGCGCGACGCCCACGATCTTGCCGGACTCGGCGAGCATGCCCGAGCGATGCGCCTCGAACAGTGCCGGAAGAATCTTGCGCATCGCCAGGTCGCCGGTGGCGCCGAACAGCACGAACGTGAAGCCTGAATCGGTAGGGAATTGCATAGTCTCCGTCACTGTCCAGATGGGCCGGAAGCCGGCCGCGGAAGCTGCGCCAGTAGTGCGCTGGCAGGCGTCCGTCAGGCGGCCGTAGTCCGATAAAATTTTTTTTGACACTGAATTGTAGTTTAACTACAATCCAAATCAAGAGGTAACGTTCAATCGATGAAAAAAGCGTGGGGAAGCGCGGCCCGGTGAGGGTTTGCGGCGGTCTTCAGGCGAATTTCGCGAGGTGGACGGAACGTCCCCCATGTTAACGGACAATGGATTCGTCCATCTGCGGTCCCGGCGAATACGCCAGGCCGGCAGCATGCGGGAAACGTGACCTCGACTGGCCGCGCTCATCCTGGCGCACGCGGCCGGAGAAAATCAAAAGAGGAGACAGTCAGTTGCATCCCGAACCACTCATCTCTTGAGCGTCCAGCGGCCGGACACCGGCCCGCGGCCCGCGCGCATCCAAAGACAACACGCGCGCGCGGTACTCCGGCGCCCGTCCGTCCAGTGTTTTGCCTGTTTGAACTACACCGCACCCTGGCGAAATCAGGGGCCAACCGTTTTTTTTGTTCAGGTGTCTGGAGGAGATAAGCAATGAAATTCCGAGCGATCATGGGCGCCCTGTGCGCAGCAGGTCTGATGGGCGGCGTCGCCACGGCGCAAGCTGCCGAGTCGATCGAAGTGCTGCACTGGTGGACGTCGGGCGGCGAATCGAAGGCCGTCGGCGTGCTCAAGGACGACATGCAGAAGCAGGGCTACACCTGGAAGGACTTCGCGGTTGCCGGCGGCGCAGGGGCGGCTGCCATGACCGCACTGAAGACCCAGGTGATCTCGGGTAACGCGCCTTCGGCCGCCCAGATCAAGGGTCCGCTGATTCAGGAATGGGCAGAGCAGGGCGTGCTGGCGCCGATCGACTCCGTCACGGGCGACTGGAAGGCCAATCTGCCGCCGCAGATCGACAAGATCATGCACGCGGACGGCCATTACGTCGCCGCGCCGTTCTCGGTGCACCGCGTGAACTGGGTCTGGATCAACAAGGCAGCCCTCGACAAGGTTGGTGCGAAGCCGCCGACCACCTGGCCGGAATTCTTCGCCCTGGCCGACAAGCTCAAGGCAGCCGGCATCCAGCCGGTCGCAGCCGGTGGCCAGCCCTGGCAGGATCTGACGCTGTGGGAAGACGTGGTCCTCTCGCAGGGCGCGGACTTCTACAAGAAGGCGATCGTCGACCTCGACCAGAAGACGCTGACGTCGGCGCAGATGGTCGGCGTGTTCGACACGGTCCGCAAGATCGAGTCGTACATGGATAACGGCCGCACGGGCCGCGACTGGAACCTCGCCACGGCCATGGTCATCAACGGCAAGGCCGGCATGCAGTTCATGGGCGACTGGGCCAAGGGCGAGTTCGCCAACGCGAACAAGAAGCCGGGTGCGGACTACATCTGCGCACCGGTGCCGGGCACCTCGAAGGGCTACACGTTCAACGTGGACTCGTTCGTGTTCTTCCAGCAGAAGGGCCAGAAGGCGGCAACGCCGGGCCAGCTCGCGCTCGCGAAGACCATCATGAGCCCGGCCTTCCAGGAACAGTTCAGCCTCTACAAGGGTTCGATCCCGGTGCGTCTGGGCGTGGACATGAGCAAGTTCGACGATTGCGGCAAGCAGTCGTACGCGGATGAGCAGACGGCCATCAAGGCCGGCGGCTATGTTCCGTCGCTCGCTCACGGCATGGCTCAGGCCGATGCCACGGCGGGTGCGATCACCGACGTCGTCACGAAGTTCATGAACTCGAACCAGGATTCGAAGAGCGCGGTTGAAGCGCTCGCGAAGGCTGCGAAGACCAAGTAATGGCTGTCGGTTTGTGAAGTAAGACGGGGAGCGCCGCACGCGGCGCTCCCCGGGCATGACGGTTCAACCCGAACCCCATCATCGTGCGCAAAGTCAATCCGACCTTGCGCACCGTACCAGGAGTTGCGCAGTGACTGCTTCTCTTAGCGGCAATGGCAAGGCGTCCGCGCCTGCCTCGACGCGCCGCACGTCGCCCATGGCGGCGCTTGCAGACCGCTGGATCCCGAAGCTGGTGCTTTCGCCCAGCATCCTGATCAGCCTCGTGTTCGTCTACGGCTTCATCGTCGTCACCGGCTATATTTCGCTATCCAATTCGCGGCTGATGCCGCGCTACGATTTTGCGGGCCTCGACCGCTACAGCGAGTTGTTCTCGAACGACGTGTGGTGGACGTCGGCCCAGAACCTCGGCTGGTTCGGCATTCCCTTTATTGCCATCTGCGTGTTTCTCGGCCTCTTTCTCGCGATCCTGCTCGACCAGCAGATCCGCCAGGAAGGCGCGCTGCGCGCAGTGTTCCTCTATCCGATGGCGCTCTCGTACATCGTGACGGGCACGGCGTGGCAGTGGATCTTCAACCCGGATCTCGGCATCCAGCAGGTGCTGCACGACTGGGGCTGGACGAGCTTCCAGCTCGGCTGGCTCAATGACCCGGACAAGGCCATCTTCTGTATCGTCGTGGCCGCCGTCTGGCAATCCACGGGCTTTTGCATGGCGCTGTTCCTCGCGGGCCTGCGCGGCGTCGACAGCGAAATCTTCAAGGCCGCCCAGGTGGACGGCGCGACGCTGCCGACGATCTATCGCAAGATCGTGATTCCGAGCATGCGTCCGGTGTTTTTCTCGGTGCTGCTGATCCTGTGCCACATCACGATCAAGACCTTCGACCTCGTGGTGGCGCTGACCGCTGGCGGCCCGGGTACCTCGTCGTCCCTGCCGGCCATCTTCATGTACACGTTTTCGTTCAATCGCGGGCAGCTCGGCGTCGGCGCGGCATCGTCGATGATGATGCTCGCAACGGTGGTGGCCGTGCTTGTGCCGCTCATGTATCTGGAATCGAGGAGCACGCGCAATGCAGCCTAAGATGACGGTGAGCCGCGTGTTCGTGTACGCGGCGCTGATCCTGTTCGCGTTGTACTTCCTGTTCCCGCTCTACGTGATGGTCTCGACGTCGCTCAAGACGCTCGACGAACTGCACACGGGCAACATGCTCACGCTGCCTTCGCACCCGAGCTTCGCGCCGTGGGTGAAGGCGTGGAGCGAGGCCTGCACGGGCGTGCGTTGCGACGGCATGCAGCCGTTCTTCATGAACTCGGTGAAGATGGTGATTCCGGCCGTGCTGATCTCGTCGATCATCGGCGCGTTCAACGGCTATGTGCTCACGCACTGGCGTTTCCGCGGCGCGGACGCGCTCTTCACGATGCTGCTGGTGGGCTGCTTCATCCCGTTCCAGGCGATTCTTCTGCCGATGGCGCGTCTCGAAGGCTTCTTTGGCCTGTCGAACACGATCGGCGGTCTGGTGCTCGTGCACGTCGTCTACGGTATCGCGTTCACCACGATGTTCTTCCGCAACTTCTACGTGAGCGTGCCCGCCGAACTCGTGAAGGCCGCGCGCATCGACGGCGCCGGTTTCTTCATGATCTTCACGCGCATCATGATGCCGATCTCGCTGCCGATTTTCATGGTGTGCCTGATCTGGCAATTCACGCAGATCTGGAATGACTTCCTGTTCGGTATCGTGTTCTCGGGCGTCGATTCGATGCCGATCACGGTGGCGCTGAACAATCTCGTGAACACGTCCACGGGCGTGAAGGAATACAACGTCGACATGGCCGGCGCGATCATCGCCGCGCTGCCCACGCTGCTCGTCTACGTCATCGCCGGCCGCTACTTCGTGCGCGGTCTCACGGCGGGCGCGGTGAAGGGCTAATTGAGCTCAATCGATTAAAAGGATTCATAGCATGGCAAGCCTTTCCATTCGCGACGTCTACAAGACCTACCCGAACGGGGTGCCCGTCCTCAAGGGCGTGAACATCGACATCGAAGACGGCCAGTTCCTGATTCTGGTCGGCGGCTCGGGTTGCGGTAAGTCGACGCTGCTCAACATGATCGCGGGTCTCGAAACCGTGACCAAGGGCGAGATCTGCATGGACGGCAAGGTCGTCAACAATCTCTCGCCCAAGGACCGCGACATTGCGATGGTGTTCCAGTCGTACGCGCTCTACCCGTCGATGACGGTGCGCGAGAACATCTCGTTCGGCCTGAATATCCGCAAGGTGCCCAAGGCCGAGCAGACGCAGATCGTCGATCGTGTGTCGAGCATGCTGCAAATCCAGCATCTGCTCGATCGCAAGCCAGGCCAGCTCTCGGGCGGCCAGCGTCAGCGTGTGGCGATGGGCCGCGCACTGGCGCGCGATCCGATCATGTTCCTGTTCGACGAGCCGCTCTCGAACCTCGACGCGAAGCTGCGTATCGAGATGCGCTCGGAAATCAAGCTGCTGCATCAGCGCGTGGGCAAGACCATTGTCTACGTGACGCACGACCAGATCGAAGCGATGACGCTCGGCGACCGCATCGCGGTGATGAAGGACGGCATCGTCCAGCAGTTCGGCGCGCCGCAGGACATCTACGATTCGCCGTCGAACCTGTTCGTGGCGGGCTTCATCGGCGCGCCGCCGATGAACTTCATCAACGGCAAGCTGGTGGCGCAAGGCTCGGGTGTGGGCCTCGAACTCGACACCGGCGTCGCGCGCAACGTGCTGAACCTGCCGTTCGACGCGAACAAGCTGAAGAGCCATATCGGTCAGGAAGTGGTGCTGGGCCTGCGCCCGGAGCGCATCACCGACGCGCGCAGCTCGCACGACGGTCACGGCCACGAACTGCAACGCCATACGGTCAAGGTCGACGTGATCGAGCCGACCGGCCCGGACACGCTCGTGTTCGCGCAGGTCAACGGCAAGCGCGTGGTGAGCCGCGTGCACCCGGGCGCGAACCCGCAGCCGCTGAACAACATGGAACTGTTGTTCGACGTGTCGAAGGCCGTGCTGTTCGACCCGAAGACGGAAGAGCGCATCGCTTGAAGCATCGCTTGATGTCGATGTTTCAAGGCCACGGTTGCCGTGGCTGAAAAGAAAAACCCGTTCGTTGCGCAAGCAGGAACGGGTTTTTTATTGATCGCGCGATGCGCTGCGGATCAGGCGTCAGGGATGGCCGTGCTGGCCGTGCCCATGCCCATGATGCGGCTGAAGCAGCACCAGCACCGCGCCCGCGCCGCCGTCGTGCGGCCGCGCCTGGCAGAAGGCGATCACTTCTTCCTTCTGCACGAGCCACGCGCGCACCTTGCCCTTGAGCACGGGCTCCTTGCCCACGGAGCCCAGTCCCTTGCCGTGAATCACGCGCACACAGCGCAGCCCGCGTTTGCCCGCTTCGCGGACAAAGGTCTGCAAGGCTTCGCGTGCTTCCTCGCGGCGCATGCCGTGCAGATCGAGTTGCGCCTGCACGATCCACGTGCCGCGCCGCAGCTTCTTGACGACTTCCTCGCTGATGCCGGGGCGGTGGTAGTAGAGCGAGTCGTCGGTGTCGAGCAGCGCTTCGGGATCGAATTCGTCGGAGATCGCTTCGTGCAGCACCGCCTGCTCGTCGAGCTGGGTCTGCAGCGGCAGGGGCACGGGCGCCGAGCGGCGCGGCTGGGCGCGCGGCGGCGCATTGAGTGGCGCGACCGAGCCGATCTCGCGGCGGAACAGATCGCTGTCGGCGGCGGCTTCCACGCGCTTGGCCTGAACGGCCGCGCGTTCGCGCTCGCGCTGACGCGTCTGGATCTTGAGCGCGTCGCGCAGGCTGTCGAGGCCGGCGAAGCCGCTGGACGCCTTGCCGGGCTCCGGCGCGGGAGCGGGCGTGACGGGAGCGGCGGCGGGACGCGCGGTGGCGGGGCGCTTGGGTTCGCCCGGATGGGGCACGTTCTTGGGCATGACGAAAGGCGCTGAAGAGTCGAGGTAATGCGTCGAGGGTGACACGCACGCGCGCATCGCAAACGGAAAACAAAAAGGGCCGCCGGCTGACTGGCCGCGGCCCTCTTGCCATGCGCCGCCTGGCTTTAACCAGAGATCAGCGCACTATTTTACCGGCTGCCCGGTAGTCCGGCTCAGCGGTCGGCTTCGGCGCTCATGACATGCGCCTGGCCCAGTTCGTCCACGGTTTCCAGGTAGCGCTGCGCGTCGAGCGCGGCCATGCAGCCCGTGCCGGCGCTGGTGATCGCCTGGCGATAGACGTGATCCTGCACGTCGCCTGCCGCGAACACGCCCGCCACGCTCGTGCCAGTAGCGTTGCCGTTCAGGCCGCCGTTCGTGATGATGTAGCCGTTCTTCATCTCCAGCTGGCCTTCGAAGATGTCGGTGTTCGGCTTGTGGCCGATTGCCACGAACACGCCTTGCAGGTCGAGGTCGGTGGTTTCGCCGGTCTTGGTGTTCTTGATGCGCAGGCCGTTCACGCCGCCTTCGTTACCCTTCACTTCGTCGAGGACGTGATCCCACTTGATCTCGACCACGCCTTCCTTTTCCTTCGCCAGCAGGCGGTCGATCAGGATCGGCTCGGCGCGGAACTTGTCGCGACGGTGGATCACCGTGACCTTCTTCGCGATGCCCGCCAGGTACAGCGCTTCTTCTACCGCCGTATTGCCGCCGCCGATCACGGCGACGTGCTGGTTGCGGTAGAAGAAACCGTCGCAGGTCGCGCAGGCCGACACGCCGCGGCCCATGAACAGCTCTTCGCTGGGCAGGCCGAGGTATTGCGCCGATGCGCCCGTGGCGATGATCAGCGAATCGCAGGTGTACTCGGCCGAATCGCCGATCAGGCGGATCGGCTTCTCATCGAGCTTGGCCGTGTGGATGTGATCGAACACGATTTCCGTGTTGAAGCGTTCCGCGTGCTCGAGGAAACGCTGCATCAGTTCCGGGCCTTGCACGCCGTTGGGGTCGGCGGGCCAGTTTTCCACGTCGGTCGTCGTCATCAGCTGACCGCCCTGGGCGAGACCCGTGACGAGCAGCGGCGACAGGTTGGCGCGCGCGGCATAGACGGCTGCCGTGTAGCCGGCGGGGCCGGAACCGAGAATCAGGACTTTGGCGTGTTTGGTTGCGGACATGGTCGAATTCCGTAGAAGGCGCTGCGCGGGCGGATGGCCGGCGCGGCTGCCGGGGTTCGCATGGGCCGCCCGACGGTGCGGCGGGGCTCACGCAGATAATTGGGTATCAGCCCGCAATTATAAAGGCCGGGGGCGGCCGATGCGTCATGCAGGTTTCTCATCGGCTCGATAGCCTCTCGCACTGACGAGGGGTCAAAACGCCCCCGCACACGCGTCCGCGCGCCGTTGTCAGTTACCGTCATTTACGTCCTGGTGCAGCCGGGGCCGAAACAACGCGTTTACAATAGGCCGGATCGGACGGCCGCCGCGCCCGTCTGCCGGGGCGTCCGGCAGCGCGCCCGCGCCGCGCAAGCATCAAGAATCACCGGGATTCAATGGCCAAAGCTCCCTTTTCCGCGCAGGCGCAGGCATTGCCTCACCGCATGTCGCGTCTTTTCACCGAAATCCGCTGGATCCTGCAAGTCGCGCTGGGCGTGTTCCTGCTGATGGCGCTCATCAGCTACAGCCGCCGCGACCCGAGCTGGACCCACGCCGCCCAGGTCGACCATATTTCGAACTGGGCCGGGCGCGTAGGCGCCTGGACGTCGGACATCCTTTTGCTGCTGTTCGGCCTCTCGGCCTACTGGTGGGTGGTGCTGCTCGCCCGCCACATCTCGAAGAACTACAAACGCATCACCCGCCACGAGTCGCTCGCCGATGACGACGACGAGGACAAGCCGCGCGACCATAGCTGGGTCGCCGAAGGCTTCGCCTTCGTGCTGGTGCTGCTCGCCTGCGACGGCATCGAGGCGCTGCGCATGTGGTCGCTCAAGGTGCAGTTGCCGCGCGCGCCGGGAGGCGTAGTAGGGGAGGCCGTCGCGCATGGCGTCTCGCACGCGCTCGGCTTCACGGGCGGCACGCTCGCGCTGTTGCTCGCGCTCGCCATCGGCTTGTCGCTGTATTTCCGCTTTTCGTGGCTCTCGGTGTCCGAGAAGGTCGGCGAGTCGATCATCAACGGCGTGACGATGGCGCGCCTGCGCCGCGAGGAGCGCAGCGACCGCAAGCTCGGCGAGGCCGCCGCGGTCAAGCGCGAAGGCAAGGTCGAGCGCGGCCGCGTGAAGATCGAAGAGCACGAGCCGGTCACGATCGTGCCGCCAGTGGTCACGCCGCAGCGCTCGGAACGCGTGGAGAAGGAGCGCCAGGTGCCGCTCTTCACCGACCTGCCGGGCGACTCCACGCTGCCGCCGATCTCGCTGCTCGATCCGGCGCCCGCCGCCCAGGAAACCATCTCGGACGACACGCTCGAATTTACTTCGCGTCTGATCGAGAAGAAGCTCAAGGACTTCGGCGTCGATGTGGCCGTGGCTGCCGCCTATCCGGGCCCGGTCGTCACGCGCTACGAAATCGAGCCCGCGACCGGCGTGAAGGGCAGCCAGATCGTGAACCTTGCGAAGGATCTGGCGCGCTCGCTCTCGCTCGTCTCGATCCGCGTGGTGGAGACGATTCCGGGCAAGAACTGCATGGCGCTCGAGCTGCCGAACCAGCGCCGCCAGACCGTGCGCCTGTCGGAAATTCTCGGCTCGGCGGTCTATGCCGACGCGCCTTCGGCGCTCACGATGGGCCTTGGCAAGGACATCGGCGGCAAGCCGGTGTGCGCCGATCTCGCCAAGATGCCTCACTTGCTGGTGGCGGGCACGACCGGCTCGGGCAAGTCGGTGGGGATCAACGCGATGATCCTCTCGCTGCTCTACAAGGCGAGCGCCGAGCAGGTGCGCATGATCCTGATCGACCCGAAGATGCTGGAAATGAGCGTCTACGAGGGCATTCCGCATTTGCTTTGCCCGGTCGTGACCGACATGCGCCAGGCGGGCAACGCGCTGAACTGGACCGTCGCCGAGATGGAGCGCCGCTACAAGCTCATGAGCAAGATGGGCGTGCGCAATCTCGCGGGCTACAACAACAAGATCGAGGAAGCGAACAAGCGCGAGGAGAAGATTCCGAATCCGTTCAGCCTCACGCCCGACGATCCGGAACCGCTCGCGAAGCTGCCGAACATCGTCGTCGTGATCGACGAACTTGCCGACCTGATGATGGTAGTCGGCAAGAAGGTCGAAGAGCTGATCGCGCGGATCGCGCAGAAGGCGCGGGCTTCGGGCATTCACCTGATTCTCGCGACCCAGCGGCCGTCGGTGGACGTGATTACCGGCCTGATCAAGGCCAATGTGCCCACGCGCATGGCCTTCCAGGTGTCGTCGAAGATCGACTCGCGCACGATTCTCGACCAGATGGGCGCGGAGTCGCTGCTCGGCATGGGCGACATGCTTTATCTGCCGCCGGGCACCGGCATGCCGGTGCGCGTGCACGGCGCGTTCGTCAGCGACGACGAAGTGCATCGCGTGGTGGACAAGCTCAAGGAGCAGGGCGAGCCGAACTATATCGAGGGCATTCTCGAAGGCGGCGTGACGGGCGAGGGCGACGAGGGCACGGCAAGTGCTTCCGGTACCGGCGACGAGTCCGATCCGCTCTACGATCAGGCCGTCGAGGTGGTCATCAAGAACAAGCGCGCGTCGATCTCGCTTGTGCAGCGGCATCTGCGCATCGGGTATAACCGTGCTGCGCGGCTGCTCGAACAGATGGAGCAGTCGGGGCTGGTTTCGGCGATGTCGTCGAGCGGCAACCGCGAAATCCTCGCGCCCACGCGCGACGCCGACTAAGGCCGCGCGCCCGCCCCGCGCGCACAATTTTGCTTTTGGAGAACGATAGATGCAGTTTTTCGCAGGACATCCGGCTCGTTTGAACGGCTCGACGCTCGCCCGCGCGGGCCGCACGCTCGCCGTCGCACTCGGCGCCTCGCTCGTCATGGCGGGGCACGCCTGGGCGAGCGGCACCGATCAACTCAAGCAGTTCGTCTCCCAGGTGCATGCCGCGCGCGGCAGCTTCGTGCAGCGCGAACTCAAGCCGCCATCAAGCGCGAAGAACGCCAGCGACGCCATCGCCACGGCCACGCTCAACGCCAAGACGTCGAGCGGCACCTTCGTGTTCTCGCGCCCCGGCAAGTTCGTCTGGTCGTATGAAAAGCCGTACCAGCAACTGCTGCAGTCGGACGGCGACAACCTCTACGTCTACGACAAGGATCTGAACCAGGTGACCGAGCGCAAGCTCGGCGGCGCGCTTGGCGCGAGTCCGGCGGCCATCCTGTTCGGCAGCAACGATCTGGACAAGAACTTCACGCTCTCGGACGCGGGCGTGAAGAATGGCATCGACTGGCTCGAACTGATTCCGAAGTCGAAGGACACGCAGTTCAAGAGCGTGGGTATCGGCTTTCGCGACGGCAATCTCGAAGCGATGGAATTGCACGACGTGTTCGGCAACGTGACGCTGCTGACCTTCTCCAATATCGAGAAGAACCCGTCGCTGCCGGCTTCGACGTTCAAGTTCGTACGCCCCAAGGGCGCCGATCTGATCACGGGCGGCGCGAACTGATTCGCGCAGTCTGACGGGAAGTAAAAAAAGGGGCGGCTCGATGTGAGCCGCCCCTTTTGCGTTCTGGGCGCGCTTTCGCTGCGATTTCAGGCGCTAAAGCGGAACACGCCGTCCTCGCCTTGCTTGCGCGTGAGCTTGCCTTCGAGCCAGAGCAGATGCAGGTGCGCGAGCGCCTCGCCCATCGCGAAGGTCAGCTGGTGCATGTCGAGCTTGCGCTTGAACATCAGCGGCACGATGTCGGCGGCGCACTGCGGCGCGCTCGCGCAGGCTTCCATCACTTCGGCCAGGCGCGCGTCGTGATGCTCGCGCAATTGCGCGATGCGCGTGCGCAGGCCGCGGAACGGCTTGCCGTGCGAGGGCAGCACGAGGGTGTTGTCGGCCATCGTCTCGTAGCGGCCCAGCGACTCGAGGTAAAGGCCGAGCGGATTGCCTTCCGGCTCCATGTCGAACACCGACACGTTGGTCGAGATGCGCGGCAGCACCATGTCGCCGGAGATCAGCACGCCTGTTTCCTCGCACAACAGCGCGCAATGTTCGGGCGAATGGCCGAAACCCGTGACGACGCGCCAGTCGCGCCCGCCTATGCTGACCGTGTCGGCTTCGCGCAGACGGCGGTATTGCGGGGGCAGCGCGGGCACGAGGTTCGCGTAGTAGTTGCGACGATTGCGCAACTGGTCGAGCGAGGCTTCGTCAGTCACGCCGTGGCGCGCGAAATGGCGCGCCGCGCCTTCGCCGCCCGCGTTCGAGCCGTTGCCCGACGACAGCACGCACGCACTCATGTATTCGCCGAGCGTCGTCCACAGACGCACGTCCCAGCGCTTTTTGTCGCCGCCCGCGCAGATCCAGTGCGCAAGGCCGATATGGTCCGGATGGCAGTGCGTGACCAGCACGCGCAGCACCGGCAGGCCTTCCAGCTGGCTGTCGAACACGCGCTCCCAGTGCGCCTTGATCGTGTCGTCGGTGATGCCGCAGTCCACCACGGTCCAGCCTTGCTGACCGTCGATTTCGTCGCGCAGGAGCCAGAGGTTGATGTGGTCGAGCACGAAGGGCAGCGGCATGCGCAGCCATTTCACGCCGGGCGCGACATCGAAAGCGATGCCGGACTCGGGCAGGGTGTCGCCAAAGGGATAGTCGAGCTGGTGTTCGAGGGCATTCATCGTGGGTGTCGTCTCATGTCGTTATGGTGGGCCGGAGCGAGCGTAGGGCATAGCCTGACACCATTGTCGCCGCATTGCGGCATTTCTGCTGGCGCACCGGGAGACTGTTCCGTTCTGCGGAACAAACGCGGGACGCCGGGGTGGACCCTTCGCACGCTTTGCGGTTGCGCTAGCCCAGACTTGACGATAACGTAAACGTCGATTCCAACGATAGCCGCGCAGCCTGGCCGATGGCCAGGCTGCGCGAGGCGCGCCTCCAGACATGACCACCCAGTACACGATTACCGAACTCGCCCGTGAATTCGACGTGACGCCCCGTGCGATCCGTTTCTACGAAGATCAGGGCCTGCTCGCGCCGAGCCGCGAAGGCGCCAGCGGCCTCAAGCGCGTGTTCTCGGGCCGCGACCGCACCCGCCTGAGGCTCACGCTGCGCGGCAAGCGCCTCGGCTTCACGCTCAACGAGATCCGCACGCTGCTCGATCTGTACGATTCGCCCACGGACACGCTGCCGCAATTGCAGGCCTTTCTCGACACGGTCGTGCGCCACCGCGAGATTCTGGAGCGCCAGCGCGACGACCTTGACGCCACGCTCGAAGACCTCGCGCAGTACGAGGCGCAGGCGCGCGTGCTGCTCGAAAAGAACGCGGCCGGCGATGTGCGGCAGGCCGCGCCGGTTGTCGCGCCCGAGTCGAAGTAACGTGCACTAAGCCGGGCTGCACTCGCGCCATGAGACATTTTCCGAAACTGCTCTCGTCGCAGATCGGCTTCGACGTCGCGCAAACCCTCCTCGAAGGCTTCGATCGCCATTACCGCAGCTTCTGCGAGGCGGCGGCGCGTGCGAGGGCGTGCTTCGAGTCGGCTGACTGGCCCGGCCTCCAGCAACTCGCGCGCGAGCGCATCGCGTCCTACGACCAGCGCGTGCGCGAATGCGTGATCGCGCTCGAAGACGAGTACGACGCCGAAAACATCGACGATGAGGTCTGGGAGCAGATCAAGCTGCATTACATCGGTCTCCTGACGACTCACCGGCAGCCCGAATGCGCCGAGACTTTCTTCAACTCGGTGTGCTGCAAGATCCTGCATCGCTCGTACTTCAACAACGATTTCCTGTTCGTGCGGCCCGCGATCTCGACCGAATACATCGAGAACGACCAGCCCGCGGCGCGGCCCACGTATCGTGCGTACTACCCGGCCAAGGATGGCCTCGCGGCCACGCTCGCGCGTATCGTCACGAACTTCCAGCTCGACACGCCGTTCGAGGATCTGGAGCGCGATGTCGCCTGCGTGATGCAGAGCATGCTCGATACGTTCGGCACGGTCGATCTCAAGCCGAACTTTCAGATTCACACGCTGGCGGCGCTGTTCTTTCGCAACCGGTCGGCGTATATCGTCGGGCGCATCATCAACGGCGATCTGGTCGTGCCGTTCGTGGTGCCGATCCGCCATGTCGAGGAGGGCAAGCTCGCGCTCGACACAGTGCTGCTGCGCAGCGACCCCGTGCTCATCATGTTCAGCTTTGCGCACTCGTACTTTCTGGTGGAGATGGACGTGCCGTCGGCGTACGTCGAATTTCTGCGCACCATCATGCCGCGCAAGGCAAAGGGCGAAATCTACACGTCGCTCGGGCTGCAGAAGCAGGGCAAGAATCTGTTCTATCGCGATCTGCGGCACCACCTCTCGCATTCGAGCGATGCGTTCGTCGCTGCGCCCGGCATTCGCGGCATGGTGATGATCGTGTTCACGCTGCCGTCGTTTCCCTATGTGTTCAAGGTCATCAAGGACAGCTTTCCCGCGCCGAAGGAAACCACGCGCGAGCAGGTGCAGGCGAAGTATCAACTGGTGAAGCGCCACGACCGTCTGGGGCGTCTTGCCGATACGCTCGAATACTCGAGCGTCGCGCTGCCCGTCGCGCGGCTCGATGAAGCGCTGGTGAAAGAGCTGGAAACGCTCGCGCCTTCGATGATCGAATACGAAGGCGAGAATCTCGTGATTCGCCATCTGTACATCGAGCGCCGCATGGTGCCGCTCAACCTCTGGCTGCAAAACGGCAGCGATGAGGACGTCGAGCACGGCATCCGCGAATACGGCAACGCGGTGAAAGACCTGATACGCGCGAATATCTTTCCGGGCGACATGCTGTACAAGAATTTCGGCGTCACGCGTCACGGTCGCGTGGTGTTCTACGACTACGACGAAATCGAATACCTCACCGATTGCAACGTGCGCGCCGTGCCCGCGCCACGTAATGAGGAAGACGAACTATCTGCCGAGCCGTGGTATTCGGTCGGCCCGCGCGATATTTTTCCCGAGACGTATCGCACGTTTTTGCTTGGCGACCCGCGCGTGCGGCGTTACTTCCTGGAGCATCACGCCGACTTCTTCGAGCCCTCGCTCTGGCAGGAAAGCAAGACGCGCCTGCTGGCGGGCGAAGTGCCCGATTGCCTGCCGTACGACGAGTCAGAGCGCTTTCGCGCGCGCTACCCGCAGCGCTTTGCCCGGGTGAGAGATGCGACGCCATGCGGCAGTACCGAATCATCGAACCTATGAACAAGGAGGATGGACATGAGTGAGACACAGAAAGACCCGATCGTGATCGTCGCGGCGGCACGCACGCCGATGGCCGGTTTCCAGGGCGAGTTCGCCACGCTGACTGCGCCGCAACTGGGCGCGACGGCGATCGCCGCCGCCGTGGAGCGCGCGGGCCTCAAGCCCGAGCAGGTCGACGAAGTGGTGATGGGTTGCGTGTTGCCCGCCGGGCAGGGCCAGGCGCCTGCGCGCCAGGCGGCGCTGGGTGCGGGCTTGCCGCTCGCGGCGGGCGCGACCACGGTGAACAAGATGTGCGGCTCGGGCATGCGCGCGGCGATGTTCGCGCACGACATGCTGCTGGCGGGTTCCGCCGACGTGATCGTTGCAGGCGGCATGGAGAGCATGTCGAACGCGCCTTACCTGCTGCCGAAGGCGCGCGCCGGTCTGCGCATGGGGCACAGCCAGGTGCTCGACCATATGTTCCTCGACGGCCTGGAAGACGCCTACGAAAAGGGGCGGCTCATGGGCACTTTCGCCGAGGAATGCGCGGGCGAATATGACTTCTCGCGCGAGCGCCAGGACGCCTTTGCCATCGAGTCGCTCAAACGCGCGAAGCGCGCCAACGAAGACGGCTCGTTCGCCTGGGAGATCGCCCCCGTGAAGGTGGCCTCGCGTGCCGGCGAAACCACCATCGAGCGCGACGAGCAGCCCTTCAAGGCCAACCTCGACAAGATCCCCACGCTCAAGCCTGCGTTCAGCAAAACTGGCACGGTGACGGCGGCGAACTCGTCGTCGATCTCGGACGGCGCGGCGGCGCTCGTGATGATGCGCGAATCGACGGCGAAGCGCCTGGGCATCCAGCCGATCGCGCGCGTAACGGGCCATACGACCTTCGCGCAGGAGCCCGCGAAGTTCACGACAGCGCCGGTGGGCGCGATCGCCAAGCTGTTCGAAAAGACCGGCTGGAAGGCGGAAGACGTCGATCTCTACGAGATCAACGAAGCCTTCGCCGTCGTGACGATGGCGGCCATGAAGGCGCACGACCTGCCGCACGAGAAGGTCAACGTGAACGGCGGCGCGTGCGCGCTGGGGCATCCGATCGGCGCATCGGGGGCACGCATTCTCGTCACGCTGATCGGCGCGCTGCGCGCACGCGGCGGCAAGCGTGGCGTGGCGAGCCTGTGTATCGGCGGGGGCGAGGCGACGGCAATGGGCGTCGAACTCCTGTAGGCTCTTGCATGACGGGCGCCGCAGGGAGGCGGCGTCCGGCAAGACCCCGTACGCGGCGCAAAGTGAAGGCCGCGGCAGACGAGAAAGGTGCAACATGAAGACAGCGTTGATCGTGGGTGCGTCGCGCGGCCTCGGTATGGAGTTCGCGCGCCAGTATGTGAAGGCCGGCTGGCGCGTGCTGGCCACGGCCCGTTCGGAAGCCTCGCTTGCGGAGCTGCGTGCGCTCGGCGCACAGACTTATCCGCTCGATATTGCGCGGCCAGAGGAGATCGCCACGCTCGGCGCGAAGCTCGACGGCGAGCGGCTCGACGTGGCGCTCATCGTCTCGGGCGTGTATGGCCCGCGCACCGAGGGCGTCGAAGCCATCACGGCCGAAGACTTCGAATACGTGATGAACACCAATGTGCGCGGCCCGATGCAACTCATCCCGATCCTGCTGCCGCTCGTCGATGCCGCGCATGGCGTGCTCGGCGTACTGTCAAGTCGCATGGGCAGCATCACGCAGACCACGGGTACGACCGGCTGGCTCTATCGCGCGAGCAAGGCAGCCGTGAACGACGTGCTCAAGATCACCTCGTTGCAGACGCGTCGCGCAACCTGCGTCGCGCTGCATCCGGGCTGGGTGCGCACCGACATGGGCGGCGCGCACGCGGCCATCGACGCGGCCGCGAGCGTGGCCGGCATGCGCGAAGTGCTGGCCGAGGCGGCTGCCGCACGCGACGTTTTCAACGGCCGTTTCTTCCAGTACGACGGCACCGAGCTCGACTGGTAAGCGCCGCATTCATCGCCCAGGGCCGCCACGCTCGCGCAGGCGGCCCTGTTTATTTGTTTTGTCGAAGGAATCGCTTTTTCCATGACCGCCGAATCCACGCGCCCCGTCGAATGCCCCTGCGGCGGCGCTGCGCCCAATCTGAAATCGACGGCGAAGCCCCCGCGTTACGCCGACTGCTGCGGCCGCTTTATCGACGGCGCCGCGCTGCCCGCCACGGCGCTCGAACTCATGCGCTCGCGCTACACGGCTTATGTGCTCGGCGACGTCGCGTATCTGCGCGCCACGTGGGCGGCTGAGACCTGTCCCGCCGATCTTGACGTCGACCCCAATGAGCCGGGCGCGCCGCGCTGGCTGGGGCTCGCGGTGAAGCGTCACGAACCGCTCGACGAGACGCATGCGCGCGTCGAATTCGTCGCACGATACAAGAGCGGCGGGCGCGCTCATCGGCTGCACGAACTGAGCCGCTTTACGCGTGGCGACGATGGCCGCTGGCGCTACGTCGACGGCGACATGCTCGAAGGCTGAGGCGCGCGCGTCGACATCAAATTCACGCCTGCGTCCCCGTTAAAACACGCAAAAACGCGCTCTTGCAAACACGTGTTTACGTGCAAAAAATGGGGACGTGGGCGTCGCGCGACACCGCGCATCCGCAATTATTTTCCTGTTTCGTTACTCCCCATTACCTCGAAATCCGCCAATGCGCCGTGCTTCAAGGCCTGCGCGCCGTTGGCACGCGTTATGCCGGGTTACCCCTTAATTGCACAACAATTATTTGTCGTGCGAGGATGTAATCACGGTGCCCGTTTCGCCACGTAAGCACATGTTGAAAAACATTTTCGTGGCGACTTCGAAGCGGGTGCTGGCGGCGAGTCTGATCGATGACAGAAAGGCGCCGCTCAGGTGTTCCGATCGGTTTTACTTCCCTGCAACGGGTCAACGCCACGCCGGGCTCTCGAGCCAGGCGCGCCAGTGTCCTGTTGTGCCCGTAGCGGGTAGGGGTTGTTGCTCGGTAGTCAGATTCACAGCAGGATTTTCGCAGGCGGGTGTAGCGCATGGCGTTCAGGAAGCTTCTTACGGGATTGACGGTAGCCGGCACGGCATGTGTGCTGTCGGTTGCTCACGCAGCCTCCCTCTCTGATCCGGCAACCGTGCCGGGCGCTCAAGTCACGAACCAGGTTTCGAATCTGGTGACGGCTGCGCACGCGAATACGACGTCGCTCGCATCGACCGTCTCCAATGCATCCGGCCCCCTCGGCAGCGCGCACGTGCCGCGCATTTCGCTCGACGACGCCTATCTGCCCGTCGTGCATGCCGGGATGAATGCCCAGATCATCCAGATTCCCGTGCCGGGCGAGTCCGACGTCACGCTCGAAACCACGGTGTACCGCCCCGACGGCCCAGGCCCGTTCCCGATGGTGGTGTTCAACCACGGCAAGATTCCCGGCGACCCGCGCATGCAACCGCGCAGCGACCCGATGTCGTTCGCGCGCGAATTCGTGCGCCGCGGCTACGTGGTGGTCGCGCCGAACCGCCGCGGCTTCGCGGGCTCGGGCGGCACCTACGAGCAGGACGGCTGCGACGTGGCGAGCAACGGCATGGGCCAGGCCGCAGATGTGGCCACGACGGTCGACTACATGTCGAAGCAGTCCTACGTGGATGCGAACCATATCGCCGTCGCCGGCACCTCGCACGGTGGCCTTGCGACGATGGCCTACGGCACAGAAGCGGCGCACGGCGTGCGCGCGCTCATCAACTTCTCGGGCGGTCTGCGTCAGGACGCCTGCACGGGCTGGCAGGACAACCTGACCCAGGCGTTCGGCGACTACGGCGGCAAGGCTCATGTGGCCTCGCTCTGGCTCTACGGCGACAACGATTCGGTGTGGACGCCCGATCTCGTCACGAAGATGTTCGCGGCCTTCCGCACTGCCCAGGCAGGTGAAGCGCAGAGCGGCGCGCTTGCGAAGCTCGTCGATTTCGGCGCCTACAAGAACGACGCGCACCGTCTGGTGGGCGACCGCGACGGCGTGCAGATCTGGTGGCCGACGGTCGAAGCCTTCCTCGCCAACCAGGGCATGCCCACGTCGGTGCAGTATCGCGTGGAAACGCCGCCGGCTCCGCACTCGAGCGGTTATGCCTCGATCGACTCGGTGGGCGCTGTGCCGTTCCTCGATCAGGCAGGCCGCGACGGCTATCGCAACTTCCTCAAGCAGTATCCGAGCCGCGCATTCGCGGTGTCCGATTCGGGCGCCTGGTCGTGGGCCGAAGGCGGCGACAATCCGATGGCCGTTGCCATCGCGAATTGCCAGCAGCACAGCTCGGACCCGTGCCGCCTCTACGCGGTGAACAGCAACGTCGTGTGGGCGAACGAGAACGCCACGACCGCGCAGAACGATCACGCCGACGAAGGTCACGCCGTGGCGGACAGCAACGCAGCCAACGCCGCCGATACGTCCCACGCGCTCGCCAGCCGCTAAGTCACACATCCGGCGCGTCTTCGCGCCGCAAAATCTTTTACGCCAGACCCGAAGGCGCCATGCGGTTCTCCGCTCGGCGCCTTTTTGTTTCGTCTGTGATTTGCCCGCTTCTCCGGTTGCTTCGCGATGTATCCCCAAATAACGCGCGCCTCGCGTCCTGCGAACGCGCCATTCGCCTCTGCACGCGCATATTTTTTTGCACAAGCGCGTGTCACTTTGTCGTCGTCATCTACGGTCATTTCTGGGCTTTGCAAACGAAGTGTGCGTAGCTGGGCCGAACCGCGCCGAACCCCGCAGCGGCGGGCTTCGGAAGGCCCTTTGGGGGGTAGTGCATTGCGCGATCGAACGCGCTAATCTCGCCTGCGCTGTCGTATCGGGAGCCGTAAGTGGACTCGCAAAAGAAGAACTCGCAAACCAACCTTGGCAACGATGCCTGGATCGCGCGCAGCCTGCGCGCCGTCTGGCACCCTTGCACCCAGATGAAACACCACGAGCGCCTGCCGCTCGTCGCCGTCTCGCGTGGCGAAGGCCCGTGGCTCTACGACCACGAAGGCCGGCGCTATCTCGACGCCATCAGCTCGTGGTGGGTGAATCTGTTCGGCCACGCCAATCCGGCCATCAACGCGGCGCTCAAGGCGCAGCTCGACACGCTCGAGCACGTGATGCTCGCGGGCTGCACGCACGAGCCCGCCGTCGAGCTGGCCGAACACCTCGCCGCGCTCACGGACAATGTGCTCGGCCATGCGTTCTTCGCTTCGGACGGCGCATCGGCGGTCGAGATCGCGCTGAAGATGAGCTTCCACGCGTGGCGCAATCAGGGCGCGAGCGATAAGCGCGAATTCGTGTGTCTGGCCAACAGCTATCACGGCGAGACGATCGGCGCGCTCGGCGTGACAGATGTGAAGCTCTTCAGGGATGCTTACGACCCGCTGCTCACGCACGCGCACGTGGTGAGCTCGCCCGACGCGCGCACGGCACGCGAAGGCGAGAGCGCCGCCGACGTGGCGCGCCGCGCGCTTGCCGACGTGGAACGAGTCTTCGCGGAGCGCGAAGGTCGTATCGCCGCGCTGATCGTCGAGCCGCTGGTGCAGTGCGCCGCCGGCATGGCGATGCACGACCCGTCCTATCTGCGCGGGCTGCGCGCGCTGTGCGACCAGTACCGGGTGCACCTGATCGCCGATGAAATCGCCGTGGGTTGCGGTCGTACCGGCACCTTCTTCGCCTGCGAGCAAGCGGGCATCTGGCCCGATCTGCTCACGCTCTCGAAGGGCATCAGTGGCGGCTATCTGCCGCTCTCGATCGTGCTCTCGCGCGACGAGATCTACGCGGCGTTCTACGACGACGACACCACGCGCGGCTTCCTGCACTCGCACTCGTACACGGGCAACCCGCTCGCGTGCCGCGCGGCGCTCGCGACGCTCGACCTGTTCGCGCGCGACGGCGTGCTGGCGTCGAACGCGCGCAAGTCCGCGCAACTGCGCGAGGCCTTCACGCCGCTCGAAGCGCATCCGCTCGTGCGCAACCTGCGCCAGTGCGGCACGATCCTCGCGTTCGACGTGGCCCTCGACGATGCCGAACGCGCCCGCACGTTCTCGCGCCGTTTCTTCGAGAACGCGTTGCAGCGCGAACTGCTGCTGCGCCCGATCGGCACCACGGTCTACGTGATGCCGCCATATATTCTGGACACCGAAACGCAGGCGCTCCTCGCGACGCGCACGCGCGAGACATTCGACGCCACCGTCGCGGAGAACCTCTGATGCAATTGCTGGACACGCTCGAACAGAGCCTGCGCGAACTCGACGCCCACGGCCTGCGCCGCCGCCGTCGCACCATCGATACGCCATGCGATGCGCACATGACTGTGGACGGTCGCGAGACGATTGGCTTCGCGAGCAATGATTACCTTGGGCTTGCGGCCCATCCGCAACTCGTCGCGGCACTGGCCGAAGGCGCACAGCGCTATGGCGCGGGCAGCGGCGGTTCGCATCTGCTGGGCGGCCATTCGCGCGCGCACGCGCAACTCGAAGACGATCTTGCCGCATTCGCGGGTGGTTTCGTCGACGCGCCGCGCGCCCTGTATTTCAGCACCGGCTATATGGCGAATCTCGCCGTGCTCACCGCGCTCGCGGGCCGCGACACGACGATCTTCTCCGATTCGCTCAATCACGCTTCGCTGATCGATGGCGCGCGTCTTTCGCGCGCCGACATCCAGATCTATCCGCATGCCGATATGGACGCGTTGAGCGCGATGCTCGACGCTTCCGAGGCCGGCGCGAAGCTGATCGTGAGCGACACCGTGTTCAGCATGGACGGCGATGTCGCGCCGCTCGCGCGCCTCGTCGAACTCGCCGAGCAGCACGGCGCGTGGCTCGTCGTGGACGATGCACATGGTCTGGGCGTGCTCGGCCCGCAAGGGCGGGGCGCGATTGCCGAAGCCGCGCTGCGTTCGCCGTATCTCGTGATGGTCGGCACGCTCGGCAAGGCTGCGGGTGTCTCGGGCGCGTTCGTTTGCGGCCACGCTACCGTGATCGAATGGCTCGTGCAGCGCGCGCGCCCGTATATCTTCACGACGGCTTCGTCGCCGGCGGTCGCGCATGCGGTGTCTGCGAGCCTGCGCCTGATCGCGGGCGAAGAGGGCGACGCGCGGCGCGCACATCTGAATCACCTGATCGGCCGCACGCGTTCGATGCTCAAGGAAACCTGCTGGATGCCGGTCGATTCGGCCACGGCGGTGCAGCCGCTCGTGATCGGCTCGAACGATGCGACGCTCGCCTTGCAGGCCACGCTCGAACACGACGGCTTGTGGGTGCCCGCGATCCGGCCGCCGACCGTGCCCGCAGGCACGTCGCGGCTGCGCATTTCGCTCTCGGCGGCGCACTCGGACGCCGATCTCGACCGTTTGAACGCCTCGCTGCAACGCGCGAGCCAGGCCACCCAGGAGGGCGCGCGATGAGCCAGGCTCAAGTTTCTTTCTTCGTCACCGGCACCGACACGGAGATCGGCAAGACCTTCGTGAGCGCGGCGCTGCTGCGCGGCCTCACGCACGCAGGTCTGCGCGCGGCGGCGCTTAAACCCATCGCCGCAGGCGCGTATGAGCGCGACGGCGTGTGGCACAACGAAGACGCCGATCAGCTCGACGCCGCCGCGAGCGTGCTGTTGCCGCCCGAGATGCGCACGCCCTTTCTGCTCAAGGAGCCGGCCGCGCCGCACATCGCCGCTGCGCTGGAAGGCGTGACGCTCGACATGGCGCGCATCGTCGATTGCCATCGCGCCGCCTGCGAGCGCGCCGACGCGGTGGTCGTGGAAGGCGTAGGCGGGTTTCGCGTGCCGCTCACGCCGAGCGAGGACACGGCCGATCTGGCCGTTGCGCTCGGCTTGCCGGTCGTGCTCGTGGTCGGCATGCGCCTTGGCTGCATCAGCCATGCGCTGCTGACCGCCGAAGCGATTGCCGCACGGGGTCTCAAGATCGCGGGCTGGGTCGCGAACCGCATCGACCCGAACATGACGTTCCCCGAAGAAAACATCGACACCTTGCGCACGCATCTTGCCGCGCAATTCGACGCGCCGCTGCTCGGCGTCGTGCCGCATATGCGCGGCGCGAGCGCCGACGATGCGGCCCAGCATCTGAATATCGATACGTTGCTCGCACGCCTGATTGCAGTGGCGGCGCGCTAAAGCACAATTACACAGTCAAACGTCACGAAGGACTTCGACACCATGACGCAAACCCACATCGACCTCACCTCGCTGAAGGCCACCGCGCCGAGCGCCCAGGCCGCCGCCGAAGCGGCAGCACGCTGGAAAGTCGCCGACGTCGCCGCGCTCTACGAGCTGCCGTTCAACGACCTGATGTTCCGCGCCCAGCAGGTGCACCGCGAGCATTTCGACGCCAACGCCGTGCAGCTTTCCACGCTGCTGTCGATCAAGACCGGCGGCTGCGAGGAAGATTGCGCGTACTGCCCGCAGTCGTCGCACTACGAAACCGAACTCGAAGCCGGCAAGCTGATGGCTGTCGACGCCGTGCTTGATGCAGCACGCGCCGCCAAGTCCAACGGCGCGACGCGCTTTTGCATGGGCGCCGCGTGGCGCAATCCGAAGGATCGTCACCTCGAGCCGATCAAGGACATGATTCGCGGCGTGAAGGCGATGGGTCTGGAAACCTGCGTGACGCTCGGCATGCTCGAGGATCACCAGGCGAAGGAACTCGCCGATGCGGGTCTCGACTACTACAACCACAATCTCGATACGTCGCCGGAGTACTACGGCAAGATCATCACGACGCGCACTTACGAGGACCGTCTGGAGACGCTCGACCGCGTGCGCGACGCGGGCATCAACGTGTGCTGCGGCGGCATCGTCGGCATGGGCGAGTCGCGCCGCGAACGCGCGGGCCTGATCGCTCAGCTTGCGAACATGGAGCCGTATCCGGAGTCGGTGCCCATCAACAATCTGGTGCAGGTCACGGGCACGCCGCTCGAAGGCACTGAACCGATCGATCCGTTCGAATTCGTGCGCACGATCGCGGTTGCGCGCATCACGATGCCCAAGGCGATGGTGCGTCTGTCGGCAGGCCGCGAGCAGATGGACGACGCGCTCCAGGCGCTGTGCTTCATGGCCGGTGCGAACTCGATTTTCTACGGCGATCAACTGCTGACGACGAGCAACCCGCAAGCTGAAGCCGACCGCAAGCTGCTGCAACGTCTGGGCATCAGCGCACAGGCTGCGCAGCATCTGCCGGCCGACGATCACGGCCATGCGCATGCTCACGATCATTCGCACGGCGGCTGCGGCCACTGCGAATAAGCTGTTTTTGCAGGGCTGAAAGTAAAAACGCCACGCTGTGAAGCGTGGCGTTTTTTATTGCGTGCGCAACGACTGCACGCAAGAGCTACGCGTTACGCGTAAGCCGCGCGACGACGTCCCGCGAGCGCGAGATAGCACAGCGCGCCGATCACGAGCGACGGCAGCGTCGCGCCGAGATTCGGCAGCCACTGGTTGAGCGCCTGATACGCGCCGAAGCCGACCGCCCACGCGACGAACGCGCTCACGTGCCAGCCGCCCGAATATCCATAGGCGCCGTTCAGATCGGCGAGCGCCTGGGTGTCGATACGGCGGCGGCGCACGATGAAGTGATCCGCAAGCACCACGCCAAACAGCGGCGCGAACACCGAGCCGATGAAGAGCAGGAAGTTCTCGTACTTCGCCATCGGCACCACGAGGCCGATCAGCGTGCAGATCGCGCCGAACGCGGCCGAGAGGAACGGCACGCCCGCGCGCGTCCAGACCGTGCCGGTGGACACCGCGGCCGAGTGGATATCGGCGAAGGCATTGTCGATTTCGTCGATCAGCACCAGCAGCAGCGCGAAGCCGCCGCCCGCCTGGGCGAGCGCCGTGGTGAGGAGGGCGTCGCCGCCACCCGCCGCCAGACCGTAGATCGCGCCGAGCGCGTAGAACCACAGGTTCGCGATGCCATAGCCGAACAGCGTGCCACGGAAGGTTTCGCCCGCCTTGCGGCCGAAGCGCGTGTAGTCGGCGATCAGCGGCAGCCACGAGAGCGGCATCGCCACCACGAGGTCGATGGCGCTGCCGAAGGGCATGTCGCCGGTGCCGGGGCGCTTCATCAGCGCGCCGATATCGTGCTGGGCCAGCAGGCTCCACGTGAGCCACGCCGCGCCCGCAAGCAGCAGCCAGATGCCCCACGTGCGCAGGAAGCGGCGCACGAACGAGAGCGGGCCGCTCACGGCCAGCAGCGTCGCCAGGAAGCCGAAGATCACGGTCCAGACGAGCGGCATCGACCATCCGAAGGCCTGCTTGGCGAGCGCATCGGCGGAATCGCGCATCACGATGATCTCGAACGAGCCCCAGCCCACGAGTTGCACCATGTTGATGACGGCCGGCACCGACGCGCCGCGGATGCCGAGCGTCGGGCGCAGCGAGGACATCGCGGCGAGGCCGGTGTCGGTGCCGATCACGCCCGCGAGCGAGAGCAGCACGACGCCGATCACGCTGCCGATGGCGATGGCGAGCAGCGCGTGCGGCAGCGACAGGCCCGGCACGAGCAGGGCGCCCGCCTGGGCGACCAGCAGGCCGATGCCGAGTGAGAACCAGAGCGCGAAGGCGTCGCCGGTGCGGAACTGGCGGCGCGCGTCGGGCACCGGCACATTGGGAGCGTAGGCCGAGCCGGCGTTCGAGTCGGCTTGCGTGTTTTGAGTCATGAAAAGAGCGTTCCTCTGTAGCGTCTGTATTGAATTTGTATGGTGTGCGTAGGGTTTGCGCAGGAATCGTGCAAGATTCGCGCGGGCAGCGCGCCTCGTGCAAGTGCGCGGACTGTCATAATGCACGACTGCCCTCGGCGCGGCTGGCCGTTTTCAGGGGCGCGAACAGTATTCGCGCACTCACCGAACCGCGCCCGCCGGAAAAGCCGACATTATCGCGAAAACGACATGTTTGAAGAAACCCGTGCCAACGTTCCGCTCGCGGAACGGCTGCGACCGCGCACCATCGACGAAGTCATCGGCCAGAAGCATCTGCTCGGGCCCAACAAGCCGCTGCGCGTGGCCTTCGAGTCAGGCGAAGCGCATTCGATGATCCTCTGGGGGCCGCCAGGCGTCGGCAAGACCACGCTCGCGCGCCTGATGGCCGATGCGTTTCACGCCGAGTTCATCGCGCTCTCGGCGGTGCTCTCGGGCGTGAAGGACATCCGCGAGGCCGTCGAACAGGCCCAGGTGCATCGCGCGCACGGCAAGCAGACGCTCGTGTTCGTCGACGAGGTCCATCGCTTCAACAAGAGCCAGCAGGACGCCTTCCTGCCGCACGTGGAGTCGGGCCTGTTCGTGTTCATCGGCGCGACCACGGAGAATCCGTCGTTCGAGGTGAACAGCGCGTTGCTCTCGCGCGCGGCGGTCTACGTGCTGCGCAGTCTCGATGAAGAGGAGCAGGGCGAACTGCTCGCGCGCGCGGCGGCGGAACTCGGCGGCCTCACGTTCACGGATGAAGCGAAGCACGCGCTGATCGGTTCCGCCGACGGCGACGGCCGCAAGCTGCTCAACAATCTGGAGATCGTCGCGCGCGCTGCGGCCCAGCAGAAGAAGAGCGAGATCGACGGCGAACTGCTCGGCAGCGCGCTCGCCGAGAACCTGCGCCGTTTCGACAAGGGCGGCGACGCGTTCTACGACCAGATCAGCGCACTGCATAAATCGGTGCGCGGCAGCAACCCGGATGGCGCGCTTTACTGGTTCTGCCGCATGCTCGACGGCGGCGCTGACCCGCGTTATCTCGCGCGGCGCATCGTGCGCATGGCGTGGGAGGACATCGGGCTCGCCGATCCGCGCGCGGCGCGCATTACGCTCGACGCCTCGGAAACCTATGAGCGGCTGGGCTCGCCCGAAGGCGAACTCGCGCTCGCGCAGGCCGTGATCTACCTCGCCGTGGCGCCCAAGTCGAACGCCGGCTATAACGCCTACAACGAAGCGCGCCGCTTCGTGAGCAAGGACCAGTCGCGCGCGGTGCCTATCCATCTGCGCAACGCGCCCACCAAGCTCATGAAAGAGCTGGGCTACGGCCACGAGTACCGCTATGCGCATGACGAGCCCGACGCCTATGCGGCCGGCGAGACCTATATTCCCGATGGCATGCGCGAGCCGAACTGGTATCGCCCCACGCCGCGCGGGCTCGAAGGCAAGATCGGCGAGAAGCTCGCGCGTCTGGGCGAGCTCGACGCGCAATGGCGCGAAGACCATCGTGACGAAATTCGCGAACGCAAGCGCAAGGGCTGACGAACGCCCAGGCTTGCTGTCGCTCACGGCGCGCGGATCGCCCGCGCCGGTGCGCTAAAATCGACACTTCATACAACGAAACTGCGTCTCACAATCCCATGCTCGACATCCAGCTGCTGCGCAAAGACCTCGACGGCGTCGCCAAGCGCCTCGCCGACCGCGGCTACACCCTCGACGTCGCGGCTTTCTCCGCGCTCGAAGCGGAACGCCGTGACATCCAGACCCGCACCGAAGAACTCCAGGCACGCCGCAACAGCCTGTCGAAGCAGATCGGCGCGATGAAGGGCCGCGGCGAGGACACCTCGGCGGTCATGGCCGAAGTTGGCGGCATCGGCGACGAAATGAAGGCGTCGGCCGCCAAGCTCGACGAGATCCAGACGAAGCTCTCGGATCTGCTGCTCGGCGTGCCGAACCTGCCGCACGAAAGCGTGCCGCAGGGCCGCGACGAAAGCGGCAACGTGGAAGTGCGCCGCTGGGGCGCGCCGCGCGCGTTCGAATTCGAGGTGAAGGATCACGTCGATGTCGGCACGCCGCTGGGTCTGGACTTCGAAACGGGCGCGAAGCTCTCGGGCGCGCGCTTCACGATGCTGCGCGGCCAGATCGCGCGCCTGCACCGCGCGCTCGCGCAGTTCATGATCGACACGCACACGCTGCATCACGGCTACACGGAAACCTACACGCCGTACATCGTGAACCCGGAAATCCTCTACGGCACGGGCCAGTTGCCCAAGTTCGCCGAGGACATGTTCCGCGTGGAGAAGGGCGGCGGCGAGAACACGATCACGCAGTACCTGATTTCGACTTCGGAAATTTCGCTGACGAACACGGTGCGCGAGAGCATCGTCGAAGGCAATGCGCTGCCGATCAAGCTCACGGCGCATTCGCCGTGCTTCCGCTCGGAAGCGGGCTCGTATGGCCGCGACACGCGCGGCATGATCCGTCAGCACCAGTTCGACAAGGTCGAGATGGTGCAGATCGTCGCGCCGGACACGTCGTATAACGCGCTCGAAGAGATGGTCGTGCATGCCGAGACCATCCTGCAGAAGCTCGGCCTGCCGTACCGCGTGGTGTCGCTGTGCACGGGCGATATGGGTTTCTCGGCCACCAAGACTTACGACCTTGAAGTCTGGCTGCCGGCGCAGAACACCTATCGCGAAATTTCCAGCTGCTCGAACACGGAAGCGTTCCAGGCGCGCCGCATGCAGGCTCGCTTCCGCAATGCGCAGGGCAAGCCGGAACTCGTGCACACGCTCAACGGCTCGGGTCTGGCCGTGGGCCGCACGCTGGTTGCCGTGCTGGAGAACTATCAGGAAGCGGACGGCTCGGTGACGGTGCCCGAGGCGCTGCGCCCGTATATGAATGGCGTCGCGCGACTGTCGGTGGGCGGCTAAGCGAGTTTTTTGCAGGCCCTCGAAAAATTTTTCGAAAAAGGGCTTGCAAGACTCAAAATATGTTCTATAATCTTCGCTTCTCTGGTCGCCGACCAAGACCTGAGAAGCAGTAAAAAAGCAGTACCCCGGAGAGGTGGCAGAGTGGTCGAATGTACCTGACTCGAAATCAGGCGTACGGTAACCCCGTACCGTGGGTTCGAATCCCACCCTCTCCGCCAAATTTAGAAAACCCCGTAAGTCGAAAGGCTTGCGGGGTTTTTGCTTTGCGGCGTGGGTTTCTGCAATTGCTCATGCGCCAGCGAGGCAGAACCGGAGACGCTCCGGTTCGCGCGATGTGCCGCTCAGCGTCCGCTACCGCCCGGCACATGCCCACGCCGCTCCAGCGAGCGCATGAACGTCCCCGAAATCGCCGAAGCGCCGTGATGAACGATCTTCTCGTCGATCAGCGCCCACACCGGCATACCGGCTGCGCGCGCGCGCTGGCAGAACGACAGATCCTCCGAGAGATACACGCCTTTTTCGCCGACCGTATCGAAGAACGCGTAGAAGCGCCCATCGGGCAGATACGACGCGTACTGAGCGGGTGGTCGATACAGCTGCGTGAGCGGCGCCATCGCCTCCATGGCGTCGCGACGCACGAGGAAGATGCCGGTGCCGATGTGGTTCACCTCGACCCAGCCATCGGCGACGCTGCTGTTGCCGTTCGCATCGGCGCGGATTGCCGTGTTGTAGTCCACCGTCTTTTCCTGCCACTCGCGCAGCGTGAGGCCCGCGTCCTCGCTCGTGATTTTCTTTTCCGTGTCGAAGAAGCGGTACGGGCAGGCGATGCCCGCGACCGGCCGGTTGCCGGCCAGCAAGCGCGGAATGGCTTCGCGCGAGAAGTCCATATCCGTATCGAGAAATAGCAGATGGGTGAACTGCGGATGGCTCAGGAAATAGTTCGCAAAGAAGTTGCGGGCGCGGATGATGTGCGACGACGCCGTATGGATGTACTCGAAGCCGATGCCGCGTTCCTTGAAGGTCGTCATCAGGTTGGCCAGCGCCATCGCGAAGTCGAAGTGCACCGAGTTGTCGTAGGTGGGCAGCGCGATGAGGACGTTCAGCGGCGTGTTCGCGCGGGCATCGTTATCGGCTGAGGCGCTGGGGGAGAGGGGCGATTGGGTCATGATCTGGCGTTCTGCGCACGTCGTTGTAAGATATTTCCCATTCTTGTTGGAGGCTTGCGCCTGGACAATCGGACGTATCCGAATAATGGCGGTCCGGCCGGCGCGAGCGTCCCGGTACAATGGCGCCTTCGAGCGGCGCTCCCATGAATTCGCGGCGAGGCGCTTCGTGCGCCGTCGCGCCCACTTTGGTTCTCAGATGGCTATCACCTACAAATCCGCCGACGACATCGCGCGTCTGCGCATTTCCGGGCGGCTTGCCGCCGACGTGCTCGCCATGATCGGCGAACATGTCAAGCCCGGCGTCTCCACCGACGATCTCGACGCAATCTGCAACGACTACATCGTCAATACGCTGAAAGCGGTGCCCGCCAATGTCGGCTATCTCGGCTTCCCGAAGACGATCTGCACGTCGGTCAATTCGGTGGTCTGCCACGGCATTCCGAGCCGCAACGAGGTGCTCAAGGACGGCGACATCATCAACATCGACGTGGCCGTGATCAAGGACGGCTATTTCGGGGACACGAGCCGCATGTACACCGTGGGCACGCCGAGCCCGGTCGGTCGCCAGTTGATCGACACGACCTACGAGGCGATGCTCGCGGGCATTCGTGAGGTGAAGCCGGGCGCGACGCTCGGCGACGTGGGGCATGCGATCCAGAAGCGCGCCCAGGCCGAGGGTTTCTCGATCGTGCGCGAGTACTGCGGGCATGGCATCGGCAAGGTCTATCACGAGGAGCCGCAGGTGCTGCACTACGGTCAGCCGGGGCAGGGCGTGCGTCTGAAGCCGGGCATGGTCTTCACGATCGAGCCGATGGTGAACGCGGGCCGTGCGGGCACGGCGGTGCAACGCGACGGCTGGACCGTCGTCACGAAGGACCGTTCGCTCTCTGCGCAGTGGGAACACATGGTGGCCGTCACCGAAGACGGTTATGAATTGCTTACGCCCTGGCCGGACGGCACGGGCGCGTACGAAGCTCCGTGAGGGCTCTGAGCGCCCCGGCACAGCGCCTTGTGCGGGGCATCGGCCAGTCTGTCAAGTCCTGCGCGCGCGGCGTGCACGGAACTTTTTTGTCAAATAAGGATTTGACTCTCTGGCCAGTTCGGTTAAAGCTACGCGTTAGTGCTTTATTGGGGTTTACGACTGCATGAGTCCGTCACTGACCGTTCGCCGTATCGATGCCGATCAGGGTGCCGTGCTCCGCGAGCTTCGAACCGCTTCGCTGCGCGACGCACCTTACGCGTTCGGCGACTCGCTCGAAGACGCCTTGTCTGCCGATGCAGCCGTCTTCGACGCCGCGGCCGCCCGTCATGCTGATTCGCATAGCGCCACTTCGTTCATCCTCTACACGGAAGGCCATCCGGCCGGCCTGATCGGTGCGAACTTCGAGAGCGCGCCCGCGCGTCGGGCGTTCGTGTTCGCGTTGTGGGTGGCGCCGGCGGTGCGGCATCTGCGCGGCGGCGAGCTGCTCGTCAATGCGGCCATCGACTGGCTCGCGAGCGAAGGGGCCACTCACGTCTATGCGTGGGTGACCGATAGCAATACCACCGCGATGCGTTTCTACGAGCGTCTCGGTTTCGTCGCCACGGGCGACCACGCGCGCAGCACGCAGACGCCCGAACAATGGGAAACGCTGCTCATGCGTGAGGTGGTCGGCGCGGCGCAGCGTGCGTCCGCACAGTAAGCGCGCAGCGCTTGCATGGCTGGTCGCCGGTTTTTTCCGCCCTGACGCGCGCGCCGCGCGTCATGCGGCGGCTTCCCTTAGCGGTTCCCGCGTCGTTCTGTCATCATTGCCTTCGCTGCAGCATCTAGAGCCATTAAAAATAATGGCCGTGCGCGTCGACGCCTGTAAAATACGCAAAATTTTTCGCCGATCGCCATGTCGCCCAAGAAATCGCCATATTTTGAACTGAAGAGCGGTTCAGTCGATACGCTGCTATTCGTGGTCAAGACGACTGAACTCGATGCGATGCGCGCCGAACTCACGCGGCGCTTCGAGGCGACGCCGGAATTCTTCGCCAACGACACGGTGGCCATCGACCTGCGCCGTCTCGCCGACGGTGAGCAAGTCGCGCTGGGCGACATCGCGCGCCTGCTGGAGAGCGTGCGCATGCGCCCCGTGGGCGTGGTCGCGCAGGCCGCTCAGCATGGCTGGGCCGCGCAAGCGGGCCTGCCGTTCCTCGAAGCGCGCGACAAGCGCGTGAGCGGCGGCCGTGCCGAAGCCGAAGAGGCTGTCGCACACGCCGCTAAAGCCGACGCGTCCACCGCCGCACAACCCGAACTCTTCCCCCAGGATGCCACGCAGGACGTGGTCGTCGATGCCAGCGCGGACGCCAACGGCGACGCTGACGCACTCGATGCCCGCAGCGCGCCGCGCGCGGCGACGCTCGTCGTCGATCGTCCGCTGCGCTCCGGCCAGCGCGTCTACGCGAAGGGTGACCTGGTGGTGCTCGGCATGGTGTCGAATGGCGCGGAAGTGATCGCCGAAGGCAACATCCATATTTACGCGCCGCTGCGCGGCCGCGCGCTCGCGGGCGTGCACGGCAACCACGACGCACGGATCTTCTGCACGAGTCTCGAAGCGGAACTGATTTCGATTGCGGGCATCTACCGTACCACTGAAGTTCCTCTGGCCGAGGACGTGCGCGGCAAGCCGGCGCAGATCCGGCTCGACGAAGAAAAGCTGCTGATCGAACCGTTGAGGCTCACCTGAGTCGCCGCCTGCGCGTGGCGACACGCGCTCGTGCGAGCGGCACGCGATGAGACCAAACTGGGAAACTGACGAACGCAAGGTAAGGGAATGGCAAAAATCATTGTGGTGACTTCGGGCAAGGGTGGCGTCGGCAAAACGACCACGAGCGCGAGTTTCGCATCGGGCCTCGCGTTGCGTGGCCACAAGACCGCGGTCATCGACTTCGACGTCGGCCTGCGCAATCTCGACCTCATCATGGGTTGCGAGCGCCGCGTCGTGTACGACCTGATCAACGTGATCCAGGGCGAGGCAAACCTCAACCAGGCGCTGATCAAGGACAAGAAGTGCGAGAACCTCTTCATCCTGCCGGCCTCGCAGACGCGCGACAAAGACGCGCTCACGAAGGAAGGCGTCGAGAAGGTGATCGAGGATCTGCGCAAGATGGACTTCGAATACATCGTCTGCGACTCGCCGGCGGGTATCGAATCCGGCGCGATGCTGGCGATGCACTTCGCCGACGAAGCGCTTATCGTGACGAATCCGGAAGTCTCGTCGGTGCGTGACTCGGATCGCATCCTCGGCATGCTGTCGTCGAAGACCAAGCGCGCCATCGACGGCAAGGACCCGATCAAGGAGCACCTGCTCATCACGCGCTATAGCCCGAAACGCGTGAACGAAGGCGAAATGCTTTCGCTCGCGGATATCTCGGAAATCCTGCGCATCGATCTGATCGGCGTGGTTCCCGAATCGGAAGCGGTGCTGCACGCATCGAACCAGGGCCTGCCCGCCGTCCATCTGGACGGCACCGACGTCGCCGAAGCCTACAAGGACGTCGTGGCGCGCTTTCTCGGCGAAGACAAGGCACTTCGCTTCACCGATTACCAGAAGCCGGGGCTCCTGCAGCGCCTGTTCGGTAGCAAGTAAGGGAGGCGCACGTCATGTCGTTTCTTTCGTTTTTTCTCGGCGAAAAGAAGAAGTCCGCCTCGGTAGCGAAGGAACGCCTGCAGCTCATCATCGCTCACGAGCGCGCAGGCGGTCATCCGCCCGCCGATTACCTGCCGGCCCTGCAACGCGAACTCGTCGCGGTGATCTCGAAGTACGTGAAGATCTCCGATGAAGATATTCGCGTGAGCCTGGAGCGTCAGGACGACCTCGAAGTCCTCGAGGTCAAGATCGAGATTCCGCAGGCCTGATCCACGCGGCGAGCGCGGCGCACCCTTTTGCCGCGCTCATCTCGATATTGCTGCGAGCGTCTTGCACGGCGCCGCGGCACCATTCCTTACCTTACCGAAATATTCAGTTTCACTTCACCCGCGGTGGTTACACGGCCGCTGTCAGCGCAGACCTGAGCTCGCGCATTGATCGGGTAACGCCACTCATGGCGTCCAACTCGAAGGGTGATCAACATGAATAACTCCATCCGCCTGCTCATCGCCAAGGCTGCGATCGTCGCTGCGGGCACGTGCGCCGTTGCGGCGCCGGCTTTCGCTGAAATCGTCGTCGTCGAGCCGAGCGCACCGCCGCCCACCGAGCGTATCGAAGTCGTGCCCGCGCCGCGCGTCGGCTATGTCTGGGACAAGGGCCACTGGCGCTGGGATCACGGCCAGTACGTGTGGATCGCGGGCCACTGGCAAGCCGAGCGTGTCGGCTATCACTGGGTGCCGGGCCACTGGATCGCGCATGGTCCGAACTGGCGTTGGGTTCAGGGCCACTGGGCCGCTTGAGGCTCGCTGAGGCCTTCTGAGACCCTCTGAAGCCCTCCGATCGGTTCCATCGGCAAGGAGAAACACCATGAGCAGAAAACTGCTCGCCGTGGCGGCGCTGGCCATCGTGCTCGCCGGCTGCGTCGTTGTGCCCGCGCGGCCCATGTATGTGCGTAGCGCGCCCGTCGTGATTTATTGATTTTGGTGCAGGGCTCGCTGGCGTAGATCAGCAAGCCGCGCCAGGCCCGGCGCACGTCAACGGTTCGAGCGATCGACATGTTGAGGTGCCGCCGGGTTTTTTTTCGCGCCAGAAAGCCTCGCGAGCGCACCGGTTGATGCGCCCGACGAAGCGGGGACCGATGAAATGCGCAAACGTTCGCAGATTTCGCCGCTTGCCGGCGTCCCGGTCCGCTAGAATCTCGGGAAAAATGCCGGCCAATCATCGAAATCGGGCTTCACGGTCCGCAGCACAATGAAACGAGTTTTGATAGTCAAGGTGACCTCGCTCGGCGACGTCGTCGAGGCCCTTCCCGTCGTCGCCGACGTCCAGCGCAAATTCCCCGGCGTCAAGGTCGATTGGGCCGTGGACGAGGCCTTCGCGGAGATCGTGCACTGGAACGCGGGCATCGACCGCGTGCTCTGCGCGCCGCTGCGCCGCTTCAAGAAGGCGCGCCGCTGGAGCGATTTCAAGGCGATCTGGGACTCGATCGCCGAACTGCGCGCCGAACGCTACGACGCCATCATCGACATCCACGGTGTCTACAAGAGCGCCATCATCGCGTTCATTGCGCGCGGCAAGCGGCGCTTCGGCTATCTCGCGCAGGATCTCGGCGAGCAAGGTGCGGCCTTCGCCTACAACGGCCGTTTCGGGCCGCGTCCGAAGTGCGATGCGTGGCTCGGCATGCGCATCAGCACGGGCGAGGCGCTCGGCTATACCGTCGATACGCAGCCCGATTTCCAGATGCGCATTCCGCGTGACGGCAATGCGTTGCCCGCGCCCGATGCGCCCACCGCGCTGATCTTTCACGCCACGTCGAAGGAAGAGAAGAAGTGGCCGGTCGCCCACTGGGGCAAGCTGTGCAATGAGCTCGTCAAGCGCGGCCTGCGCATCGAATTGCCGTGGGGCTCGGACGCCGAGCATGCAACGGCGAAGGAAATTGCCGCACTCGTGCCCGGCGCGACCATCCTGCCGCGCCTGACGGTCACGCAGGTGGCGCAGCGCATCGAGGACAGCGCGCTCGTCGTTGGCACCGATACGGGCTTCGTGCATCTGGGCCACGCGCTGCTCAAACCTACGGTGATGATCTTTATCGCGACCAACGCCGAGCATCTCGGTGTGCGTGCGCCCAATCGCTCGATCTCGATCGGCGACGGCCATCACGTGCCGGACGTCGCGGTGGCGCTCGACGCTGTCGATCGCGTTTATCCCGCGCGCAATGGCGGCGACGAAGCGAAAGGACCGGTCGTGACGGCGGCCTGATAAACGCCCACGATGTCAGTGCGGCCCGCGTCGTCTCACGCAGACGAGCGGGCCGTTTTCATTGGCGCGTGCGTCACGGCGTGGTCATCGCTGCGCCATCGACTCGTCATCGTCGATTACGAAGTTGTTAAAAGTGTCGCCGTTGCGTGCGCTTCGCGGCCCCGATCGCACGCGCCAGTGCGCAATCGCGCGCAGCCTGTAACACGGGCCACACCGCTACTTACAAATTGCAACGCATAGGTGGGTCGCCGTCGTGTTCAATCTCAATCGTCCGCAGCCCGTTACGCCAATCACGGCAGGGCAGGACACCAGACATTGACTCGATGGGAGAACGAAGTGAAACGATTGACGCTTACCCTGATTGCGGGTGCCTTGCTTGCCGTGTCGCTGGCCGGGTGCATCATGGTACCGGCGCCGGGTTACTACGGCGGCGGTGGCGGCTACCACCACGGCTACTACTGACGGTGAACGCTCTCCCGGACGCGGCGCGGCCGATGCTTCACCGTCACGCGAGCAGCATCTCGACGGCGACGACCGCCGCGACCGCCGCGGCGTTGGCGACCAGGGCTTCGAGCACGACGGCGCGCCAGGTGGTCGTGCGCAGTCGTAGCGCGAGGAAAAGGGAGATGCCCAGTGCGAGGGCGATCATCAGGACGACATCGGCATTGCTCAGATGCAGGCTCATCGTCGGACTCCCATGCGCAGGTGCGCGGACCTTGTTCAATCGAGTATAGCCACGCCGCGCGCGCGTCCATAGCGAACAAAAAAAGCGGAGTCCGCCTGGCGGACTCCGCTTTTTTGCTTTTGACGCGAAGGTGTCAGGTCAGCGATTGATGGCGCGTCTCGCGCATGCAGAGCACGCCGAAGAGGCTCACGCCGGCCGCGATCGACACATACGCGCCCACCCACGAGAGACCGCCGTGTGCCGCCAGCACCTGCGCGATGTAGGGCGCCACCGACGCACCCAGAATGCCGCCCAGGTTGTAGGCGACGCCCGCGCCCGTGTAGCGCACGCTGGTCGGGAACAGTTCGGGCAGCAGGGCGCCCATCGGCGCGAACGTGGCGCCCATCAGGAACAGCTCGATCACGAGGAACAGCAGCACGAGCGGCAGCGAGCCGCTACCGAGCAGCGGCTGCATCGTGAAGCCCGAGAGGATCGCCAGCATGCAGCCGACGATCAGCACGGGCTTGCGGCCAAAGCGGTCGGAGAGCGCCGCCGAGATCGGCGTGGCGATGCCCATGAACACCACCGCGATGCACAGCATGCCGAGGAAGGTCGGACGCGGGATATGCAGCGCCGTCACGCCATGCGAGAGCGAAAACACCGTGGCGTTGTAGAACAGCGTGTAGCAGACCACCATCGCGAGCGCGCCGAGCAGCGTCGGCCGCCAATGGCTGCCCAGCAGCGTCGCGAGCGGCAGGCGCACGCGCTCCTCGCGTTCGACGGCGGCCTTGAACGCCGGTGTTTCGGCGATTTTCAGACGCACATAGAGACCCAGCGCCACAAGCACCGACGAGACGATGAACGGCACGCGCCAGCCCCAGTCACGGAACTGCTGGTCGGAGAGCGTGGAAGCGAGGCCGAAGAACAGGCCATTCGAGGCGAGAAAGCCCACCGACGGCCCGAGCTGCGGAAACATGCCGAACCAGCCGCGCTTGCCCCGCGGCGCGTATTCGGTTGCGAGCAGCGCCGCGCCGCCCCATTCGCCGCCGAGGCCGATGCCCTGGCCGAAGCGCAGCACGCACAGCAGGATCGGCGCGAGGCTGCCGATCGAGTCGTAGCCGGGCACGAAGCCGATCAGCGTGGTCGAGAGGCCCATGACGAGCAGCGACGCCACCAGCGTCGATTTACGCCCGATACGGTCGCCGAAATGGCCGAACAGGAACGAGCCGATCGGTCGTGCCACGAAGGCGATGCCGAAGGTCACGAAGGCCGACAAGGCCTGCGCCGTGGCCGAACCGTGCGGGAAGAACACGGGACCGATCACGAGCGCGGCGGCCGTTGCGTACACATAGAAGTCGTAGAACTCGATCGCGGTGCCGATGAAGCTCGCGAAAATCACGCGCGCCGTGCTCTGCTGGCGGGCGGCATCGGCCTGGTCGGCATTGGCCGACGAAAGCGGTGAGGTGGACATCGGAAGGTCTCCAGTCATTGTGACGCGCGCTGGCGTGCCCGTCTGAGCCGATCGGTCGGCGGTGGCGGGCGCGGCGCGGGCGTCTTTGTTCAAGGCTCGAAGCGGCGGGGCGGCATGAGGCGCAGGCAGCGCCCCGCTGGCCGCGGATGCATTCACAGCATCCTTGCTCCGGCAACGATTCGTCAGTATGCATCGCACAGCGGCAACTGTGCGCGCGAAAGCGGGGACCGGCAGGCCCGCGCGCCGATAGGCGCAAAGCAGGCGCGAAACACGGTCGACAGGCGCTGCGGCGTAGCGCGGGTGAGCGCTGTGTGCAGGCAGGGTCGGCGCGAGGCCGACAGGGGATAGCGAAAAATTATAACGATCGCGTGTGGCACGCAGCAAGGCGGCCGCAAGCCCGGCCGCCGGCTTTTGAAAGACGCACTTTGAACGCACGGCCGATCAGCCGCGCATCGCGTGACGATCAGTTGAAGTTTTGCGCCTGGGGTGAGGCGAGCGTGCGCAGCTGGAACTTGCCATCGTCGTTGAAGAGCCAGTCCTCGAACAACTCGATCTGGCCAGCTGAGTTGAGCAAGCGTGGCGGCGGCGCCGGTAACGGTTGCGCGCGGCGCAGCGTGGCGATCGCCGTGGCTTCGGCGGCGTCGTCGCCGTTCGTGCGATAGACCGTGGACTTCACAACCTGTCCGTCGCGATTGACCGTGAACGAGACCACCACGAGCGAGCGCAACATCGCCTGCGGCGTACCGTGCAGCACGCTCGACGGATTGCGCTCGACGATGCGCTTCGCGATCTGCGCGCGATAGTCGTCGAGTGTCGTGCTGTTGATGGCCTGCGGTGGAATGACGAGCAATGGTCGAGGCGGCGGCGTGATCGTGCAAGCGCTTGCGAGTGCAAGCAGCAGAGCCGGGCCGAGGCGGCGGAAGGCGGCGCTCACGGCTTGTAAGCCGCTGCGCGTACTGACGCGGATGAGCATGGCGTGCAGGCTCGGTGGCGAGACCAGATTCGAGCTTAGTCGAAACGGGAGGGGAATCAATCCCCAGTCACCCGCGTGCGAGGCGAAGCGCTCACCAAAGTGTCGGGCTGGGCGCGCCGGATGCGCCTGGCCGATGCCGCGTCGAATCAGACGGCGCGGCGTGTGTGCTCTGCCTTGACGGTTATTCGACCGGGAATTGCGCGCACGGATCGGCGGTCACGGTCGAGCAGGCGTACGAGTATTCGCCGCTCTTGAGGAACAGCTCCTTGCCGACCTGGACGTTCTCGCGCAGATCGGGCGAGGTTTCCCACGCGATGTAGCTCGAGCACATCACGGCAAACAGGACGACGATCGAAAAGGCAAATTTTTCAAGCAGTTGGTAACGGTGCGGCATGGTGGCTGATCCCTTGGATGCGCGAGATTTTACCGCAATCCTAGGGTTTTCACCTACACAAATACCGCAAAGCATATGAGCGATATGGGGCTGAAAAACACTACGACCCTTAAATAGCTGGATGCTTTGTGGGAGGCCGCTCCAGCATTGGACGGCTGATCGATGAGACCCGCTGTGCCAGATCCAGATTCAGTTCTGCTGATTCGATTGCTTCGGCATTGCGTTCGTGGACACCGTTGATTCGGTTCCTGCATCCGGTTTTGCAACGGGTTGCTGCGTTTGCGGATTGCCGAAGGAAACCGTGATGTCATCGGGGTAGGCGTACTGCGCGCCAGTCGCATGGTCGATTGGCGTGGCGATGAGCGAGCCCACAACGCCGAACATGACCAGATTGCCCGCGACGAATGCCCCTTTGCGGGTCGACGATTGAACGGTCGTTGTCGCGTCCGATTCTCCGGCCTTGGCGCATCGGACGTTCAGGTCGTCTTTCGCACGATGCACCTTGATATTGCCAGGCGTTTTTAATTCGTAGCTGCCTTTGGAGTTAGTCAGTACGCAGTCTGCTCCAGCCATATCCGCAGCCGCTTTCTGCGTCTTTACAGACACGGTTTGCGTCGTCCCGCCGGTGACAGTTGCACATCCGGTCGCCATCGAAGTCAATGCCAGTGCGCAGAGCAATGCGGTTAATCGTAGGGACGCCATTATTAAAGGTTTTCGATTTATTTATTCTTCGCGCGGCGAGGCGGAAAATCTGGCCACTGCACAGCCGTGCGTGCAGCGGCCGCAGATTTTCCGTACAGGTCAAGCAGTGGGTGATGCGCGTTAGTGCGCGCTAAGTTTGTCGACCCAAGGCAACTGGTCGCCAGCGATTTTCGGCTGACCTTCGATCTGGACGACTTGAGCATGCGACACCGACGCGATATTGCGGACGGTGTCCATAATCGTCTTGTTCACCCACTGGTCCGGCGTGCCGACCAGGCCGCCGGCGAGCCCTTGCTCGAGGCCAGCCAGGCCGCCGGAGTTCTTCTGGAATACGCCGTAGACGTCCAGCTGGTACCCGCCCTTGTAGGCGTAGAGGCAGCTGTAGAGGTTCAGGTTGTTATAGCCGGGAATCGCGCGGGTTGCCTTGGAGGTCCAGACAGCGCCATCACATTTGGCGATGCGCATGGTGGCATTGCCGGCCTGAGCCGATGCGGCTTGCAGGAAGGCGCCCATACCCGTTCCGGCGAGTGCGGATGCCGCGTCGACCAGCTGGAATCGTCCAGGTTGTGCAGGAATGGCCGTGGACATCATGAGTGGCCGGTTCTGCTGAATCCTGTTGGTATTCTGGGCGAGCCCGTCTGCGGCGGCACCGGACACCGTATCGATATCGGCTGCCGTCTTGATGTCGAAGATGTGATACAGCTCGGTTGTTTCGCTGCGGTCCGCCAGATATTGATTGACCCCGCCGCATGCGGAGAGTGCGAGCACGGGCGCCATGCCGGCAATGATTAGTCTCGTTCGCTTCATTTTTTTACCCCGTTTGGTGACAAGCCTGCAGATTATTTTTATCCGCCCATCGGTCATGAAAATGGGGCGGCATGCAGGATAACGACAGGGTATTTGTCAGACTTTAGAGATGTAGGGCTCGAAACGCGTCTGATTATGCCGTCTGGATTTTTGTGTGCGACGTGCGAGGGTCGGCGGACGGTGAACCGTCGTTTGGGAGATTTTTTCCGTTCCGTGCGTCGTTAGACTTGATGCTGGCGCATCAATGCGTCTGTAGCCGTTGCGGCTACAGAGATTAGAGGGAAATCAGCGTGAATGACACGGCGTTGTTTCGCAGGGTATCGACACACCTTGCAATCCTGAGCCGTAGAAACGGAAGGACGATGCGGAACAACAAACGCCGTGATTGGGACTGGCGGAGGCGGTGAGATTCGAACTCACGGAAGGGTTACCCCTTCGCCGGTTTTCAAGACCGGTGCATTCAACCACTCTGCCACACCTCCGGAGGCGCGCATTGTAACCTGGAATCTGCGCACACCGGCAGTCCAGCCGATGGCGCAGATCAAATCCTCACTGCGGGTCCTTCAAAAACAGCTCCTGCAGATCGTTGAGAAAGCGCTGACCGAGTTCGGTCGGCACGATTTTCTCGTAGTCGCGCGCGATCAGCCCGCGCTTTTCCGCTTCCTGCAATTGCGGCTCGATCGTCGTCATCGGCAGGCCGGTACGCTCCATGAAGCGATAAACCGGAAAGCCTTCCACGAGCCGCAGCGCGTTGAGCATGAACTCGAACGGCAGATCCTTCGCGCTCACCTCGTGTTCTTCCTGGATCGGCTTGCCCGCACGCGCCTCTTCGATGAAGGTGCCCGGATGCTTGTAGCGCATCTGGCGCACGATGCGGTTCGGGAACGACAGCTTCGTGTGCGCGCCCGCGCCAATCCCCAGGTAATCGCCAAAGCGCCAGTAGTTGAGGTTGTGACGGCTCTGGCGGCCCGGCTGTGCGTATGCCGAGACCTCATAACGCCCATAACCGGCTTCGGCCGTGCGCGCGTGAATCCACTCCTGCATGTCGGCGGACTGGTCGTCGTCGGGCAGCACGGGCGGGAACTTCGCGAACAGCGTGTTCGGCTCGAGCGTGAGGTGATAGAGCGACAAATGGGGCGGTGCAAACGCGAGCGCCGTTTCGATATCGGCCTGGCATTCGGCGAGCGTCTGCTTCGGCAGCGCGAACATCAGGTCGAGATTGAAGTTGTCGAAGGTGTTCGCCGCGACTTCCACCGCATGACGTGCCTGCGCGGCGTCGTGAATGCGTCCAAGCGCCTTCAGGTGCGCTTCGTTGAAGCTCTGGATGCCGATCGACAGCCGGTTCACGCCGCTCGCGCGAAACTGCGCGAACTTGTCGGCTTCGAAGGTGCCGGGATTGGCTTCGAGCGTGATCTCCGCGTCGGCGTCGAGCGGCAATAGCGCGCGCACGTCGGACAGCAAACGGTCGAGCCCCTTCGCGGAAAGCAGGCTAGGCGTGCCCCCGCCGATGAAGATCGTATGCACCTGGCGGCCCCACACGAGCGGCAGCGCCTGTTCCAGGTCGGCGCGCAGCGCGTCGAGGTAATCGTCCTCGGGAAAGCGCTCGCCTTTCCACTCGTGCGAGTTGAAATCGCAGTACGGGCACTTGCGCACGCACCACGGGAAATGCACGTAAAGCGAGAGCGGCGGCAGCGAGCTCAAGTGAATGCTGCCAGGCATCGTGAACGACTGCACGACGTCGAGACCGGTCTGATGCTGCTGGCTCACGCTTCCTCCTGAAGCCGTGCGAGCAGTTGCCGCAGGGCGATGGCGCGATGGCTCGACGCGTTCTTGAGCGCCGGGTCGAGTTCGGCGGCGGTCGCTTCGAGGCCCGGCACGTAGAAGTACGGGTCGTAGCCGAAACCGTTGTCGCCGCGCGGGGCGTCGAGCACGACGCCGTGCCAGCGGCCTTCGGCGATCAGCGGTTCCGGGTCGTCGGCGTGACGCACGAGCGCGAGCACGCAGTAGTAGTACGCGCGTCGATCGGCTTGTTCCGCGAGGTTTTGCACGAGCAGGGCGTTGTTGGCCGCATCGCTTTTTTCGCCGCCCGCGAGTTGCGCATAGCGCGCCGAATACACGCCCGGCGCGCCGCGCAGGGCGCGCACGCACAGGCCCGAGTCGTCGGCGAGCGCGGGCAGGCCGGTGAGCGTCGCCGCGTGGCGCGCCTTGGCCAGCGCGTTCTCGACGAAGGTGGCGTGCGGCTCTTCCGCTTCGGGCACGTTCAGCGCGCCTTGCGGCACGAGTTCGATCCCCGCGGCGTCGAGCAGCGCTGCGAATTCGCGCAGCTTGCCCGCGTTGTTCGAGGCGAGCACGACGCGCCCGAGCGGGCTCGCGCGCTCGCTCGTGCGGTTGTTTGTGCGCTTGTTTGCCGTGTCGGGCGTATCAGCCATGCGCGATCTCCAGCGCGGTTTTCTGCATGCCGATCAGCGTGGCGATACCGCCTTGCGCGAGGTCCAGCAGCGCGTTGAGTTCGCTGCGCGAGAACGGTGCGCCTTCGGCCGTGCCCTGGACTTCGACCATGCCGCCCGAGCCCGTCATCACGACGTTCATGTCGGTGTCGCATTGCGAATCTTCTGCGTAATCGAGGTCGAGCACCGGCAGGCCTTCGTAGACGCCTACCGAGATCGCCGCGACGTAGTCGGTGATCGGCGAGCGCTCGATCTTGCCTGCTGCCAGCAGTTTCGACACCGCATCGTGGGCCGCGACGAACGCGCCCGTGATGCTCGCCGTGCGCGTGCCGCCGTCGGCCTGCAACACGTCGCAGTCGAGGTTGATGGTGCGTGCGCCCAGCGCTTCGAGGTCGAACACGGCGCGCATCGCGCGGCCGATCAGGCGCTGGATTTCCTGGGTGCGGCCGGTCTGCTTGCCGCGCGCGGCCTCGCGGTCGCTACGTGTGTGCGTGGCGCGCGGCAGCATGCCGTATTCGGCGGTGAGCCAGCCCTGACCCTTGTCGCGCAGGAACGGCGGCACGCTTTCGGACACGCTCGCGGTGCACAGCACTTTCGTATCGCCGAATTCGACGAGCACCGAGCCCTCAGCGTATTTCGTGTAGTGGCGGGTGATGCGGACGTCGCGAAGCTGGTCGGCGGCGCGGCCGGAGGGGCGCAGGATGGATTGGGTCATCGTCGGGTGTGCGCGAGGGCACGGGAAGGAGGGGGAAACCATAATTTTACCGCCTTCGCGCGGCGGGCGAAGGACGCGGATCCTGGCCACGTGACGGCGCGGATCCTGCGCCAATTTCCGCGCGCGGTGCGCAAGACGAAGCACGATCCACCTTCAACGTCTGTTGGCGCACCCGGCGAGGCCGTTGCTGCGGTGAGCACGCCGGCAAAAATGGGATAATACGGTTTCTCCGCCCCGCGTCATCCCGCGTCACAGACGGCACGCGTACACGCCGGGCGCCTCGAATTTCCTCGCCGTGACCCGTGTCCATGAGGCGCGCCGTCACGGCTTTAACGCGAGACGAACCATGATTTACAGCATGACCGGCTATGCCAGCGCCACGCGCGAACTGGTGGCGGCATCGGGCACGGGCGGCGCCAGTGTCTCCGTCGAATTGCGGACCGTGAACTCGCGCTTTCTCGACCTGAATTTCCGCATGCCCGAAGACGTTCGCGTCATCGAGCCCACGCTGCGCGAAATGCTGATGACGAAGCTCTCGCGCGGCAAGGTCGATATCCGCATCAACATCCAGCGCAGCGAGCAGTCCGCCAACGCGGGCGCGCTGAACCGCGATGCACTGGAACAACTCGCCGTGCTCGAGCGCGCCGTGCTCGAAGCGTTTCCCGAATCGGGCCGCCTGCGCACGGGCGAAATCCTGCGCTGGCCGGGCGTGCTGGCGGAAAGCGGCGTCGCGCCCGAGGTGCTGCGCGATGCGGTGCTCGGCTGCGGCAAGCAGGCCATCGCCGATCTGATCGAAGTCCGCTCGCGCGAGGGCGCGCAACTCGCCAACATGCTGCTCGCCAATGTCGCGGAGATGGAAGCGATCGTGGCGAAGATCACGCCGCTCGTGCCGGACCTGATCGTCAAGCATCAGCAGAAGATCGTCGAGCGTCTGCAGGAAGCGCTGGGCGTCGTGGCACCCGACAGCGCGAACGCCAATGGCAACATCGGCAACGTTTCGCGCGAGGAAATCGCCGAGCGTATCCGCCAGGAAGTGACGATGTACGGCATCCGTATCGACATCGCCGAAGAGCTCTCGCGTTTGACCGCGCATCTGTCCGAGACGCGTCACGTGATCGAGAAGGGCGGTCGCGTCGGCAAGCGTCTGGACTTCATGATGCAGGAGCTCAACCGCGAGGCGAACACGCTCGGCTCGAAGGCCGCGGCGAAGGAACTCGCCGATGCGTCGATGACGCTCAAGCTCCTCATCGAGCAGATGCGCGAGCAGGTGCAGAACCTCGAATAAGCACGTGTGCGCATGCACACACCATGCGCACATCAAACGCAGTAGAAGGTAGTAATTCAGGAAGCAACGAACATGACCGACCAGACCAGCGTCCCCGGGGCGCATAAGGCTGAAACGAAACCGCGCAATCCGTACGCGGGCGTTTATCCGGGCAATCTTTTCATGGTGGTCGCGCCTTCGGGTGCGGGCAAGTCCACGCTCGTGAACGCGCTACTCGCCGAAGACAACGCGATCCTTCTGTCGATTTCGTACACGACGCGTGCCCCGCGTTCGAAGGAGCGTGACGGCGAGCACTATCACTTCACGACCGTCGACGACTTCCTCGCGCGCCACGCCGAAGGCGAGTTCCTCGAGAGCGCGGAAGTGCATGGCAACTACTACGCCACCTCGCGCGTGTGGATCGAAGACCAGATGAAGCAGGGCCACGACGTGCTGCTCGAAATCGACTGGCAAGGCGCACAACAGGTGAAGAAGCAATTCCGCAATGCGGTGGAGATTTTCATCCTGCCGCCGTCGCTCGACGCGCTCGCGGAACGCCTTAGAAAACGCGGTGAAGACGAACCCAACGTCATCACGCGACGCCTGCTCGCAGCCGGTAGCGAGATGGCGCATGCAAGCGAATCGGAGTACGTCGTCATCAACGAAAACTTCGATACGGCCTTGCAGGAGCTGCGCAATATCGTGAGCGCCACGCGCATGCGCTTCGCTTCGCAATACGCACGACACACCGAGCTCTTCGTGCAGCTCGGTATCCACCTGCCGCAGCCCGGCGTATCGGGCACATAAGGTAGAATAAGAACCTGCTGAGAATGAGAAGGAACCCGACATGGCCCGCATCACCGTCGAAGATTGTCTGAAACAGATTCCGAACCGCTTCGAACTGGCACTCGCCGCAACGTATCGCGCACGCCAGCTCGCACAAGGTCACACGCCGAAGATCGAGAGCCGCGACAAGCCGACCGTCGTCGCGCTGCGCGAGATCGCGTCTGGTCAAGTGGGTCTGGAAATGCTGAAAAAGGTGCCCGTCTAACGGCGCCTCATCGTTGTACCCGCTGCATCCGTTGTATCTGTTGCACCGTAGTTGTTTTACTCGTCGTGTAATTCGTGCCGGGCGTCGCATGCCGCGCGCCAACCGTCAACGCCAGACCTGATACGGAGAGGAACATGAGCACTACGCCCTCGCCGGCCACCGAGGTGGATCAGGAAGCCGAGTCTGCGAGCCCTGCGCGCAATTACATCGACGCGGTCCTCGAACAGTCGTTTCGTCATCTGTTCGGGCCGACCGCCACCCCGGAGCAGCCTCGCAAGCACGGGGTCGTCTCCATCGCCAATCTGACCGCTGCGCTCTCCGGTTACCTCACACCTGAGGAAATCAAGGAGATCAAGGCGGCGTTTCACTTCAGCGACGAAGCCCACCTCGGGCAATATCGCCAGAGTGGCGAACCCTACATTACGCATCCCGTCGCCGTCGCAGAAATCTGCGCCGGCTGGAAGCTCGACGCCCAGGCCATCCAGGCGGCGCTGCTTCATGACGTGATCGAAGACCAGGGCGTGACCAAGGCGGAAATCGCCGAGCGCTTCGGCGCGAAAGTCGCGGAACTGGTCGACGGCCTGTCGAAACTCGACAAGATGGAGTTTCGCAATCGCGAGGAAGCGCAGGCGGAAAACTTCCGCAAGATGCTGCTCGCGATGGCGCGCGATGTGCGCGTGATTCTCGTCAAGCTCGCCGACCGGCTGCACAACATGCGCACGCTCGGTGCGGTGCCGCCCGAAAAGCGCCGCCGCGTGGCGCGCGAGACGATCGACATCTACGCGCCCATCGCCCACCGCCTGGGCCTGAACAATACCTATCGCGAGCTGCAGGATCTCAGCTTCCAGAACTTCAACCCGAATCGCTACGCCACGCTCGAAAAAGCGGTGAAGGCGGCGCGCGGCAATCGCCGCGAAGTGGTGGGCAAGATTCTGGAAGCGGTGCAGCGCGCGATCGCCGACGCGAAGCTCGACGCCGAAGTCACCGGCCGCGAGAAGACCATCTACAGCATCTACAAGAAGATGCGCGACAAGCAGCTGTCGTTCTCGCAGGTGCTCGACGTTTATGGTTTTCGCGTGGTGGTCGAGTCGGCGCTCGAATGCTACACGTGCATCGGCGCGCTCCATGCGCTCTACAAGCCCGTGCCGGGCAAGTTCAAGGACTACATTGCCATTCCCAAGGTGAACGGCTATCAGTCCTTGCACACCACGCTCGTGGGCCCGTTCGGTGCGCCCATCGAGTTTCAGGTGCGCACGCGCAAGATGCACGAGATCGCCGAAGCCGGCGTGGCCGCGCACTGGCTCTACAAGAATGGCGGCGCCGATCTGAACGACGTGCAAAAGCGCGCGCATCAGTGGCTCAAGTCGCTGCTCGACATTCAGAGCGAAGCGGGCGACTCCAGCGAATTCCTCGAACACGTCAAGATCGACCTGTTCCCGGACGCCGTCTACGTATTCACGCCGAAGTCGAAGATCATGGCGCTGCCGCGCGGCGCCACGGCGCTCGACTTCGCGTATTCGATCCACAGCGACCTGGGCAACCAGTGCGTCGCCGTGAAGATCAACAATGAACTCCTGCCGCTGCGCACGGAGCTCAAGAGCGGCGACATCGTCGAAGTGATCACCGCGCCGTATTCGAAGCCGAATCCCGCGTGGCTCGGCTTCGTGCGCACCGGTAAGGCGCGCTCGGCGATCCGTCACTATCTGAAGACGATGCGCCTCACGGAATCCGTGCAGCTTGGCGAGCGCCTTGTCGATCAGGCGCTCAAGGGCTATGGCTACCAGTTGGCCGACGTCACGCCGGAAGTGTGGGAAAAGCTGGTGCAGTGGACCGGCAACAAGGATCGTCAGGAAATCTTCGCGGACATCGGCCTTGGTCGGCGTGTGGCGGCCGTCATGGCCAAGCGCATCGAAGTGCTCCTGAACGGCCTCGACGCTGACGACGAGACGCATCACCATCCGTCGCGCGACCCGAATGTGCCGCATGCGCCGCCTGTGGTCATCACGGGCACGGAGGGCATGTCGGTGCAGCTCTCCGCGTGCTGCCGTCCGATCCCGGGCGACGACATCATGGGCTATATCGGCATTGGCCTCGGCATGGCGATCCATACGACCGACTGTCGTGTGGCGCAGCGCATCCACCGCCGCGATCCGGGCCGCTGGATCGACGTGGCGTGGGCGCCGCAGCCGGGCCGCCTGTTCGACGTCGCCGTGAAGGTGCTCGTGAAGAACACCAAGGGCGTGTTCGCGCGCGTGGCGGCGGACATCACTTCCGCCGACGCCAACATCGTGCACATCGCGATGGACGACGATCTCGCGCAGGAGTCGAACATGCTGCGCTTCGTGATTCAGGTGAGCGATCGCGTGCATCTCGCGAACGTCATGCGACGCGTACGCACGAACCCGGACGTCATGCGCATTACGCGCGAGCGCCCAAGCGACGAAGGGCATCATCGCCATGACGGCGGGATGCGTATCGATCGCGAACGCGCCGATTACTGATTGCAGTCCACAACGGGCGGTCTCTGACGAGGTCGCCCGTGTTGTTTCTGCCGCCTCTCTTTGGCCCGACCTTCTGCGGCCAACCGGCGCTGCCCGGAACGCTGGCGCGCCCCTCGAACCTTTTCTGCCGGAAGCGAGGATAAGCCATGAACGTAGCTGACCTGAGCGGATTCGCGCTCGACTACTGGGTGGCGCGCAGCCTGCCGGATTTCGTGCGCGAGATCTATTTCACCGATAGCGGCGAGACCGTCGCTGTTCGCGGTAACGACCGGGGCAAGCCTTGGGACGGGCGCTTTGAGCCGTCCACGTCATGGGAGGCCGCGGGCGTCGTGCTGGACCGCGCACAGCGTTTCGAGCTGCGCGAACGGCGTGCAGGTGAACTGGCAGTGTGTGTGGCCGAATTCGAGGGCAGTCAGCGCACGGCCGAGGCGCAGGGGGAAACGACGCGTGAGGCGCTATTGCGTGCGTTCGTGAAGAGCCGCTTCGGCGATACCGTGGAGGAGATGCTGCGCCAGCCACAGGCGCTGATGGGTGTGGAGTCGGGTTTGGTGGCGGAGCCGAGCGATATCGGCGACGTGGAGGACTTGCCGCGGCCGGACGCGCAGATCGGCGATATCGGTTCGCAGCCGCGCTGAACGCTGAAGAGGGAGGCGCAAAAAACGGACGCTACAAAGACAAAGGGCCTTCCTGAATCAGGAAGGCCCTTCGAGAGGTGGCGCGGCTGGCAGGATTCGAACCCACGACCCCTTGGTTCGTAGCCAAGTACTCTATCCAACTGAGCTACAGCCGCACGCAAAAACGATACTACATACTGCAGTGTTACTGGAGACCTGCGCTGATGAAACTGACGCAAAACTCTTAAAAAGTGGCGCGGCTGGCAGGATTCGAACCCACGACCCCTTGGTTCGTAGCCAAGTACTCTATCCAACTGAGCTACAGCCGCACACAGAAAGGAGAGTATAGCAAGAATTTCGGAAAAAGGAAGCCCCTTATCGCGATTTGTTCATGATTTGTTTGAAAGCGCGCTTCGTGTAACCTCGTGGGAGGGCGTAGTGACCTTTGCAGAACCCGGGCGCAGGACCGCATGCAGGATTTGATGCAGGACCGAAGCCGCAAGCCACGCAGTCAATCGAACCATCATGAACAAGGCCTTTGTCAAAGAATCGACCGACAACGACGACGACGATCTCGAAGCTGGTCAACCCCAAATTCCGGCGGGCGCCAAGAACTACATCACGCCGGCCGGCTACGAGCGCATGCGCAGCGAACTGCTGCATCTGCTCGACGAAGCGCGGCCCGAGGTGGTCAAGCTCGTTTCGTGGGCCGCCTCCAATGGCGACCGCTCGGAGAATGGCGACTACATCTATGGCAAGCGCAGGCTGCGCGAGATCGACCGGCGTATCCGCTTTCTGACCAAACGACTCGATCTGGCCGAGGTGGTGGATAGCAGCCGTCAGGAGAGCGTGGATCAGGTGTTCTTCGGTGCGACCGTCGAGTACGGCACCGAGGATGGCGAAGCGCACACGGTCACGATCGTGGGCGTGGACGAGGTCGATCTGGACCTCGGGCACGTGAGCTGGATCTCGCCCATCGCGCGCGCGCTCATCAAGGCGAAGATCGGCGATCAGGTGATTCTGCATACGCCAGCAGGCCCCGAACCAATCGACGTGCTCGACGTGCGGTATCCGGCGCCGGGCGCCTGAGCGGCGCTGGTGAACGTTGAACCGGCGTTGCCTTGCGCGCGCCATAAAAAAAAGCCGCCCGAAGGCGGCTTTTTAGCTGCACGGCTGGCCGCAAGGGCCAGCGGGGTGCATCTTAGAAGCGGTGACGCATACCAACCGTCACAGCGACCTGGTCCTGACGACCCGAAGCCGAGCTCAGACCGTTCAGGAACGCCGTCACGTTGCCGTCGTTCGACGACACGTGTTGCCAGTCGCCTTGCAGGTAGACGTCCGTGCGCTTCGACAGTGCGTAGTCCGATTGCAGAGCCACGGTGTGGAAGTTCGGGTTCACGCCGCCGCCGAAGTTCGAGCGGGTGTACGTGTACGCGCCTGCCAGGCTGATTGCCGGGGTCAGAGCGTAGCGGACGTTGCCTTCGAAGTTCTGGAAGCGTGCGCTGTTTGCGTGGAAGCCCAGACCGCTCGACGTGCCCGATTGCGTACCCGAGATGCCGACTGCGTCGGTCAGGTTCGTTTGCGTGTACACGAGGCCAGCCGTTGCCGGGCCGAACGTGTAGTTCACGCCGCCGCCGAACGTGCGTTGACGGCCTGCTGCGAACGTGTAGTCGCCAGCTTGCGCGCCCGAGAACGACGACGAGCTCAGTTGCAGGTTGTTGACGTCGTTGTTCGTCTGCAGGTAGCCAGCAGCAACGTTCAGGCCAGCGTAGTTGTACGTCGCGCCGAAGCTGTACGCACGGTTGTTCGCGAACGAGGTGCTGTTCGAGAACGAGTACGTGCCGCCGAACTTGAAGCCAGCGTAGTTGACGCTGCTGTACTTGACCGTGTTGTTGAAACGGATCGAGTTGTTCAGGTTGTCGTTATCGAACGGGTGAGCAGCGATCGTGCCGCCGTATTGCGTGCCCGTGTTCGACAGCGGTGCCAGGTAGTCGACGACGGAGTCGTACTGACGGCCCAGGGTCACAGCGCCGTACTGGTCGCTTGCGAGACCGACGAATGCTTGACGACCGAACAGACGGCTCTTTTGACCGAGGTTGCCGTTGTCGATGTTGAAGCCGTTTTCCAACGTGAAGATAGCCTTCAGGCCGCCACCGAGGTCTTCAGCGCCACGCAGGCCGAAACGGCTGCCGTTGACGGTGCCGCTCGTAGCTTGCCAGTTCGAGTGGCCGTTCTGGGCGCTCGAGTAGGTGATGCCGGCGTCGATCAGGCCGTACAGGGTAACGCTGCTTTGTGCGTGCGCAGCCGTTGCAAAAGCGCCCGCGAGGGCAGCGACCATGAGAGTCTTTTTCATCTTTGTAAACTCCGAGAACAGAGGTGGGTTTCGTCGAACCCTGTTTGGGAAACCGGCCACGCGAATCGCTGCGAGAGGCAAAGCTCGCGTGGCGCGCTAAATCCGTCGCTGACAGTTTCCAGACAGGCAGAGTGTAGAAGAGGGCGCCTGCAATCGAGGCATTCCGATTTGCGCAATAAAGTATTGCGAATTTAGAAATGAAATTTGGGCCGGCTTCAAGCCTTACTGGTTGGGGCTTTCAGCGGATTTCCGCAGATCGGTGGAAGAAGTGTCAATCGAATGGCGTTGTGCGATCGCTACAATAATCGATTGCAGAAAACGGTGGTAATCCGCCTCAATCACGATTATTGCGTTCGACGTAACAGATGATTGTGTGCCACAGAGTTAATGGGTCAGAACCCTGCGGCTATACTGCAATGGCTGCTTTCCGAAGCAGACTTTTTCGTTGACGAAAAAGATCTCCAAACCTTTGTCAGCGCGGCCTTGGCTGCGCTTTTTTTTTGCCTGTCACGCACGCACGCCTATTGAGGCGTCTGTCACACCACCCATTTCGTGCCGTCGTAGCTTAGCGGGCGGGCTTTTCGGGCGGCTCAGATTGCAGGCTCCAGTCTTCCATGACGTAATGCCGGGCGTCCATCGGGGAACACAGCAGGTTATGCCAGTGGTCGCCGTGCCACGATCCGTATGCCTCGATCTCGCTTGATGATTCCGGGCTGTCTATTTCGACAAGCCAGTGAAACCAGCGTCGTAGTGACGTCAGCATGATTGCCTCCCATGGCACGCTAACTATATTCATCATGGGTGGATTGGTTTAGGCGGGCAACCGGTAAAAACACTTACGTTTGACACAAACTATTACATTTGGGTAATAATTACCGATTAAATTCGCGTTGTCTATTTAATGGGTAAAGATGACGTAGCAATGCGGATCAGCGAGCGCCGTCATTTCATATGCATATATTCTTGCGAGTTTTTTGATGCATGCCGGTTTATCTCGGAAACGGGAATGCTGTTATAAAAAATTCGCTTGACTGCCGATTGACGTTCCCCGTATAACGGCAATTCTGAATTGGCCTTTGAGCTTCAATTGCGTTGGCATTGCAGTAAAGGCAACTCAGTTTGCATTCGGCGTGAGGGTATTGCCCGCGTCATTTAAATTCGAGGGAAACGGAAACATGGAAACCGGTATTGTCAAATGGTTCAATGATGCTAAGGGCTTTGGTTTCATCACGTCGGATGCCGGCGGCGATGACCTGTTCGCGCACTTCTCGGAGATCCGCTCGGAAGGCTTCAAGTCGCTGAAGGAAAACCAGCGCGTCTCGTTCGACGTCAAGGTTGGCCCGAAGGGCAAGCAAGCCGCGAACATCCAGCCGCTGTAACTGACTGTTGTTGCACCTGGCCGCTTCTAGCGGGCGGGTCGAGCGCGTGGCACATTCGCTCCCCGTATAAAGGCAAGCCCTGGACCTCCAGGGCTTTTTTGTTTTTTGAGGCAATGGCAGGCGAGTAAAGAATATCGTTTGTTTTAATAGGCAATCGCGAAATGACGGGAAAACCCCAATTCAAAAAAATCCGTCAATAGCGTCATTAAAGCGCAGCCTTGAAAACCGCCGAGCCGTGAAAACGCTGCGCGCTTTGTCCAAACAGGGCATACTTGAGAGGATTTCTTCTCATTGTCTTGCTGTTTCACCATGTCCGACACCCTCTTGAGCGCCGAATCGTCGTCCGGCGACGCCCCACTCGTGTTTGTGGATCTGGAAACGACGGGCGGCTCGGTGGGCGAGCACCGCATCACCGAAGTCGGTCTCGTCGAAGTGATCGACGGGCAGGCCACGCGCTGGAGTACGCTGGTCGACCCGCAGCAGCCGATCCCACCCTTCATTCAGCAGCTCACCGGCATCAGCGACGCGATGGTGCGTGGCGCGCCGACCTTCGCCGACATTGCGCCCGCGCTATTCGAGCGTCTGGCTGGCAAGCTGTTCATTGCCCACAACGCCAGTTTCGACCGGGGCTTTCTGCGCGCGGAGTTCGAGCGTGTGGGGCTGACGTTCAGTCCCGATGTGCTGTGCACCGTGCGTCTTTCGCGTGCGCTCTTTCCCGCCGAGAAACGACATGGGCTCGATGCGCTCGTCGAACGCCATGCGCTCGTGGCCGCCGATCGCCACCGTGCGCTCGCGGATGCCGATCTGCTCTGGCAGTTCTGGCAACGCCTGCCCAACCTCGTGCCCGAACCGATGCTGGTCGCGCAGATCGAGCGGCTCACGCGCCGGCATCGTCTCGCGGGCGACATCACCGATGACCTGATCGAAACTGCGCCGTCGGGCCACGGTGTCTATGCTTTCTTCGGGGAAAACGATGCGCCACTCTACGTAGGGCGTAGTGTGCGCGTGCGTCAGCGGGTGCGCTCGCATTTGTCGGGTGAGCGCCGTTCGTCGCGTGAGCAACGCATGGCGCAACAGATTCGTCGCGTTGAATGGCAGGCGACGGGCGGCGAACTTGGCGCACTGTTGGTCGAGGCGCGCTGGCTCGCGCAGTTGCGTCCGTCCTTCAATCGTGCGCAGCGTGTCTCGAAGCAGGATCCGGTGTCCGCGCCCTGGCCATTCGGCGGTGCCGTGCTCGTCGAAGAAGAGGACGCCGCGCGTGGCTCGGCCGTCTTTCATGTGATCGACCGTTGGTGCTACCTCGGTGCGGCTGCGAGTGCCTCGCAGGCGCGGACTCTGGCCGCATCGGCGGCTGCAGCCGATGCGCCATTCGAACTGTCCACGTGGCGCATTCTGCAAACTCGATTCGAGCGCGGCCTGCAAGTGATGCCGCTCGAGTCGTCCCTGTCCGAAGGCGCCGCGAGCGTCGTCTGAGCGCTCTGGTTGGTGCCGCTCAGGCGGTACCGCCCACGCCGCCCGTCTCGCAGACATGGCCGAGTGCGCGCGTCATCGCATCGGTGCGCGCGGAATCGTAGCGCGTCAATTCCTTCCAGTTCGCGACTGCCCGCGCCACGCGCGCCGGGCAATCATCGGCTGTGCGCGTCGGCTGCACGCGAGCGAGCGCGCCAATTAGTTGTCCTGTCAGTCGATCGAGTTGCGGGCGCGTGACGTTCGCGAGATCTGGCGCAGGATCGGTGGGCGCTTGCGAATTGCGCCAACTCGCGAACAACGCCTGTTGAACCTGCGTGCTCGCGTCGATCTGATCGCGGAAGAAGGCGCGCGCGAACGCCGGGTCGACGCCGGCTCCGGTGGCGCGCTTCTGCACGTCGGCGAGCAGCGCGTTCTCGCGCGGCGTGTCGGTGATCGGCTTGTGGTTCAGCCACTTCCAGTGCGCGACGGGTTCGGCGAGAGCGAGGCGCTGTGAGACGAGTGCGACGAGATTGGTGAGGGCGGTGTCGTCACCGTCGGCCTGCGCGGAAACGGCAGGCAAGGCGAAGAGCAGGGCGGCCGCACAGGACGCGAGCGCGCGAAAGCGAAAAGTCATTGCGTGAACAAGGCCGGCTGGCCACGAGGAGAAAACCGAAGGATAGCCGGTTATAAGGCGGATGTTCGGAGGAGACAAACAGATGCGCGCCGCAGGGTGTGTTCAGGCGCTGAACGCGATAGTGTCGGTCGGCGCAATTCCATGCGCCCAGCCACACTCGCGCGCCATTACTTCATGGTGCGATCGACAGCGCGCAAATTCCCGCGGCAATCCGCGAGCCGGATTGCCGATTGCTTTGCCCCGTCAGCGCCCAGGCGCTTCCCCATTACTTCTGTTCGTGTGACTTGCGTTGCTCGTCGAGAAACGCCCGAACGTGAGCGGGCAATTCGTCGCCGAGAAACTCGACGGCCACCGGTTCCGGATCCGGGCTAAAAACTTGGTCCGGGGTCGGAATCCTTGGCGGTTTGGCATCCATGATCTTTCTCCTGTGTAAGGTGATTATCCGACTCGCCCCTTCAAGCGCGCTAGTGCTGCCCAACGCAAAGGTCCTTTTCAGGTGCGCGTGTTGCTTTATTCGCACAGCGAGCGGACTTATTAAGCGAGCAGGAATATACTTATTCGGTTGCTCTGGTAATTCCCGCAAAGCCCTCGTATTGATCGGGGGCTTTTTGCATGGTGCGCCGTATGCGGGTCTCTCGCAGCGCTGCACTGCCGCAAAGTCCTTCCGCCGCGCACCGCCTGCAGCGGCCGGTGTCGCACCGCCACACGGTAGTAATTCGCCCCTTCCTATGCCGCAATCGCACTGGCGTTCGATCACGACCGCAACCTCGCTATGACTGTAGAACGAATGATTATGCGCAATCGTTGACTGGCGAACGGTTATCACAATTAAAAGTATGTAAGCGGGCGTTTCTTTCTAAATCGCTGATTAAAAGCGTTGGAAAGTATTCCTATAGAGACTGAAGCGAAGTGAGAGTGGGCAGGAAAATGAGAACGCGTCGCACATCACGACGCACTGCATTCTCATGTGCGTGGCTTTTCGGAACCGTCCGATTCGATCCGCAGCGGTGTTTCGTTATCTTCAAATTATCGCGAGTGGCCGATTCAACGCCATGCGCCGATTCACCTCCGTCCTACCACCCCAGCCGAGCCGACGATGAACCACCCCGATATCGCGCTGCTGCCAGCCGCGACCGACGAGCTATCCGCCCCTGAGACGCTCGCGCTAGCCAACCGGCTTCTTGCTGCCGGCCGCGCGGACGACGCCACGCTTTGCTATGAGCACTTGCTGGCGCGCGAGCCGCAGCATGCGGGCGCCTTGCATCGGCTTGCGCTGGTCCGCTTGCGGGCGGGGCGCGTGGATGACGCACTCGACTATCTCGACCGTGCGATCCAGGCTGCGCCCGCTCACGCCGAACTCTGGGAGCACCGAGGACTGATGGCGGCGACGCGGCGCGAGTATGTCATAGCGGAAGCGGCCTACCATCGCGCGCTGACGCTTGCGGGAGCCACCCCCACCTTGCATCGCAATCTTGCCGATGTGCTGAAGCTCGCCGGCCGCTGCGATGAGGCGCGCGAGCATTACACGAAAGCACTCGCACTCGATCCGAATCTGCATCACGCGGCGCGCCGACTCGCCGATCTCAGTCTTGAAGCGGGTCAAGATGACGATGCCGCCGGCTATCTCGAGCATGCGTGGCGGCTTGGCGCCGCGCGGCTCACCGACGGACTCGATTTGCTCAAGCTCCATTCACGGCTTGGCCATCGAGCGCAGGTCGATGCCTTGATCGGGCAATTGCGTGCCGAATTCGTCGCCGATGCCTACGCGCTCAAGGAGCTTGCTTATACGTTGAATGGCCTCGATCGTTTCGAAACCGCGCTCGATGTGGCGAAGCAGGGTATTGCCGTCGATTCGTCGCTCGGGTTGTTGCACCTCAACGCGACCTACGCGTCGCATATGCGCGGCGATTTTTCCGCGATGCATCGCCATACCGTAGCGGCGGCGCGCCTGATGCCCGACGACGCGTCCATCCAGTTCAACCTGGCCGTGTCTCTGTTGCGCGAGGGGGCGTTCGAAGCGGGGTGGGCGCACTACGCCTGGCACGAGCGGTTGCCCGTCAACAGCACGCTGGCGCGGCCGCCGTTTGCCGAATGGCACGGCGAACCGGTTGCGGGCAAGCGCTTTCTTTTGCTCGGCGAGCAAGGGCTGGGCGACCAGATTCAATTGCTGCGTAGCGCCGCCTGGCTGCATCGGGCGGGCGCGCTGGTCGACGTCTGGGTCGATCCGGCGCTCGTTGGCGTGGCGCGTTGCGCGAGCGGGGTGCGTCAGGTCTTCGACACCTTGCCACGCGGCGACTACGACTTTTGGTGCCGCATGTTCCGTATGCCCGAGCACATGAAGCTCACGTTGAGCGATCTTCCTGTGGCTATGCCTTACCTACGTGCGCCCGAGCAGGAGAACGCGCGCTGGCGTGTCCAACTCGATGCGTTAGCGCCCGTGCAGCCGGGCCGCCTGCGCGCCGGGCTCGTTTGGGCCGGCAATCCGCAATATGAATTCGACCGCTATCGCTCGACAACGCTGGAGGTGCTGCGCCCCTTGCTCGCACAACCGGGAGTCGCCTGGTTCGCCTTGCAGAAGGGCGATGCGCAGCGTGCGCTGGAGGCGTTGCCAGCGCAGATCGACATGACGCCGCTTGGCCCCCTGATCAAGACTTTCGAGGACACGCTCGCGATCGTGCAATCGCTCGATCTGGTCGTGACCGTGGATACGTCGGTTGCGCATCTCGCGGCGGCGGCGGGCGTGCCGGTCTGGGTGCTGCTGCCGGCCTGCACCGACTGGCGCTGGATGGCGGCGCGCTCAGACAGCCCGTGGTATCCGTCGATGCGTCTTTTCAGACAACGCGAGTTGGGCGAGTGGGGGCCGGTACTGGATGAGGTGGGGGAGGCGTTGCTGGAGGCCGTTGCCCGGAAGACTTCACGCTGACAAGGATTTGCTCGCTCGCGTGAACCGCGCTGCGAGCGCGGCAAAACCGCAGGCACAAAGCAAAAAGCCCAGTCCGAAGACTGGGCTTTTTGTTGAAACTTGGTGGTGCCGGAAAGAGGAATCGAACCCCCGACCTTCGCATTACGAATGCGCTGCTCTACCGTCTGAGCTATTCCGGCGTCACATCAGAGAAGGAAGATTATAGGAAAGTGCCTCGAACAATGCAAGCACTTTCTTCATCTTTTTATTTTTTGGCTTCGTGGTGGTAACGCGTGACGCGCTCGACCTCGTTCTTCGAGCCGAGAAACACCGCGACGCGCTCATGCAGGCTCGTCGGCTGAATGTCGAGGATGCGCGATTCGCCGTTGGTTGCCACGCCGCCCGCCTGTTCGACGATGAGCGACATCGGATTGGCTTCGTACATCAGACGCAGCTTGCCCGGCTTCGACGGGTCGCGCTTGTCGGCCGGGTACATGAAGATGCCGCCGCGGTTCAGGATACGGTGCACGTCGGCGACCATCGAGGCGATCCAGCGCATGTTGAAGTTCTCGCCGCGCGGGCCGTCCTTACCTTCATTGAGCTCGCCGATGTACTTCTGCACCGGCTCATGCCAGTGGCGTGCGTTCGAAGCGTTGATCGCGTATTCGCGCGTGTCTTCCGGAATGCGCATGTTGCTCTGCGTGAGCACCCACGAACCGAGTTCGCGGTCGAGCGTGAAGCAGTTCACGCCGTTGCCGGTCGTGAGCACGAGCACCGTTTGCGGGCCGTAGACCGCGTAGCCGGCTGCGACCTGTTGCGTGCCCGGTTGCAGGAACGATTCCTCGGTGGCTTGCTCGCCGTCCGGGCAACGCAGTACCGAGAAGATCGTGCCGATCGACACGTTCACGTCGATGTTCGACGAGCCGTCGAGCGGATCGAACACGAGCAGGTATTCGCCCTTCGGATAATTCGCCGGGATCGGGAAGAAGGTTTCCATTTCCTCGGAGGCCATCGCCGCGAGGTTGCCGCCCCATTCGTTGGCGTCGAGCAGGATTTCGTTCGACAGGATGTCGAGGTTCTTCTGCACTTCGCCCTGGACGTTCTCGCTGCCGGCGGTGCCGAGCGCGTCGCCAAGCGCGCCCTTGCTGACGTTGAAGCTGATCGCCTTGCACGCGCGCGCGACGACTTCGATCAAAAGGCGCAGGTCGGCGGGCAGGTTCTTGTGCTCGCGTTGCTGCTCGATCAGATACTTCGTGAGGGTGGTGCGACGTTGCAATGCCATTGCAGTACTCCGGGGAGCTTGAGGAATAGCGCAATTCTACCCGCTAGGGTGTGACCGTCCGGTGCGCGTCGATGCAAAAATGCCGCCAATGCCCGCCCTGGCGGCGCGCGCAGGCATCGAGGCCGTGAAAATAATCACGAAAAATTGGCGAAAAAATGCACGAAAAAAAGCCGGCCATCGACGAACCTGCTGGTTCCCGTGGCCGGCCCGTTGCACGCGCGCGAACGCGCGTGCGGCGTGCTCAGGAGGTTACGCCAGTGCTTTCTCCACGATCTCGCGCACATCGCGCGACTTCGCGCGCGCGGCGACCTGCTCGAGCGCGGCGCGCATCGCGTCGCGCAGCGCGGGCGTGAAGCGGCGCCACAGTTCGAGATTACGCGCGAGGCGCGCCGCCACCTGCGGGTTGATGGCGTCGAGCGCGATCACCTGTTCGGCCCAGAATGCGTAGCCCGAGCCGTCGGCCGCGTGGAACTGCGCCGGGTTCGCCGCGCAAAAGCTGAAGATCAGCGAGCGCGCGCGGTTCGGATTCTTCAGATTGAAGGCCGAATGGCGCATCAGCGCGCGCACCGTTTCGATCACCGGGCGCTGAGCCGTGCCGCGCTGGGTCGCTTGCAGCGAGAACCATTTGTCGATCACGAGCGGCTCTTTTTCAAAGCGCACGTAGAAGTCTTCGAGCGCCTGCTTCGCGAAGGCGCCGCCCGTGGCCGCCGATGCATTCATCAGCGCCGCGAGTGCCGCTGCACGATCGGTCATGTTGTTGGCGGCGTCGTACTGCGCCGTGGCAAGGCGCACGGCATCGGCCGGATCGTCGAGCTCGGAGAGGTACGAGAGCGCGAGATTCTTCAGCCCACGGCGTCCCGCGGCTTCCGGCGTCGGCTCATAGGCGCCTGGCGTGAGATTGGCCTGGTAGGCGGCGATCCATTCGGCCTTGAGCGCCGTGGCCAGACGCTTGCGCACGAACTGGCGCGCCGTGTGGACGGCGGCCGGGTCCGATTCCGCCATCTGCTCCGCGAGATAGGTTTCCGACGGCAGCATCAGCGCGAGCTCGCGGAACGAGGGCGAGAGCGACGTGTCGGTCAGGACACGGCTGAACGCCTGCACGAGTGCGTCGTTGGCTTCGAGCGGCTGGCCCGCCGAAGCGCGCGCGGCCTGCGCGAGCAACTCGCGCGTGGCGAGGCGCTGGCCCGCTTCCCAGCGGTTGAACGGATCGCTGTCGTGCGCGAGCAGGAACGCGAGTTCATCGTTGCCGTAGTCGTACTCGACGATCACGGGTGCCGAGAAGTTGCGCAGCAGCGAGGGCAGGGGCTTTGCCGCGACATCGACGAAGGTGAAAGTCTGCTGGGCCTGCGTCAATTCGAGCACACGCGTGGTTGCGCCCGCCGCGCTCTCGCCTTCGAGCTTGAGCGGCAGATCCTGGCCGTCCGGGCCGATCAGGCCGATCGCGAACGGAATCAGCAGCGGCCCGTTCTGCGTTTCGCGCGCAGCGGGCGAGCCGTTGGCGTAACCCTGTGCGAGCGTCACGCTGTAGCGCTGCGTGGCGGCGTCGTAACGGGTCGTGACGCTCACGCGCGGCGTGCCCGCCTGGCTGTACCAGCGCTCGAATTGCGCGAGGTCGCGGCCGTTGGCGTCGGCCATCGCATGGCGGAAGTCGTCGCAGGTCACGGCCTGGCCGTCGTGGCGCTGGAAGTAGAGATCCATGCCCTTGCGGAAGCCGTCGCGGCCGAACAGCGTCTGATACATCCGCACGACTTCCGCGCCTTTCTCATAGACGGTCATCGTGTAGAAGTTGTTGATCTCGACGTAGCTTTCGGGGCGCACCGGGTGCGCCATCGGGCCCGCGTCTTCGGCGAACTGCATCTGGCGCAGCACGCGCACGTCCTCGATGCGCTTGGTCGCGCGGGCGGCTTCGTTCTGGTCGCCGCCCGACATCGCCGCCGAGAATTCCTGGTCGCGGAACACCGTGAGGCCTTCCTTCAGGCTCAGCTGGAACCAGTCGCGGCAGGTCACGCGGTTGCCGGTCCAGTTGTGGAAGTACTCGTGGCCGACCACAGCTTCGATATTGGCGAAGTCGACGTCGGTGGCCGTTTCGGGGTTCGCCAGCACGTACTTCGTGTTGAAGATGTTGAGCCCCTTGTTCTCCATCGCGCCCATGTTGAAGTCGCTCACGGCGACGATCATGAAGCGGTCGAGATCGAGTTCGAGCCCGAAGCGCTGCTCGTCCCAGCGGATCGAGTGGATCAGCGAATCCATCGCGTGGCGCGTCTTGTCGAGATCGTGCGGTTCGACCCAGACCTGCAAGAGCTTTTCCTTGCCCGAACCGGACTGGATGCGCTCTTCCAGCGCGACGAGCTTGCCCGCGACGAGCGCGAACAGATAACTCGGCTTGCGGAACGGGTCTTCCCATTTCGCGAAGTGGCGGCCGTCGGGCAGATCGCCTTCGGCGATCAGGTTGCCGTTCGAGAGCAGCACGGGGTACGAGGTCTTGTCTGCGCGCAGCGTCACCGTGAAGGTGGCCATCACGTCCGGGCGGTCGAGGAACCAGGTGATGCGGCGAAAGCCCTCGGCTTCGCACTGCGTGAAGAAGTTGCCGCTCGACACATAGAGGCCCGAGAGCGTGGTGTTGGCCGCCGGATCGCACGCACCCGTGAGCGTGAGCGTGAAGCTATCGGGCACGTTTTCGACCGTCAGGCCATGTTCGTGCGCGCGCACCTGTTCCCAGGGCTGGCCGTCGATGGCCGCGCCGATGAACTCCAGCTGCTCGCCCATCAGTTCGAGATCGGCTGAGTGCCTTGCGTCGGGATTGCGGCGCACGGCGAGCGTGCTCTTGACGATGGTGCGCTCGGGCACGAGATCGAATTCGAGATCGACGGTATCGATCAGGAAGGCGGGAGGCGCGTAGTCTTCGCGGCGGATCACGGTAGGCGTGGCGGTATCGGACATGGTCTCGTGCGGGGAAACGTCGGGTCGTCGGAGCGGATTGAAATGGACAGGGAGACCGCCCCAGGGCGGCCTGTCGTCCCACTATCGTCCCATTGTACAAAGGCTCGGGCGGCTTGTCCGATGCGCGGCGGTCTGCGCTCGTCGGGGCGCCGAACTTTCGCGCCCGCGCGCGAGTCAGTATGATCGGGCCTGCCGTGTTGCGTCGCATGTGCCCGCCGTGGCGAGCCTTTACCGGGATCGCCTCGCAGGCGACTTCGCGCAACCGTTCGGCGCGCCCAGAAAAATCGCCGCAAAGATTGAGCCAAAGAGCGAGCCAAAGATTGAGCGATTCGCGCCCGATGGAATAAACGCCGCGGCCCATACGTACCATTCGTACCAGGACGTATCGAAAGGAGTGGTCCCCACGACTGCGCTTTCACAACCACTGGCAAGACTGCAAGAGAAGACCATGATGCCCGACCGATGGACCCGCCGCGCCCTGCTGATGCTGGCCGCGCTAGCCGTGACGCTGTCCGGCTGCACCACCTATGTGACGAGCCAGGTGACCGCGTTCTCCGCGTGGGAAGGCGGCAGCGACGCCACGCGCACCTATGCGTTCACGCGCAACCCCGACCAGCAGCACAGCATCGAACAATCGACCTATGAGAACCTGGTCGCCGACGGCCTTGCGGTGCAGGCCTTCCACCAGGTGCCGCAGCCGCAGGCGCGCTATCTCGTGGGACTCGCCTATGGCAGCCGCATGGATACGGTGACGGTCGCCCAGCCCGTGTTCTACAACCCGTGGCCGGGCCCGTACTGGGGGCCGTTCAATCCGTGGGGCCCGTGGGGCGCGTATGGTCCGGCCTATGTGAACCAGTCGTATCCGGTCTACTCGCACGCGCTGGCCATCCGCATCACCGACAAGGCAACGGGCAAGGAGCTCTATAACGTTTCCGCGCGCGCTTCGGGCGACGATCCCTCGCTCGTGCGCGTGATGCCCTATCTGGTGCGCAGTGCGCTTGCAAACTTCCCGATGCAAAACGGCACCGTCACGCAGGTGAAGTTGCCGGTCGACAAGAACGGCGGGGCGTCGAACGAAGCGCCCGTCGTGCCGACCGCGCCAGCGGCGTCGATGCCGCCGGCCTCCGCTACGGCGGCGGGAACGGCGCCCGCGCAATAGGCGACAGGCAAATAGCGCTCAGGGAAAAAGAAAACGCGCCGGACCTTCGAGGTCCGGCGCGTTTTGCTTTCAGGCGTCGTATTTCGCGCAAAGCGCGCCGGTCTTGTCAGCGTTGTGCGTCAGCGCGGCTGTGCACGCGCGCGCCCGCCGCATAGGTTTCGAACACGGCGCGGTCGTCGCCGAGCAGGGCGAACGCGAACAGCAACTCTTCGAGCGATTCCGCGCGCGCCGTGCGACGCGCGAGCAGCGGCGTCGCCTTCGGGTCGAGCACGACGAAGTCCGCTTCCGTTTGCGGCGCGAGCGTGCCGATCTTGTCGGCGAGATCGAGCGCCTGCGCGGCGCCCGCCGTCGCGAGCCAGAACATGCGCGTGGCCGTCAGGTGATGGCCGCCCATGCGCGCGACCTTGTGTGCTTCGTTCATGGTTTGCAGCATCGAGAACGACGTGCCGCCGCCCACATCGGTCGCGAGCGCAACGGGCATCTGCGTGTCGTTGGCCTTGTCGAAATCGAACAGGCCGCTGCCTAGGAACAGATTCGAGGTGGGGCAGTGCGCCGCGACCGAGCCGGTTTCGGCCATGCGGCGGCGGTCTTCGTCGTCGAGCCAGATGCAGTGGCCATAGACGGCGCGACGACGCAGGAGTCCGTAATGATCGTAGACGTCCAGATAGCTGCGCTGGCGCGGGAAGAGTTCCTTGACCCACTTCACCTCGTCGAGATTCTCCGCAACGTGGCTCTGGATGAAGATGTCGCCGTGCGCCTTCGCGAGCGCCTGGCACGCTTCGAGCTGCGCTTCGGTCGAGGTCGGTGCGAAGCGCGGCGTGAGCGCGTACATCTGGCGGCCCTTGTTGTGCCAGCGCTCGATCAGCTCTGCACTGTCGTCGTAGCCGCTTTGCGGCGTGTCGCGCAGGAACTCGGGGCAGTGGCGGTCCATCAGCACCTTGCCCGCGACCATGCGCAGATTTTTCGCTTCGCTCGCGGTAAAGAGCGCATCGGCGGACTGCTTGTGCACCGTGCAATAAACGAGTGCCGTGGTGGTGCCGCTCGCAAGCAGTTCGTCGACGAAAAAGCGCGCCGTATCCTGCGCGATGGCCTCGTTCTCGAAGCCGCGCTCGGTCGGGAACGTGTACGTCTCGAGCCACGGCAGCAGGCCCGGCGCGGGCGACGCGATCATGTCGGTCTGCGGGTAGTGGATATGCGTGTCGATGAAGCCCGGTACGATCAGCTTGTCGCGCAGATCGTGCACGCTCGCGCCTTCGCCCACGCGGTCCTTGAGCGCCGACCATGCGCCGGATGCGGCCACGCGGCCGTTCTCGACGATCACGACGCCGTCTTCGTGATGCTGGGCCGCGTCGGTCGACTGCGCGGGGTCGCCGGTGAACGTCAGGAGTTGTGCGCGAAAAGCCGATTGAGTCATGGGAACATCGTCTCCAAAAATTTCAGGTAAGCAAGCGCAGGATGCGCGCGCGCTTCATGAGGTGGCGCGCGGCACACGCGCCGCTCCTGAATACGCGACGCGCAAAAAATGGGCGCGAGCCGCCCCCCGGCCCGGCGCTTGCGCGCGGGGCCTCGACGAGGGGATTGCCCGGGCTGAAGCGTCCTGCGCGGGGGTCAGGCCACAGCGGCGCTCCCGCTTTGGCCCCAGTATTGGTCGAGCTTCGCCACGAGCGCGGCGCGCTCCTCGGGCGTCACGAACGACGCCTCGAAACCGTTGCGCAGGATCGTGTACACCTCTTGATCGTCGAGCTTCAGCGCTTCGATGATCGCGGTGTAGTTCTCGTTCACGTAGCCGCCAAAGTAAGCGGGATCGTCGGAATTGATGGTCACCGCGACGCCCTTGTCGAGCAGCGCCTTGAGCGTGTGCTGGGTCATGTCGTCGAACACGCAGAGTTTGGTGTTCGAGAGCGGGCAAACGGTGAGCGCGACGCGCGAGTCCGCCAGACGCGTGACGAGCGCCGGGTCCTCGATGCTGCGCACGCCGTGATCGACGCGATCGACCTTGAGCAGATCGAGCGCTTCGTAGATGTAGGCGGGCGGGCCTTCCTCGCCCGCGTGCGCGACGAGCTTGAGACCCTTGGCGCGCGCCTTCTCGAACACGCGCTCGAACTTGGAGGGCGGATGGCCGCGCTCGGACGAGTCGAGGCCCACGCCGATCATGCGCGGATAGCGGTCGAACACCGGCAGTGCGGCGTCCCACGTGGCGAGTGCGTCGGCTTCGCTCAGATGGCGCAGGAAGCAGAGGATCAGCTTGCTGGTGAGGCCGCGCTTTTCGGCGTCGGCGAGCGCGCGGTCGATGCCCGCGACTACGGTGTCGATCGACACGCCGCGTTCGGTGTGCGTCTGCGGATCGAAGAAAATTTCGGTGTGCACGACGTTGTCCGCGAGCGCGCGCTCGCAGTAGGCCATCGTCATGTCGTAGAAGTCCTGCTCATGCAGCAGCACGCTCGCACCCGCGTAATAGATGTCGAGGAAGGATTGCAGATCGGTGAACGCGTAGGCCGCGCGCAGCGCGTCGATCGACGCGTAGGCGAGCTTGACGTTGTTGCGCTGGGCGAGCGCGAAGATCAGCTCGGGCTCGAGCGAGCCTTCGATATGAATGTGCAGCTCGGACTTGGGTGCGCCGGCGGCCTTCTGGACGAGCGGGTTAGCGGTGGTCGTGATCGTCATGATTTGGTCGGTCAATTCGTTCAATGGGTGACATCACGCGGAATGGGGCAAGGCGGCCTGGACGGGCGACGCGTGCGCATGCGCTGCGGCCTCGATCGCCTGGAGCAACTGGGCAGCGGCCGAAATCGCGATCACCTCGGGCGATTTATCGACGATGCCATCGACGCCGAGCGGGCAGTTCATGCGCGCGATCTGCAACGGATCGATGCCGCGCGCGGCGAGCCGGTGCTCGAACTGCTTGCGCTTGCTGTGTGAGCCGATCATGCCGAAGAACACGAAATCGCCACGGCGCAGGATGCGCTCGGCGAGTTCGAGATCGAGCGAATGATCGTGCGTCATCACGATGAAACTGGTGCCGGGCGGCGCGGCGTCGATCGCTTCGTCGGGCGCGTCGTTGGCGTCGATCGCGACGTTGGACGCACCGAGCGCCGCGAACGCTTCCGGCGAGGGAAACGCCGCGTCGCGCGCGTCAACCCAGCGCACCTGACACGGTAGCGTGCCGAGCACGCGTACGAGCGCCGCGCCGACATGGCCCGCGCCGAACAGCACGACCGGAAAGTCGTTGGGCGCGATCGTTTCGGTCAGCAGCAGCGTGGTTTCGTCCGCGTTGGCGTGCGTGTTTGCGCCTGCATGCGAACCCGTGTGCGCCCCGGTATCCCAGAGCAGACAGTCGGGGGACTCGACGCCCGGTTCGGGCTCCGAGAGCAGCACGGCGCCCACATCGCTATCGGTCTGGGTCGCCCCGTTCCGCGAGGAGCGGAATGATACGCTACGAACGGTCGATGCGCCCGCCGCGAGCCGGCGCCCGAGCGTGGCGAGCCAGCCGAGATCGGCCACATCGAGCCGCTCGAAGGCGAGCACTACCGCGCCGCCGCAGCACTGGCCGAGGCTTGGGCCCAGTGAGAGACGCTCCAGACGCCGCGCGTGCGACATGCGCATGCCGTCGCGCAGCACCTGGCGCGCGATCTCGATGGCCTTCCATTCCAGGTGGCCGCCGCCGATGGTGTGGCGCGCAGCCTCGCGCGTAACGATCATCTTTGTGCCGGCCTCGCGCGGCACCGAGCCTTCGACGCGTGCGACCGTCACTAGCACGGCGGCATCGCCATGCGCGAGTAGTTGCTGAAGATCGGTGACCCAGGCTTGCATCGCAGCGTGCTCCTACGAAACGACCCGCACGGCAAAAGCACGTGCGACGCGGGGCGCCAGGCGCACACGCAGGGCGAGGGCGGGGGGAGTCGGGGCGCGCGAGGTCGCGAGCGCGGTGCGCTTGATGGAGCGTTCGCAAGGCGCGTCATGCCGTTCATGCACGGCGCCACGAAGGACGAATCGGATGGTTTGCGTTGTCATGTGAAGCCCAGGAGACATTGCGGATCAGGCGCGCGTTACGCAGGGGAGCCAGGGCGAGCCCAAGCCGGCCTCGCGCACGTAGATCGCCATCCAGTTGGGACTGTAGCACTGACAGCGCCAGGAAAGTATTCCCGGCGAATGATGGGGGTTATGTGACGGCGCAAATGACCGGACGGTGAAAGATCCGGCCCTTTTCGACGAAAATGCGCTGGAAATGTGGCGGAAAGCGCCGGAAAAGCGAGGAGGGAATGCGCGCCGCTCACGATCGGAGCGGCGCAGAAGAAGACCGGCGCGCGGCCTGGCGGCTTAGCGGCGGATGCCGGGCCACGAGACCTGGCGGCGACGATTGCGCCACAGGCTCACGAGCACCGCGATGAACACGACGGCGAATGCCAGTACCGACCAGATCGGCAGCGTGAGGCCGAGGATCGGCGGGTAGGTGGTTTCGCACAGTCCCTGAACCTTGAACACGCCCGGCAGCCAGTGCGCGGGCGGCAGGGCGTCGACGATCGGCTGCAACGTATCGAAGCCGCAGCTGAAGCTGGGAAACGCCTGCACCCAGGCAAGGCGCGCCGAGGCGACGAGGCCGCCCACCGCCGAAATCACGATCAGCCCTTCGAGTGCGCGCACGCCGCGCCAGCTCGCGAAGCGCGCGCCGAGGAACGCAAAGACGGCGATCAGGATGAAGAAATAACGCGTCAGGATGCACAACGGGCAGGGGTCTTGATGCTCGACGTACTGCATGTAGAGCGCGCCGCCCAGCAGCGCAAGACAGATCAGACCGAGAAGGACCAGCAGGCCGCGCTCGCGGCGCAATAGCGCGTTATCGTCGTTCATTAGGTTGGTTTTGTTCGGGTTGGATGGCGCAGCGGCGCGGCTGCAACGGCGTGTCGGGATTCTAGCGCGAAGGGTGTGCGGCGCGAGAAAGTGCACCGTGCGAACGGCCAGGGCGCGCTTTGACGCATGCCCTGGCCATCTCACGCAGGCTTGCTCAGCGCAGCGGCGCGAGCACGGCTTCCACGCCGCGGCCGATCGAGAGCAGCGCGTCGTCGGCGTACGGCGCACCCACGAGCATCAGCCCGACCGGCGCCGCGCCGTGCCGGTGAACCGGCAGCGAAAGTGCGCAGGCGTCGAGAAAGTTGAAGGCGCTCGGGTTGCGCAGCACGAGGGCGTTGGTGCGGGTGAACACCTCGTCGTCGGCGGCGAGCGGGGCGACGGCGGGCGGCGCGATCGGCACGGTCGGCGCAATCACGGCGTCGAAGCGCGACCAGAGCGTGGCCTGGGCCTCGGCCATCACGGCGGCGCGCGCGGCGATCAGGTCGAGATAATCGGCGGCGCTCGCAGGTTCCCCCTTGAGGATGCGCACGAGCACGCGCGGATCGTACTGGTCGCGATGCTGGGCGATCAGCGCGCGATGCCACGCGTAGGCCTCCATCGACGCAAAGCCGATGCGGTTGATCTCGGCGAAACGCTCGAACGCCGAAAAACGCACTTCATTGACGATCGCGCCTGCAGCGTCGAGGTGCTTGAGCGCCGTGTCGATCGTCTCGGCGACTTCGGGGTCGACGCCGTCGGTCACGTAATTCGTCAGCACGCCGATGCGCACGCCTTCGAGATGGCGCGTCGCCGGAATGTGCGGCGCGAGCCCGGCGAGCAGGCGGTCGACGAGCGCGCAGCACGCCACGCTGTTGCCGATCGGCCCGAACGAATCGAGCGTGGTCGAGAGCGGCACGCCGCCTGCCTTGGGGATGCGCGCGGCGGTGGGTTTGAAGCCGGTCAGGCCGCAGAACGCCGCGGGAATGCGGATCGAGCCGCCAGTGTCGGTGCCGAGCGCGACGGCGGCCATGCCATCCGCAACCGACGCGGCCGCGCCCGACGACGAGCCGCCCGCGACGCGCTCATCGCCTTGCACGTCGCGTTGCCACGGCGAAAGCGGGGTGCCGAAGTGCGGATTCAGCCCGAGGCCCGAAAACGCGAATTCGCTCATATTGGTGCGCCCGACCAGCACCGCGCCGGCCTGGCGCAGGCGCGCGACGACGGGCGCATCGGCGCGGGCGGGCGCGGCGCCGGCGAGCGCCGTGGAACCCGCGCGCGTGATTTCGCCGGCCACATCGAACAGATCCTTGACCGACACCGGAATGCCCGCGAGCGGCGAGAGCACCGTGCCCGACTCGCGCAGGCGGTCGTGCGCATCGGCGGCGGCGCGCACGCGAGCCGCATCGACATGCGTGAAGACGTTCGCGCCCTGGCCGCCCGGGTCCTCGATGCGCTCCAGCGCGGTTTCGGCGAGGGCGCGGCTGGTGGTGCGGCCCGCAGCCAGATCGGCCGCCAGCTGGGCGAGCGGCGGGAACGGCGAAAGACTGGGCACGGGTGTGGGGGTAGCGGAAGAGGTCATGGCAGCGGGCGCATCGAAGGCGATTCGTTGAACTCGGGCGACGGCGCGATGGCGGTTCACACTGCGCGCCGCAAGGGACACATCATTGTAGAGCGTGGATTTTTTTCTTGAACAGGCGATTTGGCGCAGCGCGTTCATCGGGTAACATTCAGCTATTCGATAGCATTTTGTAAGGATTTGAGCTTATGCACCAGGGAATCGGCTTCATTCAGGATCTGGCAGTCGTGATGGCGATCGCGGGGATCGTCACCGTGCTGTTTCATCGCCTGAAGCAGCCGGTGGTGCTCGGCTATATCGCGGCGGGCGTGATCATCGGGCCGTACACGCCGCCGTTCCAGCTGATCCACGACGAGCAGACCATCCAGACGATGGGCGAACTCGGCGTGGTGTTCCTGATGTTCTCGCTCGGCCTCGAATTCAGTCTGCGCAAGCTGTTCCAGGTGGGCGCAACGGCGATTGTCGCGGCGCTGTCCGAGATCGTGGTCATGCTCTGGCTCGGCTACGAGATCGGCCGTGCCTTCGGCTGGGCGGCGATGGATTCGCTCTTTCTCGGCGCGATCCTAGCGATCTCCTCGACCACCATCATCGTCAAGGCGCTCTCGGATCTGGGCGTCAAGCGCGAGCCGTTCGCGCAACTCGTGTTCGGCATCCTGATCGTCGAGGACATTCTGGGCATCGCCATGCTGGTGCTGCTCAGCGGTATCGCGCAAACGGGCGAGCTGTCGCCGGGCATCGCGCTCATCACGCTCGGCAAGCTGCTGCTCTTCATGCTGGTCTCGCTGCTGGCGGGCATTCTGGTCGTGCCGCGCGTGCTTGGCTACGTGGCGCGCGTGGGCAGCGACGAGATGCTGCTCGTGTCGGTACTCGGCTTCTGCTTCGGGTTCTGTCTGCTGGTCGTGAAGCTCGATTACTCGATCGCGCTGGGCGCGTTCCTGATCGGCGCGGTGATGGCCGAGTCGCGGCATCTGGAGCGCATCGAGCATCTGGTGGCGCCGTTGCGCGATGCGTTTTCGGCCATCTTTTTCGTGACCATCGGGCTGATGCTCAACCCGCTCGTGCTGGTCGATTACGCGTGGCCGATCGCCGTGATCTCGCTCGCCGTGGTGTTCGGCAAGCTGGTGTCGTGCGGTCTCGGCACCTTCCTCGCGGGACGCGACGGCCGCACGGCGATGCGCGTGGGCATGACGGTGTCGCAGATCGGCGAGTTCTCGTTCATCATCGCTTCGCTAGGTCTCACGCTGAAGGTCACGAGCGGCTTTCTCTATCCGATCGCGGTGACGGTCTCCGCGATCACGACGCTCACCACGCCTTATCTGATCCGCGTGGCCGATCCGCTTTCGCAGCGCCTCGCGCGCGCGATGCCGCCAGCGGTGTCCAACGTGTTCGGCATGTACAGCCAGTGGCTGCGCTGCCTGATGCCGCGCTCGAACGGCCCGACGCTCTTTTCGCTCACGAAGCGCATCGTGTTGCAGATCGCGGTGAATCTCGCGCTGGTGTCGGCGATTTTTATCGGCATGTCGTATGGCGCGCGCTACGCGTCGCCGCTCATTGCGAGCTGGGTGCCCGATGAGCGTATTCAGCGCGTGGTGCTGTGGAGCGCGGCGCTGCTCTTCGCGATGCCGTTCCTCGTGGCCGTGTGGCGCAAGACCCAGTCGCTCGCGCTGCTGCTCGCCGAGGTGAGCGTGCAGCCCGAGAAGGCGGGGCGTTTCACGCGCGCGCTGCGCCATGCGATCGCGGAACTCGTGCCGGCGGTGTCGATGATCGGCGTGTTCGTGCTGGTGGCCGCGCTCTCGGGCACGATCCTGCCGCCCACGGGCTTCCTGATTGGCGTGCTGGTGTGCGCGGCGCTGCTCACGATGCTGCTGTGGCGCTGGTGCGTGAAAATCCACGCGAGCATGCAGATCGCGCTGCGCGAGACCTTCGACGAACGCCAGGATTCCTGATCGGGGCGCAGGGCGCGCGGCGGCGTTTGTGTGTCGGAATGTGAGCAATTGTGCAAATGGGTGGCGGCGTCATGCCGTGGGACGCATAATCGGAACCCTGTTCATTCGTTTGCGCCTGCGACGATGCAGCGCGCCCGACCCCACGTCATGAGCGAAAACAAGACCGATCGCCCCGAGGTTCCCGACGGCGCTGACCGTCCCGCCGATACCGGCGCTGCTTCTCCCGCTTCTTCTTCCGCGACTCCCGATGCTGCCCAGGCGCATGCGCCCTCCGGCGGTGCGCCCTCCGGCGGTGCGCCCTCTGGCGGCGCGCCCTCTGGCGGCGCGCCCTCTGGCGAGGCCGCGCGGCGTGCATCGACCGATGCACCCGAGAGCGCTTCGACCGTGACACCCGACACAGCGGGCGCGGACAGTTCCGGCGGCGGCACCGACGAGGAGCCGGTGGCGCCCAGGGCCGCGCCTTCTGAGACGCCGACCCAGAGTCAGCCCGCCACCGAGGCCGCGCAGGCCCGCGAAGAGGCAGCGCGAGCCGTTGCGCGTCAGCAAGCCGAGGCCGCCGCGGCGTCGACGCGTGCGGGTACGCCGCAGGTGCCGATCGAAGTAGCGAGCGAAGCGGCGAGGGACGTGCCGGCTCCCACGCAAGCTGCGACGCAGGCTGGCGCATCCGAAGCCGCCACGCAGGCCATGCCGCCGCAGACCGAAGCGGCGCCGCGTCCGGGTTCCGCGCCTGCGGGCTTTGGCCAGGCCCCCGATTTCACCGCGCAGAATCCGCCGCCGCCGGGCGCACTGCCGCCCGATTCGCCGCGCTATCTGCGGCCCAGTGATTCGGCCTGGTCGGTGCTCGGGCGCATTATCGCGGCGCGCGCGCGTCAGCTGTTCGATCGCGCGGGCCAGCGCATCACCCAGCGTACGCTGCGCATTGGCGTGTCGGCGCGCATCTTTCACCCGGAGCCGGGCGCGCAGGGGTTGCGCGGCAAAACGCTGCAATATCTCGAAGAGTCGATCGCCCACTGGGTCATGTCGCGCGACGTGATCGTCTTCATGATTCCGACGGTCGGTCATCAGGGCATGCTGCATCCGAGCAACATCCGCCTGCGCGATTACGCGAAGCATCTCGACGGCCTGCTGCTGCAAGGCGGCGCCGACGTCTCGCCGCAAACTTACGCGGAAGTCGCGCCACGACCCGAATGGCCGGGCGACCGCGTGCGCGATATGTACGAGCTGGAACTGCTGCATGAGTTCGTCGAGTCGGGCAAGCCGGTGCTCGGCGTGTGTCGCGGCTGCCAGCTCATCAACGTCGCGTTCGGCGGCTCGCTTTATCAGGACATCGCCAGTGATGTGCCCACGGCCGGCGTGCACGTCAGCGAACATTATGACCAGCACCGCCACGCCATCACCTTCCCGGAAGGCTCGTCGCTCGCGAGCATGTTCCCGGGGCGGCGCGAGGCCATCGTCAATTCGATTCACCACCAGGCGGTCAAGACGCTGGGCCGCGATCTCACCGTCGAGGCGGTGTCGGCGGGCGACGGTCTGATCGAAGCCGTGCGATATCGGCGTGCGCCGTTCGTGGTGGGCGTGCAGTGGCACCCGGAATTCCATCGCGCGGGCGGCCCCGAAATGCTCGACTGCACGCCGCTGCTCGATAGCTTTTTGCGCTCCGCGCGCGAGACGCGCTTCTGACGCAAGCGACCACGAAAACCGCAGCAAAAAGGGGCGACAGCCCCTTTTTTATTTTTCACTACGACTAGTCTGACATTCCTAAGATTAAGTAGGTGATTTCGGACAAGCGAATAGCAGGTTCGTTTGTTATCCGAAATTAATCGACGTTTATGAGATTTTCGGGCGGCGATAATAAGCGGTTACTCGGAATCCAGAACGGAACAGGCAGTCATGAAGCAATCCACTCCGCTGCGGCGCGCCCTGTTGAGCGCCGCGGTCGTCACACTCTTGCAGCACGGCGTGCCCGCGTGGGCCGGCGCGCCCGCAAGCGAGGCTGCGCCGGTGGCCGGCAGCCGCCCGGCGCTCGGCAGTCTGACGCCACAGCCCGCGAACGCGCAGCCGCCCGCCGGGATAATCGACGATCAGTCGACGGCAGGCGCATCGCAGGGCGACGTTGCCACGTTGATGCAGCTCATTCACGACGCACAACTGGTCGAGCTGCGTACGACCTATAACGCCAGCTACGGGGCGAGCCTGTTCTTCTATCCGCCCGAGATGACGTATTACGTGGTGCTGTTCCAGGACAAGCACTTCTGGCGCGTGATCCGATCGCAGGACGACGCGCGCGCGGAGTCGATCTATGCAAACTTCGTGCAGCAGACCCAGCGGCTTGCGGAAGTCGAAATCCGCCGCATGCAGATCGAGGCGCAGAAGGCCTTCATCGAGCGTGTGATTGCTATCAACGAGGATCGCGCTCGCCGTCTACAGGCCGATATTGACGTAGCGCGCACACAGCAGGCGCGCGTCGATGACTACCAGCGCCAGGCCCAGGGCAACGCCGCTGCGCTCAATGCCCAAAAGATCCAGGCGCAAGCGCAATTGCGTGATTTGCAGAATCAGGTCGATCAGCTTCAGCGTGAAACAGAACAAGGACTCCCGGGGTCTCGACGTTAGCGGGGAGGCGCTTGCGCATCGCGCCGCCTGCGGGCGGCGTGGTGGATCTGGATGACGAGTGCAGGCGGCTTATGCGGGAGGCGGAGCGAAAGCCCACCAAACGCAGCGCAGCGAACAACAAAAAGCCCGGCCAAACTGGCCGGGCTTTTTGTTGTTCGCGAATCGCGCGCGCTAGCGGGCGGTATTACTTCGCGAAGCGATCGGGTACCTCGGTCACGCGCCGTTGCGCGACGTGATTGACCCATTCCGTGCTGTCTGCGGCTACCGTGGCGCGGCTTGCGGGGCGCGATGCGGCGGCCGTGGCGGCGTAGGTCGTGAGCGATGAATATTCGTCACCGGAGTTGGCCGCGAACTGATGCGGCGAATACTCGGCGGCTTCCGAGTACATACCACGTGTGCGGTGGGTAGTGACGGGCGCAGCGCTGCGTTGCGGCGCGAATTCGTGTGCCGCGTGGCGCTGACTTGCGCCACGAGTTGCTTTCGCGCCTGACGTAGCGACCGGGCGGCGCTTCACCGTGCTTGCGCGTTGCTCGCTTGCGGCCTTCGACGCAAGCGTGGCGCGCACGGGTGTCGTCGCCTGCGCGCGCATTGCGAAGTCTGGGCGCGCCGCGGCGGCAGCCGGGGCGGGCTGCGCGGCGGCCGATGGGGGCGAGACGGCCAGTGCGGGCGCGGACTGAGCCTGTGGCACAACGGTGGGCGTCGCAGGGGCCACAGCAGCGACCGTGGCACCGTTCGCTGCGGTGTTCGCACGTTGCGGCTGCGCGACCTCAGGCGCGGGTGTTGAAGCCCGTTGTGCGACGACCGTGGAACCGACCGCTACGCCGCTCTCATGGCTGGCAACCGGCGTGGCAATGGTCTGTGGAGTATCGATGGCCCCCGAAACCGAGCGGTCGTGTTGCTCACGTTCGTCGGCCAGACGTGCCGATGATTGCACGCCGGCCTTCGATGCCGGGCCCGCAGCCTCGCGCAGGGTGGGGGCGTTCGGGGCTTGTTTGTCGACGCCGAATTGCGTATGGCTGGCGACGATCCACGTAAGCAGTGCCGCGCCGCCGATGGCCACTGCGCTGGCCGCGAGTTTGTGCGAAGACGGCGGCGTGCGCTCGATCCGTGCAGCGCGCACGGTGTGTGCCGGTTGGCCCGATTGCGCGGCCCCATTGGTCCCTGCGGACTGCGCGGATCGGGCCTTGCGCCCGCCCAGCGCCTGGGCGGCGGCCTGCAAGGCCTGAGCGGCGTTCAGCGCGGCGCCAATTGGCGCCGCGGCGGGCCGAGGCGCTTCGGGCGCCACCCGGGGGCGGGGCTGGCGATCCCAGCGATACGTCTGACGGAAGGCATCCGCGCTCAGGCAGATCGTGCGCAGGAACGCCGCATACAGCGCGTGCAGTTCGGTGCGCAGGCTGAAATGCGACGGCATGAGTGACCATTCACGGCCAAATGGCGGGGGGACGCGGTTGAGCGGGCGCATGTGCGGCATCGCGAGTGCGCCTTCCACCTGAACTAACGGAAAAATTGACATGGATTTCTCGCTGCCTTGTTGTGGCGGGGCACCAGAACATGGGGGAGTTCGAAAGGCGCGCCATAAGCCAGCGCAGCAGCGCGCTATTCGGGGAATCGACTGATTGACCCTGAATCATGCGATTCCGACACCCGGCAATCCATCGGAAACATCTGAAAATTTGACTGCAATTGTAGACAGAATGCACACGAGGGCACGTCTGCGTGCCGGGTATGGCGCGCAGCGCGGTGTCTTGCGCGAAATCCGGAGGTTAGCGCGCGTCGAGCCGGTAGACGTAGCGCAGCGCCGTGATGTCGATGCCGCCCATGTGATCGGGCTCGGCGCCCGAGTACTTCCAGCCCTGACGCTCGTAAAAGGCGATGGCCGGCGTATTGCCGTCGAGCACATACAAATAGAGTTGCGCCTCGCCTTGCTCACGCGCCCACGCCTGTGCGGCCTCCATGAGCCGCTTGCCTACGCCGATACCCTGATGCGCCGGCAGCGCATGGAGATTGTCCAGCAGCACGCCCCACGGTGATTCGGGCTGGCGCTCGACGCACACGAAGCCGACAGGCTCGCGGCCGTCCGGCTGCACCTCGAGTTCGGCGATCAGCACGAGGCGGCGCTCCTCGCCCGGCGCTTGCATGCGTGCACGCCAGTAGGCCGCGCGCTCGGCAGTCACGTCGCGTTCGAGAAAGTCCGCCGGCAGCAGTTGACGATAGGTGGCCTGCCAGCTGGCGGCGTGCATGGCGGCGAGGAGTGGGGCGTCGGCAGCCGTGGCCGGGCGCAACGACAGGATGGCGGCGGTGGACATGCTGGGCATCGGCGAGGTCGAAAAGGTGCGGTCTGTCACGATCCCGGCGAAATCGCCGGAACAGGCCGCATCGATGCGCTATTGTGCATGATAGGTAGCGTCGCGCGACGCGCGGCGGAATTCCACCTTCGCGAAAGATAATTGAAATAAAAGAAGGCAAATAGAAAGAAATGAGCGAACCTGGCGTGAGTTAGCTAACGCTTGCCAGGTCTTACCCGGATTTCAGGGCATAGGGGGACGCAGCATAATAGGCGCCCGCGCGGGCGCGCGCGGGGCCGGGGTGCGCGGCGCCGCGGCGGTGTTTCGTGTTTCCCTGTCGAACCATCCAGGAGTGGGCATTCGCCTGCATCGGTTGGCCGACACCCCCTTCAGAGACTGTCATGTCCACAGCGACCCACGCTCCTTCCAGCGAATCGAAGTTCCGCACGGTGTTCCGCGTCGTCAGCGGCAACTTCCTGGAAATGTACGACTTCATGGTCTATGGCTACTACGCTTCCGCGATCGCCAGGACCTACTTCCCGAGCAACAACGCTTTCGCCTCGCTGATGCTCGCGCTGTCCGTGTTCGGCGCCGGCTTCCTCGTGCGGCCGCTCGGGGCAATCATTCTCGGCGCGTATATCGACCACCACGGACGGCGCAAGGGCCTCATCCTCACGCTTGGCCTGATGGCGCTCGGCACGCTTACCGTCGCGGTCGTGCCGGGCTACGCCACGATCGGCGTGCTCGCACCGGCGCTCGTGCTGCTGGGGCGCCTGTTGCAGGGCTTCTCGGCGGGCGTGGAGCTGGGCGGTGTCTCCGTCTACCTCTCGGAAATCGCGACCAAGGGCAACAAGGGCTTCTACGTGTCCTGGCAGTCGGGCAGCCAGCAGGTGGCCGTGGTGTTCGCGGCGCTGCTCGGCGTGCTGCTGCACCGTCTCCTGCCAGTCGAGGAAATGACGTCCTGGGGCTGGCGCGTGCCGTTCATCATCGGCTGCTGCATCGTGCCGTTCCTGTTCATCATTCGCCGCTCGTTGCAGGAGACCGAAGAGTTCGCGAAGAAAAAGCATCGTCCGTCGATCGGCGAAATCATGACGTCGATGGTGCAGAACTGGGGCATCGTCATCGGCGGCATGGGCATGGTCATCATGACGACGGTGTCGTTCTACATGATCACGGCCTACACGCCGACCTTCGGCAAGGAAGTGCTCAAGATGGGCGAGATCGACACGCTCATCGTGACGGTCTGCATCGGTCTGTCCAACCTGTTCTGGCTGCCGGTCGCGGGCGCGATCTCGGACCGCATCGGCCGCCGTCCCGTGTTGCTCACCTTCACGGTGCTCACGATCCTGACCGCCTATCCGGCCGTGCAGTGGCTGGTGGCCGATCCGTCGTTCGCCCGTCTCCTGGTGGTCGAACTGTGGCTCTCGTTCCTCTATGGCTGCTACAACGGTGCGATGGTCGTGGCGCTTACCGAAGTCATGCCCGCCGACGTGCGCACGGCCGGTTTTTCGCTGGCCTACAGTCTCGCGACGACGATTGGCGGTTTCACGCCGGCCATTTCGACCTACCTGATCCATATCAGCGGCAACAAGGCGGCGCCGGGCGCATGGATGGGCGTCGCGGGCATCTGCGGGCTGGTCGCCACGCTCGTGCTCTACCGCACGGCCGAGGCGCGCAACCAGTACAAGACGGTCTGACGCGCCGGATCGCGACTTGCGCAGCGATAAAAAAACCCGCAGCGATGCGGGTTTTTTTACGCCCAGCGCGCGCGTGCCGCCAGTCGGTCAGCCTTCGCGCAAGGCCTGGGCGACCTGCGCGACGACCTCGTCCCACGCGCCGGGCCGCGGCTGGCGCACGAGCCGCGCGCGCGGATACCAGGGGCTCGCGTCGGTGCCCGTGAACCAGCGCCAGTCGGCGGCGAAGGGCAGCATCAGCCAGAGCTTCGCGTCGAGCGCGCCGGCCAGGTGGGCAATCGACGTGTCGATCGAGACCACGGCGTCGAGCCGTTCGATCACGGCGGCGGTATCCGCGAAATCAGCGAGCTTGTCGCCGAGCCGATGGATCGAGCGTGCGCATGGATGCGTGTCGAGCGCCGCGTGCTCGGCCTCGCTCAGTTGGGGTTGCAGGACGATCCAGTCGATGCCGTCGAGTGCGAAGAGCGGTTCGAGCGCCGCAAGGGGCATGCTGCGGTTTTCGTGCCGGTGGATGCGGCCCGACCACGCAATGCCGATCTTGCGCTTGGCCTGACCGCCGAGCGAACCGCGCCATTTGCGGCGGTAGGCGCTGGGCGCGGCGAGATAGGGCATGGGCGCGGGCAGGGCGTCGAAGGTCGTGCCGAGCGCGAGCGGCAGCGACAGCAGCGGGCATTGCAGATCGGCGTTCGGGCGCGGCGCGCCCTGCGTGATCAGCGTGATACGCGCGGTGTGGGCAGCGGGTGCGATGAGCGGCACGAGCGGCGCCTGCACTTCGAGCACGATGCGGGTGCCGGCCTGCGCCAGCGCGAGCACGGACGGCACGAAGCGGATGAACTGGAGCGTGTCGCCGAACCCCTGTTCGGCGTGGATCAGCAGTGTGCGCTCGCCGAGCGGCTCGCCGCGCCAGCGCGGCACGGTTTGCGGGCAGGCGGGCTGCGGGTTCGCGACGGCGGTGCCGAACGCACCGAGGGGACGCAGCGCGCCGAATCCTTCGTCGCGCGCAGCCGGATCGAGCCGCCATTCGTACTCGGGCAGGCCGCGCCGGAAGTCGCCGAGCGTGAGCCACGTGAGCGCGCGGTTCAGGTGCGCGGCGGCGAGGTCGGGGCGCGCGCGCAGCGCTTCGTCGAACGCACGCAGCGCGGCGGCATGACGGCCGAGCGCATGCTGCGCCGTGCCCAGCGCAAGCCAGGCGAGCGAGAACTTCGGATCGAGGCCGATTGCGCGCTCGTAGGCCGTGATCGCTTCGTTGTAACGGCCCAGCGCCGCGAGCGCGTTGCCCAGACCGAAGAGCGCTGGCGGAAATTGGGGTTGCAACGCCAGCGCGGCCTCGTAGCCGGATACGGCGTGCGAGTGATACCCCGTGGCGTCGAGCGTGTTCGCCAGGTTGAAGTGCGCGGCGACAAAGCGCGGCTCCACGCGCAGTGCCTTCTGGAAATGCTCGACCGCGCCCGCGCTATCGCCGAGCGCATTGAGGGCCATACCGAGGTTGTTGTGCGCGCCAGCGTGGCCCGGACGGATCTTGAGCGCACGGCGGAACGCATCGGCGGCTTCGGCGTGGCGGCCGAGCGCGTGCAGCGCGTTGCCGAGATTGTTCTGCGACGAGGCGTCGCCCGGTTGCAGGCGCACGGCGTGGCCGAACGCGTACATCGCGTCCTCGTGGCGGCCGATCGCCGCGTAGGCGTTGCCGAGGTTGTAGTGCGCGAGCGCGAAGGTGGGCGCGAGCGTGAGCGCATTGCGAAAGCGCTCGATCGCATTGTCGAGCTCGCCCAGCGCCTTCAGCGCATTGCCGAGGTTGAGCTGGAGCGCGGCGTCCTCGGGCCGCAGGTCGACCGCCCGGCGCACGAGGTCCGCGGCTTCGGCGTGCTGGCCCTGCTGATGCCGCAGCACGCCGAGCATGTGCAGCGCATCGACGTGCACGGGATCGGCGGCGAGCGTCGCGCGGTAACCGCGCTCGGCGTCATCCAGCCGGCCGTCGCGATGTGCGGCGAACGCGCGGACAAAAACCTGTTCCATGACCGAAAGGCAAATACGTTGGAGATGCAAAGGCGGCATTTTCCCACACTCGCGCCAGCGTTCCGCGATCCGGACCAGGGATCTTGACCTGGCGCGTTGCCGCAACCCGGCGATTCGTGCGCGCAAGCGCCGCCGTTTTGCTTGCCGGAAGTGATGGGGCGAGCGCCGATCACCCGCACGACGGCGCGTCAGGCGACGCCCCCCACGCGGCGCTTACGACCACACCCGCGTTGCGCACGGCCGTCATCGTTGACCCGGATGCGATGCCTTTACGCGCACGGCGGCGCTGACAGCGGGCGTACACTACGGTTCATGTTGGCCGCATGGAGGTCTGCATGACCGAGGTTTTCTCCCAGCCGTCCGTGCTCATCGTCGGCGCGGGACCGACCGGTCTCGCCGCTGCCCTGAGTCTCGCCCGCGCGCGCATTCCGGTCCGTCTGATCGATCGCGCGCCCGAGCCCGGACGTCATTCGCGCGCCATCGGCATCCAGGCGCGCACGCTCGAACTGTTCGAGCAGCATCGCATCGTCGAGTCCTTTCTCGCGCGCGGTCATCGCGCACACGTCGCCAATCTCTACTCGAACGGACAGCGCCGCGCGCAGCTCGATTTCGATCCGCTGTTCACGCGCTATCCGTATCTGCTTTTCCTCGATCAGACCGAGACGGAGCGCATTCTCACGGAGCACCTCGCGAGCTTCGGCGTCGAGGTCGAGCGTGGCTGCGAGCTGCTCGAGTGCAATCAGGGCGCGGCGGGCGTGAGCGTCGATGTGCGCCACGCCGGTGGCCGGGTGGAGGCGCTGCGCTGCGCGTACCTGATCGCCGCCGACGGCGCGCACAGCACCGTGCGTCATCACCTGGGCATGCAGTTCGAGGGTGAGACGCTGCCGCAGTCGTTCCTGCTCGCCGATATCGACGCGAGCACGCCCTGGTCCGACGACGAGTTCCACGTGTTTGCTTCGGGCGACGGCCTGGCCGCCTTGTTTCCCTACGGGCGTGGCCGTTATCGTCTGATCGCCGATCACAAGTCCATGTTGCCCGCCGCGCCCGAAGGCACGATCCCCGTGCCGACGCTCGACGAGTGCCGCTCGATCGTCGAGCGGCGCGTGCATCACCCGGTCTCGATCGCCGACATGAGCTGGGCATCTTACTTCCGCGTGAACAGCCGCATGGTGCGATTCCTGCGCATGGAGCGCGTGTTCTTCGTGGGCGATGCTGCGCACGTGCACAGTCCGGCGGGGGCGCAAGGCATGAACACGGGCATTCAGGAGGCCTTCAATCTGGGCTGGAAGCTCGCGCGTGTGCTGGGCGGCGCGCCCGACCGCCTGCTCGACACCTACCACGCCGAGCGTTATCCGATCGAGCGCATCGTGTTGCGTCAGACGAGCTTCATGACGCAACTCGTCGAGGCCGATCACGGGCCGCTCAAGCTGCTGCGCGAACGCGTGATGCCGGCGCTCGTGGCGCTGGGACCGCTGCGCGATGCGGCGCGCCAGGCGGTGAGCGAGCTGTCGATCCAGTACCGGCGCAGCGCGCTCACGCTGGAGCGTGTACTCGACGGCGGGCCGCGTGCGGGCGAGCGCGCGCCCGATGCCTGCGTGCGCGTGATCGACGGACCGCTCGGCAAGGCGCCGGGCAAGGGGAGGCTGTTCGATCTGCACGACCCCGCGAGCTTTTCGCTCTTCCTGCTGGTGGACGAGGACGCGCTGCGCGCGGCGGAACACGCGGATGAAAAGGGCGGCGCGGATGCCGCTGCACCATCAGCCGCGGTGAATGGCGCGACGGGCAACGGACCCGAAGCGTTGCGCCATTTCGCCGAATCGGTCGAACGCGTCTTGCCGCAGGCGGTGCGGGTCTGGTGGCTCGCGGAACTGGAGGAGGGCGACGCGCCGCTTGCGGGCGAGGGCGCGCCAACGCTTGGCGATGCTTACGGCCGCACGCGGCCCGCGTTCTACCTCGTGCGGCCCGACGGCTATATCTGCGCGCGCGGTCGCACGGGCTCGGACCTGCATGGGCTGCTGCGCCACTGCGAGACGTGGTTCGCACCGACGCCATCGCCCAGGCCGTCCGCGCAGTGATGTCGCGCGACGCTGGCTCAGGTCTGCGCGGCAGGCGTTAGCGCTTCGCGATACCGTACCAGCGCGGCGCGCACGATCTCGCTAAAGCCCGCATCGCCCGCGTCGTCGTGCGTGCCGTCGAGCGCTGCCAGCAGCGCGCGGCGCATGCGCGGTTCCCAGAAGCGGCGAATGTGATCGGCGATGCCCGTGAGCGCTTCCTCGCGATCGGGCAGCGAGTCGAAGAACATGCCGATCTGGTTGGCCATTTCAATCAGGTGGTCGGTTTTCATCGCTTCATTTCCCCGAGGTCGAGAACGCTTCGCGCTTGCCCAGCAGATCGAGCTGCGTCGCATTGAAGCGCGAGTACTCGCGCTGCCATTCCGAAGGCTGCTGCACGTGGCTCACCTGCACGGCCGTCACCTTGTACTCGGGGCAATTGGTGGCCCAGTCGGAGGCATCGGTCGTGATGACGTTGGCGCCCGATTCGGGGAAGTGGAACGTCGTGTAGACCACGCCCGGCTGCATGCGCGTGCTGACCTTCGCGCGCAGCACCGTCTGTCCGGCGCGCGATTCGATGCCCACCCAGTCACCGTCCCGAATGCCGCGATCCTCGGCATCGACGGGATGGATCTCCAGCCGGTCCTCTTCGTGCCAGCGCGAGTTCTCGGTGCGGCGCGTCTGCGCGCCCACGTTGTACTGCGAGAGGATGCGGCCCGTCGTGAGCAGCAGCGGGAAGCGCCGCGTGACCTTTTCGGGCGAGGCGATGAACTTCGTGATGACGAACTTGCCCTTGCCGCGCGCGAAGCCGTCGATGTGCATGATCGGCGTGCCATCGGGCGCGTCGTCGTTGCACGGCCACTGGACGCTGCCCACGGCGTCGAGCTTCGCGTACGAGACGCCGTGGAAGGTGGGCGTGAGGCGCGCGATCTCGTCCATGATCTGCGACGGATGCGTGTAGCCCATCTCGTAGCCGAGCGCGCGGGCCAGCAGGATCGTCACTTCCCAGTCGGCGTAACCGGCGATCGGCGGCATCACCTTGCGTACGCGCGAGATGCGGCGCTCGGCGTTGGTGAAGGTGCCGTCCTTTTCGAGGAACGAGGAACCCGGCAGCAGCACGTGCGCATACTTCGCCGTCTCATTCAGGAAAATATCCTGCACGACGATGCATTCCATCGACGAGAGCGCCGCCGCCACATGCTGTGTGTTCGGATCGGACTGGACGATGTCCTCGCCCTGGCAATAGAGGCCCATGAAGGTGCCGTCGAGCGCCGCTTCGAACATGTTCGGAATGCGCAGGCCCGGCTCGCTTTGCAGCGCGACCTGCCAGGCGTCTTCGAAGAGCGCGCGCGTCGTCGCGTCGCCCACGTGACGATAGCCGGGCAGCTCGTGCGGGAACGAACCCATGTCGCACGACCCTTGCACGTTGTTCTGGCCGCGCAGCGGATTGACGCCGACGCCTTCGCGGCCGATGTTGCCCGTCGCCATCGCGAGGTTGGCGATGCCCATCACCATCGTCGAGCCTTGTGCATGTTCCGTCACGCCCAGGCCGTAGTAGATCGCCGAGTTGCCACGGCGCGCATAGAGCCGCGCGGCCTCGCGCACCTGTTGCGCGGGCACACCCGTGAGCGCCTCCATGGCCTCGGGCGAGTTCTCGGGCAGCGCGACGAAATCGCGCCATTGCTCGAACGCGCGCGTTTCGCAGCGCTCGGCCACGAAAGCTTCGTTCACCAGACCTTCGGTGACGATCACGTGCGCGAGCGCGTTGATCATCGCCACGTTGGTGCCCGGGCGCAGTTGCAGATGCTGCTCGGCCTTCACGTGCGCGGTATCGACGATATCGATGCGGCGCGGATCGACGACGATCAGCTTCGCGCCCTGACGCACGCGGCGCTTCAGACGCGAGCCGAACACCGGATGACCGTCGGTCGGATTCGCGCCGATCACCATGATCACGTCCGAATGATCGACCGACGCGAACGTCTGCGTGCCCGCCGATTCGCCGAGCGTGGTCTTCAGGCCGTAGCCCGTGGGCGAGTGGCACACGCGCGCGCAGGTATCGACGTTGTTGTTGCCGAATGCAGCGCGCACGAGCTTCTGCACGAGATAGGTCTCTTCGTTCGTGCAGCGTGAGGACGTAATGCCGCCAATCGAGTCGCGCCCGTGCTTCGTCTGGATGCGGCGGAATTCGCTCGCCGCATAGTCGATGGCTTCTTCCCAACTGACTTCGCGCCACGGGTCGGTGATCTTCGCGCGGATCATCGGCTTCTTGATGCGGTCCTTGTGCGTGGCGTAGCCCCATGCGAAGCGGCCCTTCACGCAGGCGTGACCTTCGTTCGCCTGACCGTTCTTGTGCGGCACCATGCGCACGACCTCGTTGCCCTTCATCTCGGCCTTGAACGAGCAGCCGACGCCGCAATACGCGCAGGTCGTCACCACGGAATGCTCGGCCTGGCCCAGCATCACGACGCTCTTTTCCTGCAGCGTCGCGGTGGGACACGCCGCCACGCAGGCGCCGCAGGAGACGCACTCCGATTCCATGAACGGCTCGTTCGCGCCTGCCGCCACGCGCGATTCGAAGCCGCGCGCGGCGATGGTCAGCGCGAAGGTGCCTTGCGTTTCCTCGCAGGCGCGCACGCAGCGATTGCAGACGATGCACTTCGACGGATCGTAGGTGAAGTACGGGTTCGACTCGTCTTTCTGGTTCTTCAGATGGTTGGCGCCGTCGAAGCCGTAGCGCACTTCGCGCAGGCCCGTCACGCCCGCCATGTCCTGCAGTTCGCAGTCGCCGTTAGCGGGGCAGGTGAGGCAGTCGAGCGGGTGATCGGAGATGTAAAGCTCCATCACGTTGCGGCGCAGTTTCTGGAGGCGGTCGGTCTGGGTGCGCACCTTCATGCCCGCTTCGACGGGCGTCGTGCACGAAGCCGGATAGCCGCGCCGACCTTCGATCTCCACGAGGCACAGACGGCACGAGCCGAACGGTTCGAGCGAGTCGGTCGCGCAGAGCTTGGGCACGTTGATGCCAGCTTCGATCGAGGCGCGCATGACGGAGGTGCCCGCGGGCACCGTCACGCTTTGACCGTCGATGTCGAGCGTGACATCGACATCGGCGTGACGCAGCGGCGTGCCGAAGTCGGTGTCGTCGAAGGGGGAGCGTTTTTGCAGTGCCGCCGATTTGCAGGCGCAGTTACCGGAACCGCAACCGCCGGCTTGAGACGCGTTCATGTCGGACATGGTGGTTCCTCGTTCAGGCGGCGGCCGTCGGTTGAACAGCGGGTTCGAGACCGAAATCTTCGGGAAAATGATCGAGCGCGGAGAGCACGGGGTAGGGCGTCATGCCGCCCATCGCGCAGAGCGAGCCGGACACCATCGTGTCGCACAGATCGCGCAGCAACGTGACCTGCTTTTCCGAGGTGTCGCCCTGGCGGATCTTCGCGATCACCTCGACGCCGCGCGTGGAGCCGATGCGGCATGGCGTGCACTTGCCGCACGATTCGAGCGTGCAGAACTGCATCGCGTACTGCGCAAGTTCTGCGAGATTCGAGCTGTCGTCGTGCACCACGATGCCGCCATGACCGACGACCGCGCCGACTGCGGCATACGCTTCGTAGTCCATCGGAATGTCCCACTGGCGCTCGGGCAGATAGGTGCCGAGCGGGCCGCCCACTTGCACCGCGCGCGCGGGCCGACCGCTGGCGGTGCCGCCGCCGTAGTCGAACATCAGTTCGCGCAGCGTCACGCCGAAGGCGAGTTCGACGAGTCCGCCGCACGCGATATTGCCTGCAAGCTGGAAGGGCAGCGTGCCGCGCGAGCGGCCCATGCCGAAGTCCTTGTAGAACGCCGCGCCCTTCGCAAAGATGATCGGCACCGTGGCGAGCGTGATGACATTGTTGATGACCGTGGGCTTGCCGTAGAGGCCCGCGAGCGCCGGCAGCGGCGGCTTCGCGCGCACGATGCCGCGCTTGCCTTCGAGCGATTCGAGCAGCGCCGTTTCCTCGCCGCACACGTAGGCGCCCGCGCCTTTGGCGACGAACAGATCGAAGCGCTTGCCGCTGCCGAGAACGTCGTCGCCGAGCCAGCCCGCGGCGCGGGCGCGGCTGATCGCTTCCTCCAGCGCCGCGATCGAATGCGGATACTCGCTGCGCACGTAGATATGGCCGACGGTGGCGCCGACGCTCACGCCCGCGATCGTCATGCCTTCGATCAGCATGTACGGGTCGCTCTCCATGACGAGGCGATCGGAGAACGTGCCCGAATCGCCTTCGTCGGCATTGCAGACGATGTACTTCTGGTCGGCGTGCGCCTGCATGACCGTGCGCCACTTGATGCCAGCAGGGAAGGCCGCGCCGCCGCGCCCGCGCAGGCCCGATTCGATCAGCGCTTCGCAGGCTTGCGCGCCCGTCAGCTGGAGGGCTGCGCGCAAGCCTTCGAGGCCGCCGTGCGCGACGTAGTCGTCGGTCGAGAGCGGATCGGTGATGCCGATGCGCGCGAAGGTCAGGCGCTGTTGCTTGCGCAGATACGGAATCTGCTCGACGAGGCCCACGCTGCGCGCGTGCTGGCCGCCGTGCAGGAAACCGGCGTCGAAGAGCGCGCTCACATCGGTTTCGTCGACGTTTGCGTAGCCCACGCGGCCATCGGGCGTCTCGACTTCGACGAGCGGCTCGAGATAGAGCAGGCCGCGCGAACCGTTGCGCACGAGTTCGATCGTCGCGCCTCGCGTGGCGGCTTCGCGCTCGATTGCGGCGGCGATGTCATCGGCGCCGAGCGCCAAGGCGGACGAATCGCGGGGAACATAGATGCGCGTCATGCGGCCTCCTCGGTGGGCACGACGGCGGCGAGCGCTTTCGCGAGCAGCGCGTCGAACTTCTGCGGGGTCACTTTTGCGTGCAGCGTGCCGTTAATCGTCATGGCGGGCGACAGCGCGCATTGACCGAGGCAGTAGACCGATTCGAGCGCAACGGTGTCCTGCGGCGCGCCGTCGTGAGCGTGGCCGCCGAAGCGGCAGCCCGTATGCGACTCGGCGTGCTGCGCCAGCGCCTCGCTGCCCATGCTGCGGCAGGCCTCCGCACGGCAAAGCTGCACGACCACGGGCGCGGGCGGTGCGGTGCGGAAATGGTGGTAGTAGGTGAGCACGCCGTGGACTTCGGCGCGCGAGAGATTCAACGACTTCGCGAGCGGCGCCACCGTGGCGGGCGGCACGAAGCCGAGTTCGTCCTGAATCGCGTGCAGGATCGCGAGCAGGGTGCGGGCTGGTCGTGCGTGACGCTGTACGAGCGCCTCGGCCAGTTCCGCGGACTGCGGATTTGTCTCATCCATTGTGAGGCTCCTCCAGGGGCATATATGCACTTGTTATTCATAAAGTGTGCATCTATGCTGGGGTTGTCTTGTTGTATGGACGAACAATAGGCCCGTAGAATGGCCGATGCAATAGGAAGGAAGACTTCATAATGATCAAGGTCGATTGCCAGGCGCAACTGGTCGTGCGCGACGTGGAAGGCCGCGAGGCAAGCCTGACGGACGTGGTGCCGCTGCTCGCGCTCGTCGCGCAGGAAGGCAGCATTGCGCAGGCCGCACAGCGTAAGGGTTTGTCCTATCGCCACGCGTGGGGATTGTTGCGCGATGTCGAGGAGCGCCTGGGCGGCGCGCTGATCGCCAAGGCGCGCGGCCGCGGCTCGGTGCTCTCCGAACTGGGCGAGGCGGTTCTGCGCTCGCAGCGTCTGTGCACCGAGCGTTTGCAGGGCAACCTCCAGGCGCTCGCGAGCGAAGTGGCGAGCGACCTCAACCGCTGGCTCGCGCCCGACGTGCAGGATCTGCGCATCCATGCCTCGCACGGCTATGCGGTGGCGGCGCTGGTGACGGCCCTGGTCGGCGATCAGGTGCCGGTCGACATCAAGTACCGCGATAGCGCCGATGCCATCACCGCGCTCGCGCGCGGCGAGTGCGATCTCGCGGGCTTCCATCTGCCGCGTGGCGAGTTTCGCTCGGCCTGCGCCGACGCCTACCGCAACTGGCTCGATCCGCAGCGCCATGTGCTGATCCACCTCACACGCCGCAAGCAAGGTCTCTTCGTCGAACGGGGCAACCCGCGCCAGATTGCGGGGCTCGCCGATCTCGCGCGCGGGGATATCCGTTTCGTGAACCGTCAGCCGGGCTCGGGCACGCGCTTGTTGATCGACCTGCTGCTCACGCGCATCGGCGTCGATCCGGATCGCGTGAATGGGTATGCCTCGTCGGAACTCACGCACTCGGCGATCGCGGCATTCGTCGCGAGCGGCATGGCCGATGTGGGCTTCGGCGTCGAGCCGGCCGCGCATCACTTTGGGCTCGACTTCATCCCGATCGCCGACGAGGACTATTACTTTGCCTGCGAGCGCGGCCAGCTCGAGCGCGAACCGCTGGCCGCTGTGCTCGAACTGCTGCGCGGTGCGCCGTTCCGCGAGGCGGTGGCGCGGCTCGAGGGCTATGATCCGGGCGCGTGCGGCACGGTCGTGCCGCTCGGCGAGGGCTGGTCGGGGCGGGCGTTCGCTGCCTGAGCCGTGTTGCCGGAGCGCGCGTGCGTTGTAATGCGGAGCAACATGAGCGTCGGTCTGCGCTGCAGAGTGGGCGGCTTTTTGTGATACTTTCGATCTGTAACCGCTCCCCCGTTCCAGATGCGCGCAGTCCGCGCCGATCGACCATGAAATATTTGCTCAATGTTTGTGCAGCCGCCGCAACCGCGGGCGCGCTGTTTGCCACCGTCAACATCGCTTTCGCGCAGAACTCGCCCGGCGTCCCGGGCGGCATCCTGACCGACGAGTTCCGCCTCCAGGAACATCCGCAGATGCAGTTCGCGGCGTCCGCGCCGTCCAGCAAATATCAGCACGGTAAAGCGTCCGCCATGCGCAAGAAAGGCGATCTCGGCGATCCGAATGGCTGTAATCTGCAATGCCCGCAGGATAATTAACTTTGCGGTATTGATAATGAAAGGCGGCGTGTTTGCGTCGCCTTTTGTTTTTTGTAAATTCCTTTGCAGATTTTTACGAATTTATTGCACCGCAAAAACAAAAAACCCGCGAGAGCTTTAAAAGCTTTCGCGGGTTTTTATTTTTCTGCAACAAATTCTGGTGGAGCCGGCGGGAATCGAACCCGCGTCCAGAAGCAGTCCATAAACAGTTCTACATGCGTAGTTCTGTCATTTGATTTAACCGGAGCGTCGCGGACGAACACGCTGCGCTACGGCGATTCACTAAATTTTCGACCCTGGCGTCGTGACGCCGACAGAGCTTAACTGACGTATATGACCTCTGGCGGTATTGCTACCGGTCTTGCGACGCTAGCCCGTCAGTGAGCTAGGCAGAGGACGGCGGCCCTTAGGCTGCCAGTGCGAACGTATCGTCGTTTGCAGTTACGTTTTTCCCATTGATTAACGAGGTGACGGGTCCTCGGCATGCCCTGCCTACTTCATAACCCCTGTCGAAACCAGGTCGGCCCCAGAGGAAGGATCAATTATCCCATAGTTCGGCAGATGAGGCGAACCGTGCCCTTTTCAAGGGGCGCGGCGGCCTCAGGTGCGCGGTCGCACGTGCTGGAGCAGGGCGAACAGCGCTTCGGCCGTGTCGGCCACGAAGTCGGCGTTCCACTGCTCGGGCGGCTCGACATTGCCACAGTAGCCGTAGGCCGCGGCGATCGTCGCCATGCCGGCCGCGTGGCCGGCCTGCACGTCGCGCAGGTCGTCGCCGACATAGACCACGCGCGTCGCGTCGATGCCGAGCGCCTGCGCCGCGTGCAGCAGCGGCGCGGGGTGGGGCTTCGAATAGGGTGTCGTGTCGCCGCTCACCACGCAGGCTGCGCGCGTGTCGAGGTGCATGAGCTTCACGAGCGGATCGGTCAGGCGCGCGACCTTGTTGGTCACGATGCCCCAGCGCACGCCACGGGCGTCGAGGTCGTCGAGTACGGCGTCGATGCCCGGGAACAAGGCCGTCTCCACGCGCAGGTTGGCCGCGTAGTTGGCGAGAAACTCCTCGCGCATCGCGGCGAACTCGCGGTCGTCGGGGCCAATGCCGAAGGCGCCGCCGATCAGGCCGCGCGCGCCTGCCGAGGCGAGCGGGCGCAGTTTCTCGTAGGGCGCGGGCGCGAGGCCGCGCGCATGGCGCATCTGGTTGACGGCGGCCGCGAGGTCGGGCGCCGTATCGGCGAGCGTGCCGTCGAAGTCGAACAAGACGGCGTCGCAGGCAAGGAGCGCAGCGCCGTCCGCCGAGGCTGACGCGCTTTCAGACGTGTTCTGGGTCATGTCAGGGAAGACGGAGAAGAGGGCGCGCCGGTTCAGGCGCCGCGCCGGCAGGCGATCATGTAATTGACGCTGGAGTCGTTCGACAGCGCGAAGCGACGCGTGAGCGGATTGTAGGTGATGCCCTTGATCTCGGCTGCCGTCAGACCCGCCTGGCGCACAAAGCCCGCAAGCTCAGAAGGACGGATGAAGCGCGCGTAGTCGTGGGTGCCCTTGGGCAGCATCTGCGCGATGTATTCGGCGCCGATCACGGCCAGCAGATAGGACTTCACGTTGCGGTTGAGCGTCGAGAAGAACACCCAGCCGCCCGGCTTCACAAGCGTTGCACAAGCTTTCACCACGCTCAGCGGCTCGGGCACGTGCTCCAGCATTTCCATGCAGGTGACCACGTCGAACGAGGCGGGCTCGCGCGCCGCGATCGCTTCGGCCGCGATCTCCTCGTAGTCCACCGTGATGCCGCTTTCGAGGCTATGCAGGTCGGCCACACCCAGCGCTTCGCTGGACAGGTCGATGCCTTTCACATTCGCGCCCAGTCCCGCCATCGATTCCGACAGGATGCCGCCGCCGCAACCGATGTCGAGTACGCGCTTGCCCGTCAGTTGAGCATGGCTGTCGATCCAGCCGAGACGGATGGGGTTCAGCTCGTGCAGCGGCTTGAACTCCGCGTTCGGGTCCCACCAGCGATGAGCGAGATCGCTGAATTTCTGAAGTTCGTGGGGATCGGCATTCGTCATGTCGGATTGGCGTGAAGCGCGCCAGTGAGGGTGGAACAAGCCCAGAGTATAAGGGCGGGGGGCGATGGCGGCAAAATGCGCGCCAAGTCTGCATGAGCGGCCGCAGTTCGCATGCCCGGGCGGCTTCAGGCGTGTTGATCGCCTGATGCATGCAAAAGCCTGCGCGATTCAATTCAATCGCCGCATAAAAAAAGCCCCGCCGAAGCGGGGCTTTGAGACTTGCTGTCGCAGCGAGCAGCTTACTGCTTTTGCGTGCCGACGACTTCGACTTCCACGCGGCGATCCGGTGCGAGGCAGGCGATGAGTTGCTTGTGGTTCTTCTGGTTGCAACCAGTCGTAACCGGGTTGCGCTTGCCCTTGCCTTCCGTGTAGATACGCTCTGCCGGAACGCCCTTGCTGACCAGGTACGACTTGACTGCTTGCGCACGGCGCAGCGACAGACGGTCGTTGTAGGCAGCCGAGCCGATGCGGTCCGTGTAGCCGGTCGCGACGACGACTTCGAGGTTCAGCGCTTGAATCTTGCTTGCCAGATCGTCCAGCTTTTCCTTGCCAGCCGGCTTCAGGATAGCCTTGTCGAAGTCGAACAGGGCGTCAGCTTGATAGGTGATCTTCTGGCTCGTGATAGCCGGAGCAACCGGAGCGACCGGCGGCGTCGGTGCCTGGGCGACCAGTGCGCCATCGCACTTGGCGTTGGCCGTGGCCGGCGTCCAGAATGCATCGCGCCAGCACAGTTCGTTCGTGCCGTTCATCCACACGTATTCGCCGGTACCATTCACCCAGTTGTCATTGACGGCTTGTCGCGACGCCGGCACCGATTGTGCCTGGGCGGTTGCAGCGACTACTGCGGTAGCTGCAATGAACGCGAGCTTTGAAAGTTTATTCATATTTCTCCTCTCGAAATTGAGATTACCGCAGGTTTACTGCGAGCCATATGACGAAGACAAGTCATACATTGCTCGAAGTATAACATTGGCGCGTTGTGGGGCACGTCTTGTGTAGACTTCGAGCGGTGTCTAACTCTTTGTGCGTTGGCATTTTGCCATATCGTTCCCTTCCGACGATAAAAAAAATCCGCCCCTTTTCTGAGGGGCTTGTCGAATGTGGTACACCCGCAACAAAAAGTTCCCGCTCGATCTCCTGGTAGTGTGCCTGGTAGTTGGGCAAGCGCAAGTCATCCCGCATTGCGATCTGCGCATTGTCATATTCAGGTGGTAAATGCGCGTTTCTTGTCGCGCGCCGGACACTCTCGAGACTCAATGATTCGTCGCGCGTGAATGTCGTTCTGCGCGTTTCTGCGCCGCTCGTGGTCATCCCTCTAATAGGTATACGTGCATCGCGCCCAGGCGGCGGGCGGGGGTGCCGCGCATGATAGAATCGGAAGATTGCGCTGCGTCTGCGGCGTCCATGCGACAGCAGGGTGTGTCGCGATGCTTCCGGCGGCTTATGCCGCAAGCATCGCGCGTGCCTGACAACGACATCGATAATGGATCAATTCGCCAAAGAGACTCTGCCTATCTCCCTCGAGGAGGAAATGCGCCGCTCGTATCTCGATTACGCGATGAGCGTGATCGTCGGGCGGGCGCTTCCGGATGTGCGCGACGGCCTCAAGCCCGTGCACCGGCGCGTGCTGTACGCGATGCACGAGTTGAATAACGACTGGAACCGTGCCTACAAGAAGTCGGCGCGTATTGTCGGCGACGTGATCGGTAAATACCATCCGCACGGCGACACGGCTGTCTACGACACCATCGTCCGGATGGCGCAGAACTTCTCGCTGCGCTACATGCTGGTCGACGGCCAGGGCAACTTCGGCTCGATCGACGGCGACAACGCCGCGGCCATGCGTTACACCGAAATCCGCATGGCGAAGATCGGCCACGAACTGCTGGCCGACATCGACAAGGAAACGGTCGACTTCGGGCCGAACTACGACGGCAGCGAAAGCGAGCCGCTGATCCTGCCCGCACGCATCCCGAACCTGCTGATCAACGGCTCGTCGGGGATTGCGGTCGGCATGGCCACGAACATCCCGCCGCACAATCTCAACGAAGTTGTCGATGCCTGCCAGCACCTGCTGAAAAATCCCCAGGCCACGATCGACGAGTTGATCGAGATCATTCCCGCCCCCGATTTCCCGACCGCCGGCATCATCTACGGCGTCGCGGGCGTGCGCGACGGCTATCGCACGGGGCGCGGTCGCGTCGTGATGCGTGCCGCCACGCACTTCGAAGAGATCGACCGCGGTCAGCGCATGGCGATCATCGTCGATGAACTGCCGTATCAGGTGAACAAGCGTTCGCTGCTCGAGCGCATCGCCGAGCTGGTCAACGAGAAGAAGCTCGAAGGCATTTCCGACATCCGCGACGAGTCCGACAAGAGCGGCATGCGTGTCGTGATCGAGCTCAAGCGCGGTGAAGTGCCGGAGGTCATTCTCAACAACCTTTACAAGGCGACGCAGCTGCAGGACACGTTCGGCATGAACATGGTCGCGCTGGTGGACAACCAGCCGAAGCTGCTGAACCTGAAGGAAATGCTCGATCATTTCCTGTCGCACCGCCGCGAAGTGCTCACGCGGCGCACTGTATACGAGCTGCGCAAGGCGCGCGAACGCGGTCACGTGCTCGAAGGCCTCGCCGTCGCGCTCGCGAACATCGACGACTTCATCGCCATCATCAAGGCTGCGCCCACGCCGCCGATCGCGAAGCAGGAGTTGATGAACAAGTCGTGGGATTCGTCGCTGGTGCGCGAAATGCTTCAGCGCGCCGAGCAGGACAACGCTGCGGCGGGTGGTCGCGAAGCCTATCGTCCGGAAGGCCTCAACCCGCTATATGGTATGCAGGGCGATGGTCTCTACCGTCTGTCCGACACGCAGGCGCAGGAAATCCTGCAAATGCGTTTGCAGCGCCTGACGGGGCTGGAGCAGGACAAGATCATTGGCGAGTACCGCGAAGTGATGGCGCAGATCGCCGACCTGCTCGACATCCTTGCGCGCCCCGAGCGCGTAACGACGATGATTTCCGAGGAACTGATCTCGATCAAGAGCGAATTCGGCGATGCCCGCCGCTCGAAGATCGAGATGAACGCGACCGAGCTCAACACAGAAGATCTGATCACGCCGCAGGACATGGTGGTGACCATGTCGCACGCGGGTTACGTGAAATCGCAGCCGTTGTCCGAATATCGCGCCCAGAAGCGCGGCGGTCGCGGCAAGCAGGCGACGTCGATGAAGGACGACGACTGGATCGACACGCTCTTTATCGCGAACACGCACGACCATATCCTGTGCTTCTCGAACCGCGGCCGCGTGTACTGGGTCAAGGTCTATGAGGTTCCGCAAGGTTCGCGCAACTCGCGCGGCCGTCCGATCGTGAACATGTTCCCGCTGCAGGACGGCGAGAAGATCACGGTCGTGCTGCCGGTGAAGGAATTCTCGGCCGACAAGTTCGTCTTTATGGCGACGGCCCTGGGTACGGTCAAGAAGACCCCGCTTGAAGCCTTCAGCCGCCCGTTGCGCAAGGGTATTATTGCGGTCGGCCTTGACGACGGCGATTACCTGATCGGCGCGGCCATCACTGACGGCGAACACGACGTCATGCTGTTCTCCGACGCCGGCAAGGCCGTGCGCTTCGACGAGAACGACGTGCGTCCGATGGGCCGTGAGGCACGCGGCGTGCGCGGCATGCAGCTCGACGACGGCCAGCAGGTCATTGCCCTGCTGGTGGCCGGCGACGAACAGCAGTCCGTGCTGACCGCCACCGAAAACGGCTACGGCAAGCGCACGCCGATCACCGAGTACACACGTCACGGCCGCGGCACCAAGGGCATGATTGCGATCCAGACGTCGGAGCGCAACGGCAAGGTGGTGGCGGCCACGCTGGTGGACCCCGAAGCGCAGATCATGCTGATCACGACCACGGGTGTGCTGATCCGCACGCGTGTCTCGGAGATCCGCGAAATGGGCCGCGCAACGCAAGGTGTTACACTCATCAGCCTTGACGAAGGCACGAAGCTCTCGGGCCTGCAGCAGGTTGCGGAGGCAGATGCCGAAGGTGACATCGCTGAAGACGAGGGCGAAAGCGAAGAGTAAGGCTACGCCCGCTGGATTGAACGGCCCGCGCGAGCGGGCCGAGTCGTGTCAGGCGTTTGTAGTCTGTTGGTAGTCGGGCATTTGCAGCTTGCTCGCAGGCGGTTCGCGGGCTGTTTGCAGGTTGATCGCCGGGGGTGTCGCAGTGGCTCATGCAAGCTGCACGACACCGCAGGTTCTGAATGGTGCCGGGCGGATCGGGCAGTGGGCGCAAGGGTCGCGGAACAGTCCGTGGCCAGGCCGAATCAGGCGCGCCCCGCAGTCCGCACGGCAGGCAATTCGATTAATTTCACAGAGGGAGTAATGATGCAAAAACGATTCAAGCAGGTTATGTTGCTGGCCGCTCTCGTGCCGACGTTCGCGATGGCTCAGGCGCTCCAGAACCAGGCGCCCGCGACGGCTCCGGCTGCTGCCGCAGCACCGATCGATCCGGCCAAGCAAGCCGCGATCAAGGACCTGCTGGACGCAATCGACGCGCAGAAGCTCGTCGGCGCAATCGGCAACAGCGCACAGATGCAAGCCAAGCAACTCGTGCCGGCGATCCTCTCGGACGCACTGTCGGAAAACAAGACGATGACGGACAAGCAGAAGCAGGCTTCCGTCCCGACGCTGCAAAAGAACGCCGTGCCGAAGCTGGTTGACTCGGCAGGTCAGGTCTTCAACACGGACGGCTTCAAGCAAGATGCGATGGAAGCCCAGTACGAAGCCTACGCAAAGTACTACAGCACGCAGGAAATCAAGGATCTGTCGACGTTCTACCGCAGCCCGACCGGCCGCAAGTTCATCCAGGTTCAGGACCAGGTTGGCCGCGATGTGGTCAACGGCCTGATGCAGAAGTACATGCCGCAATCGATCAAGGCAACGCGCGACCAGGCTGACAAGGAAGTCGCGTCGGTCAAGCCGGCAAAGTAATACCGAGGTAACACGCATCGTAAAAGGGCGCCCGCAGGCACGCGTTTGCCGGAGCAATCCGGTAAAACGCGGGCCAGATCGCGGCGCCTTGCCCGGAACCGCGCGTTGGCGGGTTCCCGGCGACAATGCGATAATGGCCGTTTGCGCGATAAGCGCAGACGGCCATTTTCTTTTTTCGGCGCGTCCCGGCGTCCACTGCCGCAGCGCCCGCCTCGGGGATCCCCAAAACGATGCGCGTCTTCAACTTCTCCGCCGGACCGGCAGCATTGCCCGAAGAGGTCCTCCGTCAGGCCGCCGACGAAATGCTCGACTGGCATGGCAGCGGTATGAGCGTGATGGAAATGAGCCATCGCGGCCCGGAATTCATGCGCATCCACAGCGAGGCGCTGCTCGATCTGCGTGACCTGATGCAGGTGCCCGCGAGCCACCAGATCCTGTTCCTGCAAGGCGGCGGTATCGGCGAAAACGCCATCGTGCCGTTGAACCTGTTCGGCGCGAAGCCGCGTGCGGATTTCGTCATCACGGGTTCGTGGTCGCAGAAGTCGCAGAAGGAAGCGCTCAAGTACGGCGCCTCGCACATCGCTGCAACGGGCCGCACCGAGGCCGGCTTCACGCATTCGCCGGCAGTAAGCGAGTGGCAGCTCTCCGACGATCCCGCCTACGTGCATCTGTGCACCAACGAGACGATCGACGGCGTCGAGACCTTCGAGATCCCCGATCTGGGCGACATTCCGCTCGTGGCGGATGCGTCGTCGCACATCCTTTCGCGCCCGATGGACATCGCCAAGTACGGCGTGCTCTACGGCGGCGCGCAGAAGAATATCGGCATGGCGGGTGTGACCGTGGTGATCGTGCGCGAAGACCTGCTCGACCGCGCGATGCCCATCTGCCCGTCGGCGTTCGAATGGAAGACGGTCGCCGCCAACAACTCCATGTTCAACACGCCGCCCACCTATGCGATCTATATCGCCGGGCTGGTGTTCAAGTGGTTGAAGCGCCAGGGTGGCCTCGAAGCCATCGAAGCGCGCAATATCGAAAAAGCGCAGCTGCTCTACGACACGATCGACGCGAGCAGCTTCTACCTCAACAAGGTGGAGCGCCGCGCGCGCTCGCGGATGAACGTCCCGTTCTTCCTCGCCGATGAGACACGTAACGATGATTTCCTGGCCGGCGCGAAGGCGCGCGGGCTTCTGCAGCTGAAGGGCCACAAGTCCGTCGGCGGCATGCGGGCGTCGATTTACAACGCGGTGCCGCTCGAAGCAGTTCAGGCACTGGTCGAGTACATGAAGGAATTCGAGGCAACGCGCGCCTGATACAGGCGCCGCGTAGTGCCTCGCACGTATCCTTTCTGATTGCCGGTTTCACGCATGGACGACGAACTTAATTCCCAACTCAAGCCGTTGCGCGAGCGCATCGACGCCATCGACGCGCAGCTCATCGCGCTCCTGAACCAGCGCGCCTCGGTCGCGCTCGAAGTGGGCGAAGTCAAGAAGCACTTCAATGCGCCCGTGTTTCGCCCGGAGCGCGAGCTCCAGGTGATCGAGCGCCTGCAGAACCTGAGCGACGGCCCGCTCGGCAACGATCACATCAGCGCGATCTGGCGCGAGATCATGGCCGCGAGCCGCTCGCTCGAAAAGACCATCACGGCCGCGTTTCTCGGGCCGGTGGGCACGTATAGCGAGCAGGCGATGTTCGCGTACTTCGGTCAGTCGATCGAAGGCCTGCCGTGCCCGTCGATCGACGAAGTGTTCCGCGCAGTCGAGTCGGGCGCTTCCGAATTCGGCGTGGTGCCGGTCGAGAATTCGGCGGAAGGCGCGGTGTCGCGCACGCTCGATCTGTTCCTGCAGACGCAGCTCGTGATCGGCGGCGAAATCGCGCTGCCGATCCAGCACAACCTGATGACGCAAAGCGGCAAGCTCGCGGGCGTGACGCGCGTGTGCGCGCATCCGCAGGCGCTTGCGCAGTGCCAGCACTGGCTCACGGCGAATGCGCCGCAGCTCGAGCGCCAGGCCGTGTCGAGCAATGCCGAGGCCGCGCGTCTCGCATCGGAAGATCCGACGGTCGCGGCCATCGCGGGCGATCGCGCGGCCACGCACTACGGTCTTCTGATCGCCAATGCGCTGATCCAGGACGATCCGCATAACCGCACGCGCTTCGTGATGATCGGCAAGCAGCCGGCGGGCGTGTCGGGCCATGACCAGACCTCGATGATCGTGTCGGTGAAGAACGAACCGGGTGCGGTCTATAAGCTGCTTGAGCCGCTCGCGCGCCACGGCGTGTCGATGACGCGCTTCGAGTCGCGTCCGGCACGCGTCGGCACGTGGGAGTACTACTTCTATATCGACTTCGAAGGCCATCGCGACGACCCGGCTGTGGCCGCCGCGCTCGACGAACTCGGCAAGAAGGCCGCTTTCCTGAAGATCCTCGGTTCGTATCCGCGTTCGCGCTGAGCGGCACGCCTGGCCTGCCCGGGCGCATTTCGTTTCGTTCGTTGCTTTTCACTTCGATCACGCCGCACCGCGCGCCATGAGGTTGCGCGGCGCGGTCGGCCCGCAGCTTCCTGCATGAGGTCAGGGCGGGGCGCGCAAGCGCCTGTTCTGGCCGGCACTGGAGAGATACGCATGACCACGCCATTCGGCCCTTCCTACGTTCGCGCGATCGCGCCGTATGTCGCTGGCAAGCCGATTTCCGAAGTCGCGCGCGAGTTCGGTCTCGACGAAGCGCGCATCGTGAAGCTCGCGTCGAACGAGAATCCGCTTGGCATGCCTGCGTCGGCGCAACGCGCGATCGCCCAGGCGGCGAGCGAACTGGGTCGCTATCCGGACTCGAACGCGTTCGAGTTGAAGGCCGCGCTGGCTGCGCGCTACGACGTGCCGCCCGAATGGGTCACGCTCGGCAACGGTAGCAATGACATCCTCGAAATCGCGGCGCACGCGTGCGTGGAGCGAGGCCAGTCGATCGTCTATTCGCAGTATTCGTTCGCGGTTTATGCGCTGGCGACTCAGGGCCTGGGCGCGCGACACATCGTGACGCCGGCGGTGCAGTACGGCCACGATCTCGACGCGATGCTCGCGGCGATTGCCGACGACACGCGCCTGATTTTCGTCGCCAATCCGAATAACCCGACCGGTACGTTCATCGACGGCGCCGCGCTCGAAGCGTTTATCGCGAAGGTGCCGCATCACGTCGTGGTGGTGCTCGACGAGGCCTATACCGAGTACCTCGCGGCAGACAAGCGCTACGACTCGATCGCGTGGGTGCGGCGCTATCCGAACCTGGTGGTGTCGCGCACGTTTTCGAAGGCGTATGGGCTCGCGGGTCTGCGCATTGGTTTCGCGATCGCGCAGCCGGCGTTGACCGATCTGCTCAACCGTCTGCGCCAGCCTTTCAATGTGAACACGCTCGCACAGGCCGCGGCGATTGCGGCGCTCGGCGACTCGGAGTTTCTCGAACAGAGCGCCGCACTGAATGCCGAAGGCTATCGCACGCTCACGGCCGCGTTCGAGCGCATGGGCCTCGAATACGTGCCGTCGGACGGCAACTTCGTGCTCGTGCGCGTGGGCAAGGAAGATGGCGCGGGTGAGCGCGTGAATCTTGAGCTGCTCAAGCAGGGCGTGATCGTGCGCCCGGTCGGCGGTTATGGCTTGCCGCAGTGGCTGCGTGTGACCATCGGTCTGGCCGAGGAAAACGCGGCCTTCATCGCGGCGCTCGAACGTGCGCTCGCGACGGCGTGAGCGTGCAAACTTTCTTATTCTGGTGATGGCGTGAGCGCGTTCTCTTTCAAGAAGCTGGTGATTTTCGGCGTCGGCCTGATCGGCGGATCGCTCGCGCGCGGGCTGCGTGAACGTGGCGCGAGCGGGGCGGGCAATGCGGTCGGCGAGGTGATTGGCGTAGGCCGTCGTGCGCATTCGGTGGCGCGCGCGCTGGAGCTGGGCGTCGTCGACGCCGTCGCGACCTTCGACGATGACGCGGCGCTGGCGAAGGCGCTCGACGGCGCGGATCTCGTGCTGATCGCCGCCCCCGTTGCACAGACGCAGATGCTGCTCGAACGCATCGCGCCGCATCTGCAGCCGCAGACCATCATCACCGACGCGGGCAGCACCAAGAGCGACGTGATCGCGGCCGCGCGCGCGGCGCTCGGTGAGCGCATCGGCCAGTTCGTGCCGGGCCATCCGATCGCGGGCCGTGAGTCGAGCGGCGTGGAAGCGGCGCTGCCCGATCTCTACGTGGGCCGCAACGTGGTGCTGTGCCCGCTGCCCGAAAACGCAGCGGCCGACGTCGAGCGCATCGCGCAAATGTGGCGCGCCACGGGCGCCGTGATCGGCCAGATGAGCGCTCAGCAGCACGACCGCGTGTTCGCTTCGGTGAGCCATCTTCCGCACGTGCTGTCGTTCGCGCTGGTGGACCAGATTCTCGCCACGCCCGACGCCGAACTGAAATTCTCGTTCGCGGCGGGCGGTTTCCGCGACTTCACGCGCATTGCCGCGTCGAGCCCCGAAATGTGGCGCGACGTTTGCCTTGCGAACCGCACGGCGCTGCTCGCGGAACTCGACGCCTACACTGAAGTGCTGGCGAAGCTGCGCACAGCGATCGACGCCGGTGACGGCGCGGCGCTCGAAACCGTGTTCGCGCGCTCGCGCGCGGCGCGCGAGGCGTGGCAGGAGCGCGGCGGCAAGCATGCCGCGCCGGCGCCGTCACCGTCGCAAGCAGGACCCGACAAGTAAGCATCAGTCATGCGGCAGGGCGCTGGACTCGCCGCATTGCACGTTGTATTTCAGCCTCATGTCGCACCATCAGGACACGCTCATGGAACACCTCGATCTCGGACCGTTCACCCGTGCGTCCGGCACGATCCGTCTGCCCGGCTCGAAGAGCATCTCGAACCGCGTGCTGCTGCTCGCCGCGCTCGCCGAAGGCGAAACGACGATTACGAATCTGCTCGATTCCGACGACACGCGCGTGATGCTCGACGCGCTCGAAACGCTCGGCGTCAAGCTCAAGCGCGACGACGACACCTGCGTCGTGCAGGGCACGCGCGGCGCCTTCACGGCGGTGCGCGCGGATCTCTTTCTCGGCAATGCCGGCACGGCGGTTCGCCCGCTGACGGCGGCGCTCGCGGTCAACGGCGGCGACTATCGCATCCACGGCGTGCCGCGCATGCATGAACGGCCGATCGGCGATCTCGTCGACGGGCTGCGCCAGATCGGCGCGAAGATCGATTACGAAGAGAACGAGGGCTATCCGCCGCTGCGCATTCGTCCGGCGCAGATCGACGTCACCGCGCCCATCAAGGTGCGCGGCGATGTGTCGAGCCAGTTCCTCACGTCGCTGCTCATGACGCTGCCGCTCGTGCGCGCCGAAGGCGGTGTGACCATCGTCGAGGTCGATGGCGAACTGATCTCGAAGCCCTACATCGAAATCACGATCAAGCTGATGGAGCGCTTCGGCGTGAAGGTGGAGCGCCACGGCTGGCATCGCTTCGAGATTCCGGCGGGCGTGCGCTACCAGTCGCCCGGCAAGATCATGGTCGAAGGCGATGCGTCGTCGGCGTCGTATTTCCTCGCGGCGGGCGCCATCGGCGGCGGTCCGTTGCGCGTGGAGGGCGTAGGCCGTTCGAGCATCCAGGGCGACGTCGCCTTCGCGGCGGCACTGATGCGCATGGGCGCGAACGTGACGGTGGCCGACGACTGGATCGAGGTGCGCGGCATCGGCAACGATCACGGCAAGCTCGACCCCATCGACATGGACTTCAACCTGATTCCCGATGCGGCCATGACGATCGCCGTGGCGGCGCTGTTCGCCGACGGCGCGACCACGCTGCGTAACATCGCGAGCTGGCGCGTGAAGGAAACCGACCGCATTGCGGCGATGGCGACCGAGTTGCGCAAAGTGGGCGCCGACGTGGAAGAGGGCCCCGACTACCTGATCGTGCGCCCGCCCGAGAAGCTCACGCCGAACGCCGCGATCGACACCTATGACGACCACCGCATGGCCATGTGCTTTTCGCTCGTAAGCCTGGGCGGCGTGCCGGTGCGCATCAACGACCCGAAGTGCGTCGGCAAGACGTTCCCCGATTATTTCGAGCGCTTCCTGGCGCTCGCGCAACCCTGATTCTTTCGCAGCCGAGTATCTTCGCCGCATGAAATCGACCCGTCCCTTTTACCCGACGCCCGTTATCGCGATCGATGGCCCGACTGCCTCCGGCAAGGGCACGGTGGCCACGCTGGTCGCCGCGCATCTCGGCTTCCACTTGCTCGACAGCGGCGCGCTGTACCGCCTCGCCGCGCTCGCGAGCCTGCGCTACACGATCGCCGCCGACGACGCCGACGGCCTTGCAAAGCTCATCGACGATCTCCACATCACGTTCCGCGAAGGCCTGGCCCAGCTCGACGGCGCGGACGTTTCGAACGAAATCCGCGCCGAGGAAGTGGGCAACCGCGCTTCGATGATCGCCGCGCACCCGTCGGTGCGCGCGGCCCTGGTGGCCCGTCAGCGGGCCTTCCGCAAGCTGCCGGGCCTTGTCGCAGACGGCCGCGACATGGGCACGGTGATCTTCCCGGATGCCGGTCTGAAGGTGTTCCTGACGGCCAGCGTGGAGGCCCGCGCGGCCCGCCGGTATAAGCAATTGATCCAAAAAGGTTTTTCTGCTAATATGGATGACTTGCTCCGGGATTTGCGTGAACGTGACGCGCGCGATAGCAATCGCGCGGCCGCGCCGCTCAAGCCCGCAGCGGATGCGAAGCTGCTGGATACCTCGGCGCTATCTATCGACCAGGCGGTCGAGCAGGTTGTGCAGTGGCACCAGGAGCTGAATCAACTGAAGGCGGTGCGCCATCCCGATGGTCACGGCAAAACTCAGTGACGCAATAAAGAGCAGTCGTAGTAGTTGTGCATGAGTTGTACCTTGAAGGTGCCCTCGCGAAGATCGCGGGGCGTGTGTTAAACCCCTTAACCTAGTATGGCTTTTGCATCTGTGCCGCGAACGTAAGCGCTCCGGCCTCAACGCCCGACCGGTCAAAACTGGCTGGCGGAGCAGCGAAAACCATGCAAATCCAGATTTTTATGTCCGACCTGCAAACCTCCACCCCCAATACCGAATCTTTCGCGGCTCTGTTTGAAGAGTCGCTGACCCGCCAGGACATGCGCGCCGGCGAAGTCATCTCCGCTGAAGTCGTGCGCGTCGACCACAACTTCGTGGTCGTCAACGCTGGCCTGAAGTCCGAGGCTTACATTCCCCTCGAGGAATTCCTGAACGACCAGGGCGAAGTGGAGGTTCAGGCGGGCGATTTCGTTTCCGTCGCGATCGACGCGCTGGAAAACGGCTACGGCGACACGATCCTGTCGCGCGACAAGGCGAAGCGTCTCGCTTCGTGGCTGTCGCTGGAAAAGGCCCTCGACAACAACGAACTCGTGACCGGCACGATCACGGGCAAGGTCAAGGGCGGCATGACCGTCATGGTCAACGGCATCCGCGCGTTCCTGCCGGGTTCGCTGGTTGACACGCGTCCGGTCAAGGACACGACGCCGTACGAAGGCAAGACGCTCGAATTCCGCGTCATCAAGCTCGACCGCAAGCGTAACAACGTCGTGCTGTCGCGCCGCGCTGTGATCGAAGCGACCCAAGGCGAAGAGCGCGCAAAGCTGCTCGAAACGCTGAAGGAAGGCGCGATCGTCAACGGCGTGGTCAAGAACATCACCGACTACGGCGCGTTCGTGGACCTCGGCGGCATCGACGGCCTGCTGCACATCACCGACATCGCATGGCGTCGCGTGCGTCACCCGTCGGAAGTGCTGTCGGTTGGCCAGGAAGTCACGGCAAAGATCCTCAAGTTCGACCAAGAGAAGAACCGCGTTTCGCTCGGTATCAAGCAACTGGGCGACGATCCGTGGGAAGGCATCTCGCGCCGTTACCCGTCGGGCACGCGCCTGTTCGGTAAGGTCACCAACATCACCGACTACGGCGCGTTCGTCGAAGTCGAATCGGGCATCGAAGGCCTGGTTCACGTGTCGGAAATGGACTGGACCAACAAGAACGTTGCTCCGTCGAAGGTTGTCCAGCTGGGCGACGAAGTCGAAGTCATGGTCCTCGAGATCGACGAAGACCGCCGCCGCATCTCGCTCGGCATGAAGCAATGCAAGCCGAATCCGTGGGATGACTTCAGCCGCAACTTCAAGAAGGGCGACAAGCTGCAAGGCGCAATCAAGTCGATCACCGACTTCGGCGTCTTCATCGGTCTGCCTGGCGGCATCGACGGTCTGGTTCACCTGTCGGACCTGTCGTGGTCGGAAACGGGCGAAGAAGCTGTTCGCAAGTACAAGAAGGGCGACGAAGTCGAAGCTGTGGTTCTGGGCATCGACGTCGAGAAGGAACGCATCTCGCTGGGTATCAAGCAGCTCGAAGGCGACCCGTTCAGCAACTTCGTTGCTGTCAACGACAAGGGTTCGACGGTCGACGGCGTGGTCAAGTCGGTCGACGCAAAGGGTGCAGTTATCACCCTGAACGCTGACGTCGAAGGCTACCTGCGTGCTTCGGAAATCGCGCAAGACCGCGTGGAAGATGCTCGCAACGTGCTGAAGGAAGGCGACAAGGTCAACGCGATGATCATCAACATCGATCGCAAGTCGCGTGGCATCAACCTGTCGATCAAGGCCAAGGATTCGGCTGAGACGCAGGAAGCCCTGCGCAGCATGTCGTCGGACACGGGTGCGGCTGCCACCGGCACGACCAACCTCGGCGCGCTGCTGAAGGCCAAGCTCGACGGCCAGAACCAGTAAGCCTCAAACGGGGGCAAGCTGAAGTATGACCAAATCTGAATTGGTCGCGCAGCTGGCTACGCGATTTCCGCAACTTGTCCTCAAGGATGCGGATTTCGCGGTCAAAACGATGCTCGATGCGATGTCCGAGGCGCTTGCCAAGGGCCATCGCATCGAAATTCGCGGCTTCGGCAGTTTCGGACTGAATCGCCGGCCGTCACGTGTCGGACGCAATCCCAAGTCGGGTGAAAAAGTGCTGGTGCCAGAGAAGTTCGTGCCGCATTTCAAGCCGGGCAAGGAGTTGCGCGAGCGCGTGGACCGTCGTTCGGGCGAACCGCTGAAGGCGGACGAGCCGGACGACGATCTGTAAGCGCCGCAGGGTTGCTGCAGCGGTTACAGCCGTTGGCGGTCAATGCCAGATGGCCAGTGCATGGACCGAAGAAAGCGCAGGGTTTTTCGAAACCCGGCGCTTTTTTTTCGTCTACATTTTTTGACGACCGCGTGCAGGGCAGCGCTTGTGCGCCGGTTTCTTTCGCGGTGTGAGGCAAGGTGAGGCCGTGTAAGGTCTCCTTGTCGGCCCTCATTGATCGGCTTACAGCGTAGCTTCGCGCACGTGCCGGGGCGTGAGCCGTTCCATTACAATACGGGACACTTCGGCGCGTTCGATGCTGCGGTGCAGCAAGCCGGTCGCGCCGGCGCTTTCCCGCAACTGCCAAGAGAATCCTTCATGAGATTGATCGCCTGGGTGATCCGTGTGCTGGTGTTCGTGCTGCTGCTCGTGCTCGCACTGGCCAACACGCAAACCACGACGCTGAACTTTCTGGCCGGCTATGCGTGGCAGGCCCCGCTCATTCTGATCGGGCTGGCGTTCTTCGTGGTCGGGCTGCTGGCCGGTCTGCTTTCGGCGTTGCCGGCGATTTTCCGGCTGCGCATGGAGAACGGCCGCCTCAAGCGAGACCTGCGCACGGCGCGCGAAACGCCCGTGGTGCCCGCCGAGCCGCCGCTGCCGCCGCTCATTTGATTCGAATTGCCCGCCGCGCGCGCCTGGCTGGGCGCACGGCCTGAATACTTCTCACCATCGCTCGCATGGATCTCGATTTCTGGTGGCTCCTCGTCATTCCCGTCGCTTTCGCGCTCGGCTGGATGGCGTCGCGCTACGACCTCAAGGCGCTGCTCTCCGAGAGCGCCAACCTGCCGCGTTCCTATTTCCGCGGTCTGAACTTCCTGCTCAACGAGCAGCCGGACAAGGCGATCGATGCGTTCATCGAAGTCGCCAAGCTCGACCCGGAAACGGTCGAATTGCACTTCGCGCTCGGCAACCTGTTCCGCCGTCGTGGCGAAACCGACCGTGCGATCCGCGTGCATCAGAATCTGCTCTCGCGCGCCGACCTGCCGGTGAACGAGCGCGACCACGCGCTCTTCGAACTGGGCCAGGACTTCCTGAAAGCGGGCATGCTCGATCGCGCCGAGGAAACCTTCGGCACGCTCAAGTCGGGTGACTATGCACAAGGCGCGCAGCGCGCGCTGCTGACGATCTACGAGATCGAGAAGGACTGGAATCGTTCGATCGAAACCGCGCGCCTGCTCGAAACGATGGGCGCACCGTCGCTCGACCTCGAAATCGCCCAGTTCCATTGTGAGCTCGCGCAGGAAGCGCTCCAGCGCAAGAACCCGGACGAGGCGCGTCGCCAGCTCGCGCTCGCGCTCAAGGCGAATCCGCAGAACGTGCGCGCCACGATCCTCGCGGGCGATGTCGACGCCGCGAGCAGCGACGCGCAGGCCGCGCTCGTCCAGTGGAAGCGTGTCGAGGCGCAGAATCCCGCCTATCTGCCGCTCGTCGCGGAAAAGGTCATGAAGGCCTATGACGCGCTGGGCCGCGCGCCCGAAGGCGCGCAACTGATGACCGAGTGGGTCGATCGTCATTCGTCGAACGATCTGCTCGATGTGGCCTATAAATATGTAGCCGAGCTCAACGGCCCGGAGGCCGCCCACACGCTTGCGCGCACACAGATGCAGAAGTCGCCGAATCTCGCCGGCATGACGCGTCTGCTCGAAGCGCAGCAGGCCAGCGCCGAAGAGCCTCGGCGCAGCGAACTGGAACTCATGCGCAAGCTGATCCAGCAGCGCACCAAGAATCTGCCGCGCTACACCTGCCAGAACTGCGGTTTCCGGGCACGCCTCTTCTACTGGCAATGCCCCGGCTGCAGCGGTTGGGAAACCTACGCGCCGCGCCGCGTCGAGCCCATTCCGGCTTCGAGCTGAGGGGCGCTAGCGCTGCGCCCATGCAACATCAACATCCGAATCTGTCACCGGAGCGCGT
>NZ_CAJMZK010000019.1:0-157317 GCF_905220265.1 Paraburkholderia sp. J67
CGCGAATCTTAGCGCCAACAGCGCCGCCCCGCAAGGGGCGAGAGGAAATAAATCTCCCGCCCCTCGCAAGCTCACGCCTTACTTGTTCTTGAACGCAGGTTTGCGCTTCTCTACGAACGCCGCCATCCCTTCCTTCTGATCCTCCGTCGCGAACAGCGAGTGGAACATACGACGTTCGAAATGCACGCCCTCGGCGAGCGTCGTCTCATACGCGCGGTTCACCGCCTCCTTGGCCATCATGACGGCAGGCAACGAGTATTCGCTGATCGTCGTCGCGGCGGCGATCGCCTCGTCGAGCAGACCCGCTGCAGGAATCACGCGGGACACCAATCCCGCGCGCTCCGCTTCCGCCGCATCCATCATGCGCGCGGTCAGGCACAGATCCATCGCCTTCGCCTTTGAAACCGCGCGGGGCAGACGCTGCGTGCCGCCCGCACCCGGGATCACGCCAAGCTTGATCTCAGGCTGACCGAATTTCGCCGTGTCCGCGGCGAAGATCATGTCGCACATCATCGCCAACTCGCAGCCGCCGCCCAGCGCGAAACCCGCTACCGCCGCGATGATCGGCTTGCGGATCGAGCGGATCGTCTCCCAGTTGCGCGTGATGTAATCGCCCTTATAGACATCCATGAAGCTGTAGCTCGCCATCATGCCGATGTCAGCGCCCGCCGCGAACGCCTTCTCGCTGCCCGTAATGACGATCGCACCGATGCCTTCGTCGGCGTCGAACGCCTTCAGCGCCTCACCGAGTTCGTCCATCAACGCGTCGTTCAGCGCATTGAGCGCTTTCGGGCGATTCAAGGTGATCAGGCCAACTTTGCCGCGCGTCTCGACCAGGATGTTTTCGTACCCCATAAGTCCTCCGTCCATCTAAAGAAAGTCCCCAAAAAATTTTTCACGCCGAACTTTGACTAATGCTAACATTTGCCAACCAACCGGTCGGTCAATTAATTGGCGCGGGCCTCTACCAACCCCTCAATCCAAGTCGAGCCATGACACATCCGTTGTTCGCCAAGCACGAAGGCCTGCTGCACAAAGCGTTGGCCGCCATAGAGTCCCGCGGCTACTGGAGCCCGTTCGCCGAAATGCCGAGCCCCAAAGTGTACGGGGAAACCGCCAGCGCAGATGGCGAAGCCGCGTTCAAAGCTCACCTCGACCGGACCTTCGATCTGGACCAGCCAAGCACCGGCGAAACCGTGGGCCGTGAGGCTTCGCCATTCGGTTTCGCGCTCGGCGCACGCTATCCGAAATCGACGCCCGATCAACTGATCGACGCAGCCCAGAAGGCACAGCGCGACTGGCGTGCGGCTGGCCCGCAGGCGTGGGTGGGCGTGAGCGTCGAGATTCTCGAACGTCTGAACCGAGCAAGCTTCGAGATCGCCTTCAGCGTCATGCATACAACCGGCCAGGCATTCATGATGGCCTTCCAGGCGGGCGGCCCGCACGCCCAGGATCGCGCGCTAGAGGCCGTCACCTACGCATGGGATCAGCTGCGCCGCATTCCCGCCGATGCGCACTGGGAAAAGCCGCAAGGCAAGAATCCCCCGCTCGCGATGCAAAAGCGCTTCGCCGTCGTGCCGCGCGGTGCCGGTCTCGTCCTCGGCTGCTGCACCTTCCCAACCTGGAACGGCTATCCCGGCCTGTTCGCCGATCTGGCTACGGGCAACACCGTGATCGTCAAGCCGCATCCGGGTGCGATCCTGCCGCTCGCCATTACCGTACGCATCGCGCGCGACGTGCTGCGCGAAGCCGGCTTCGATCCGAACGTCGTCACGCTGCTGGCCACCGATCCCAATGACGGCGAGCTCGTCCAGCAACTCGCGCTACGCCCCGAAATCAAGCTGATCGACTTCACCGGCAGCACGCAAAACGGCGACTGGCTCGAACGCAACGCCCACCAGGCGCAGGTCTACACCGAAAAGGCGGGCGTGAACCAGATCGTGATCGATTCCGTGACGGACCTGAAGGCCGCCGCACGCAACATCGCGTTCTCGCTCTCGCTCTACTCGGGCCAGATGTGCACGGCACCGCAGAACATCTATGTGCCGCGCGACGGCATCCAGACCGCCGAAGGCCACGTGAGCTTCGACGCGGTCGCACAGGCAATCGCCGGCGCGGTGCAGAAGTTCGTGGCCGATCCCGCCCGCGCCGTGGAAGTGCTCGGTGCGATCCAGAACGACGGCGTGACCACCCGTATCGACGAGGCGCGCAAGCTGGGCACCGTGCTCGCGGATAGCCAGACGCTCGAACACCCGCAGTTCCCCGGTGCTCGCGTTCGCACGCCGCTCGTGCTCTCGCTCGACGCCGCGCGCGACGCCGCCTCGTTCACCCGCGAGTGGTTCGGCCCGATCTCGTTCGTGATCGCCACCGACTCCACAGCGCAAGCACTCGATCTGGCCGGCACGACCGCGCGCGATCATGGCGCGCTCACGCTCTCGGTCTACAGCACGAGCGACGCAGTGATCGACGCTGCTCACGACGCCGCGATCACCGGCGGCGTGGCACTTTCGATCAATTTGACGGGCGGCGTGTTCGTCAATCAGTCGGCGGCTTTCTCGGACTTCCACGGCACCGGCGCGAACCCTGCCGCCAACGCCGCGCTGGCCGACGCCGCGTTCGTAGCGAACCGCTTCCGTGTGGTGCAAAGCCGCGTTCATGTTGAACCGAAAGCGGCTCCGGTGGCAGTCGGCTAAATGGCCTATGCCGTTTGGCCGAATGGCGCCTGACTCCCCTTCCCTCTAGCATGACCGGCATGAGTGCACTTCCACGCTCATGCCGCAGGAACCCGAGATGACCGAAGCCTTTATCTGCGACGCGATTCGCACCCCGTTTGGCCGCTACGGCGGCACCCTCAAGGACGTGCGCGCCGACGACCTCGGCGCCGTGCCCATCCGCGCGCTGGTCGAACGCAATCCCGGCGTGGACTGGCGCGCGCTGGACGACATCCTCTATGGCTGTGCGAACCAGGCCGGCGAAGACAACCGCAACGTCGCGCGCATGGCCGCGCTGCTCGCGGGCCTGCCGTCCGACGCGCCCGGCGGCACGCTCAACCGCCTGTGCGGCTCGGGCCTCGACGCTGTGGGTAGCGCCGCGCGCGCGATCAAGGCAGGCGAAGCGCACCTGATGATCGCGGGCGGTGTCGAAAGCATGACGCGCGCGCCCTTCGTCATGGGCAAGGCGGCTTCGGCCTTCTCGCGCGACGCCGCCATCTATGACACCACCATCGGCTGGCGTTTCGTCAACAAGATGATGAAGCAGCAATACGGCGTCGATTCGATGCCGGAGACAGCGGAAAACGTCGCGGTCGACTTCAACATCAGCCGCGCGGATCAGGACGCGTTTGCGCTGCGCAGCCAGCAGAAAGCCGCACGCGCGCAGAAAGACGGCACGCTCGCGCAGGAAATCGTGCCGGTCGAAATCGCGCAGAAGAAGGGCGACCCCGTGCGCGTGACGCTCGATGAACATCCGCGCGAAACCTCGCTCGAAGCGCTCGGCAAGCTCAAGGGCGTGGTAAAGCCGGACGGCACGGTCACGGCGGGCAACGCCTCGGGCGTCAACGACGGCGCCTGCGCGTTGCTGCTCGCGAGCGACGCGGCCGCCAGCCAATACGGGCTGCGTCGTCGCGCACGCGTGCTCGGCATGGCCACGGCCGGCGTCGAGCCGCGCATCATGGGTTTCGGCCCGGCACCCGCTACACAGAAGCTGCTCAAGCAACTCGGCATGACGCTCGATCAGTTCGACGTGATCGAGCTCAACGAAGCGTTCGCCTCGCAAGGGCTTGCCGTATTGCGCGCGCTCGGCATTGCCGACGACGACGCACGCGTGAATCCGAACGGCGGCGCGATCGCGCTCGGGCATCCGCTCGGCGCTTCGGGCGCACGGCTCGTGACCACGGCGCTGTATCAGCTCGAACGCACGCAAGGCCGCTATGCACTCTGCACGATGTGCATCGGCGTCGGTCAGGGCATCGCACTGGCCATCGAGCGCGTTTGAGCAGCAACAGTACGGCGTAGCAAACCGCCGGGCAGACCTGCGCGGCGGCCTCAAGAGACATGAGCCTTGCAAGGGACCAGGCGTCGAAACCACGCGCCGTCGATCCCCCTGCAAGGAACCAGAGGAGACAAGCAATGCCTTTTGATGCGATCCGCGTCGATATCGACGCTTCCACCCGCGTGGCCACGATCACGCTGAACCGCCCGGACAAGCTCAACAGCTTCACGCGCGCCATGCACCGTGAACTTGCCGCGGCGCTCGACGAGGTGGAAAAGGCCGGTTCGCGCGCGCTCGTGCTGACCGGTGCAGGCCGCGGCTTCTGCGCAGGCCAGGATCTCGCCGATCTCGATTTCACGCCGGGTGCGATGACCGATCTCGGTGCGCTCATCGAAGAGCATTTCAATCCACTCATCAAGCGGTTGCAGGCGCTGCCGATGCCCGTGATCGCGGCCGTCAACGGCACCGCCGCTGGCGCCGGCGCGAATCTCGCGCTCGCCTGCGACCTCGTGCTGGCCGCACGCTCCGCCAGCTTCATTCAGGCGTTCGTGAAGATCGGTCTCGTGCCCGATTCGGGCGGCACCTGGTTCCTGCCCAAACGGGTGGGCATGGCGCGCGCGCTAGGCCTCGCCATGACCGGCGACAAACTGAGCGCCGAAAAAGCCGAAAGCTGGGGGCTCGTCTGGCAAGTGACAGATGACGCGGAGCTGGCCACCGCCGCCGCGGCACTCGCCTCACAGCTCGCGAAACAGCCCACGCGCGCCATCGTCGCCACGCGCGAAGCGTTGCGCGCCAGTGCGACGAACACGCTCGATCAGCAACTCGATCTCGAACGCGACCTGCAACGTGATCTGGGCAATTCGCACGATTACGCCGAAGGCGTGCAGGCCTTCATCGAAAAGCGCGCGCCGCGCTTCGGGGGTCGTTGATATGTCCACATCCGCATCGACCCGAACCGTCGCCGGAATGTCGCCCGACGAACTCGCCCGCGCCACCGCACAGGCCATGTTCGAAGCCGACAGTTGCAGCCGCCAGCTCGGCATGGAACTGCTCGAAGTGCGCGCGGGCTACGCACGGCTTTCGATGGCCGTACGTCCCGAATTCCTCAACGGTCATCAGATCTGCCACGGCGGGATGATCTTCACGCTCGCCGATTCGACCTTCGCCTTCGCCTGCAATTCGTACAACGTCAGCACCGTCGCGGCGGGCTGCTCGATCGAGTTCCTGCGCCCGGTTCAGCCTGACGACGTGCTGACCGCCGAAGCCGTCGAACAGGTGCTCTCGGGCCGCTCCGGCATCTACGACATTCGCGTGACGAATCGCGCGGGTGAGGCCGTCGCGATGTTCCGGGGCAAATCCGCACAGATACGCGGCACCGTAATTCCCGTCGAAGAGTAGGCGTACGCCCTGCTCGCCCCGCCTACCATTCTTAAAGCATCCGGAGACATCCATGACTACCACGCTGCCGCTCGAGCCGATCGAAACGGCCAGCCGCGACGAACTCGCGGCGCTTCAGCTCGAACGGCTGAAATGGTCGCTCAATCACGCGTACGAGAATTCGCCGGTGTATCGCCGCAAGTTCGATGAAGCCGGCGTGCATCCGTCCGAGTTGAAGACGCTCGCCGATCTCGGGCGCTTCCCGTTCACGACCAAGAAGGATCTGCGCGACAGCTATCCGTTCGGGATGTTCGCGGTGCCGCAAGAGCAGATCTCGCGCATTCATGCGTCGTCGGGCACGACCGGCAAGCCAACGGTGGTGGGCTACACGGCGAAGGACATCGACACGTGGGCGAACCTGGTGGCGCGTTCGGTGCGTGCGTCGGGCGCGCAGCGCGGCGACAAGGTGCATATCAGCTATGGCTATGGTCTCTTTACGGGCGGCCTCGGCGCGCACTATGGCGCAGAGCGTGCGGGACTCACCGTGATCCCGTTCGGCGGCGGCCAGACCGAGAAGCAGGTCCAACTGATCCAGGACTTCCGCCCCGACATCATCATGGTCACGCCGAGCTACATGCTCGCCATCGCCGACGAAATGGAGCGCCAGGGCATCGACCCGGCGTCGACTTCGTTGCGCATCGGCATCTTCGGCGCGGAACCGTGGACCAACGACATGCGCTCGGCCATCGAAAAGCGCATGGGCATCAAGGCCGTCGACATTTACGGTCTCTCCGAAGTGATGGGTCCGGGCGTGGCGTCCGAGTGTGCGGAAACACAGGATGGCCCGACCATCTGGGAAGACCATTTCTATCCCGAGATCATCGACCCGGAAACGGGCGAAGTTCTGCCCGACGGCGAATTCGGCGAACTCGTCTTCACTTCGCTCACGAAGGAAGCGTTGCCGATCGTCCGCTATCGCACGCGCGATCTCACGCGTCTGTTGCCGGGCACCGCGCGCACCATGCGCCGCATGGAGAAGATCACGGGCCGCTCGGACGACATGCTCATCATCCGCGGCGTGAATGTGTTTCCTACGCAGATCGAGGAACTGCTGCTCAAGCAGCCCGCGCTCGCGCCGCACTATCAGATCATCCTCACCAAGGAAGGTCCGATGGACGTGATGACGCTGAACTGCGAACCGTGCCCCGAAACGGCGCCCGATTACGGCGCGCTCGACGCCGCGGCCAAGGCGCTTGCCTACGACATCAAGGCGCTGATCGGCGTGACGGCGAAGATCAACGTGCTGGACGTGAACGGCATCGAACGCTCGGTCGGCAAGGCGCGGCGCGTGATCGACAAGCGGCCGAAGTGACATCGGCCATATCTGGTCGAACGCAATAACGAAAAAGCCGGCTCGCGCCGGCTTTTTCACGTCATGAGCACGTCAAAGGGCGCTCACGAATTGGGGAACAACAGCCACATGCGGCCGCCCTGCTTCATCTTGCCGGCGAGGTCGCCTGCGTCGTCGCCGAGGCCCCAGAAGTAGTCGGCGCGCACGCCGCCCTTGATCGCGCTGCCCGTATCCTGCGCGAACACCAGCCGGTTGAGCGGCGTGTTCGTGAGCGGTCGCGTGGTCTGGAGGAAAACCGGCGTGCCAAGCGGAATCGACGACGGGTCGACGGCAATCGAGCGCTCCGGCGTGAGCGGCACGCCCAGCGCGCCGATCGGGCCATCGGAGCCGCCTTGCGCCGCGCCTTCGGCGGACGGCATCTCGCGGAAGAACACGAAGCGCGGATTGGTGTCGAGCAGCGCGTCGACACGCGTCGGATTCGCCCGCGCCCATGCCTTGATGCCCTGCATGGTCGCCTGCGCAGGCGTGAGTTCGCCACGGTCGAGCAACCAGCGGCCAATCGACTTGTACGGCTGGTTGTTGGTGCCGCCGAACCCCACGCGCATCACGCTGCCGTCTTCCATGACAACGCGCCCCGAACCCTGCACCTGGAGGAAGAACGCTTCGATGGGGTCGTCGACCCAGACCAGTTCATTGCCGTTGAGGATGCCTGCGCGCTCGAGTTGCGCGCGTGCCGGCAGCGCAGCGCCTGCACGATAGCCGGACGGCCAGCGGTAGAGCGCAGTCTGATAGACGCCATGACGCGTGCGCGAGCCATGAATCAGCGGCTCGTAGTAGCCGGTCACGAGGCCGTCGAGCGTGCCGTCGTTATTGGCGAACTGATAAGGCGTGAAGTACGTCTCGAAGAACGTGCGCGCGCCGGAGGCATCCAGATCGTCGAGTTGCGAAGCCGCCGCACAGGCGCGCTGCCAGCGCGGTTCGCGCGCGAGCCGCGTGCAGTTCGAACGCAGCGCCGCCGTCGCGCCGATCAGCGAATCGTCCTGCCAGCCCGGTACCTGCTGCCACGCGACGGGCGTGAGACGCGCCGCAGCGATCTGTCCAGGTAAGGCAGGCGTGCCCTTGGGCGGCGTGGTGCGCACATAGTTCGAGCCGCCGCACGCGGCCAGCAGCGCGGCCAGCGACGCCGCGCCGACCCAGCCGGCGACCTGCCTGCCGAGTCGCGCGCTCACCGGCTTCGAAGCGCGCTTCTGCATGAATCGTAGGGAGCGGATGAAGCGCGATGCGCGTGCCGCCGTTAATTCCGGCATCAGGCCGGAAGCGCGCGCCATTTCTGGCGCACAATCTGCGTTGTTTTCGATGGATGCCGCCATGTCTGATCTGCTCGACGAATACCCGATGCTCATGTTTGGGCTGGAAGCGCTGATCGCGCTGTTCCTGCTGATTTTCATCGTTATGTGGACCGCGTCGGGCAGGAAGAAGCGAGCCCCGCACGATCGGCGTGACTAGCAGACCCCAAATTCGGGCAACGGTTCAAAACGGTTTGAAACCAGGCGCGCTTCAGTGGAGCGTGCGTGGCATCTGCAAAACGAACTCGGGCACCGGCGCCTCGAAACGCTCGGCGTCCTCGGCCACGCAGAAGTATTCGCCGCGCATGGTGCCCACGGGCGTCGCGATCACGGCCCAGCTCGTGTACTCGAACTGCTCGCCCGGCTTGAGCAGCGGTTGATGGCCGACCACGCCCAGCCCCTTCACTTCCTGTACGTGATCGTCGCTGTCGGTGATCACCCAGTGGCGCGCGATCAGTTGCGCGCTCACCTCGCCGGTGTTGCGAATCGTCAGCGTGTAGGCGAAAGCATATTGCCGGCGCTCCGGGTCCGATTCTTCGGGCAGATAGCGCACCTGCGAGGTCACGCTGAATTCGTACTGACTCATCCTTGTTCCATGTGCCGGGCCGCTTGGCCGGTTTGACGGACCACCCGTTATGCGGGGGACATGGGATGGCATTCTGCTTGATGCGCACGCCCCCCGCAACCCGGCATCGCCCGCAGAGCCGCCACCGGCGCGGCTCGCGGACCTAAGGTGAAGAACCCAGCTTACGGGTTGTCAGCACCAGCGCGGTGCACCGGCCCGGCCCACTGTCCAACTTCACGAGCAACCCCGTCAGAAACCCGCCCACCGCACGCAGGGCACCCCCTCGCTGACGGTAAAATACGGTTTTCCCGTCTGTTTTCCGATTGCCGCCATGACGCAATTCCGCATCGCTCCCAGCATCCTCTCGGCCGACTTCGCACGGCTCGGCGAGGAAGTCCGTAACGTCGTCGCCGCTGGCGCCGACTGGATCCACTTCGACGTGATGGACAACCATTACGTGCCGAACCTCACCATCGGCCCGCTCGTGTGCGAGGCGATCCGCCCGCACGTGGACGTGCCCATCGACGTGCATCTGATGGTGCGTCCGGTCGATCGCATCGTGCCCGATTTCGCCAAGGCCGGCGCGAACCTCATCAGCTTCCATCCGGAAGGCTCGGACCACATCGACCGCACGCTGTCGCTGATCCGCGACCACGGCTGCAAGGCCGGTCTCGTGTTCAACCCGGCCACGTCGCTGAGCTACCTCGATCACGTGATGGACAAGGTCGACCTCGTGCTCATCATGTCGGTGAACCCGGGCTTCGGCGGCCAGTCCTTCATTCCCGAGGCGCTCAACAAGCTGCGCGAAGCGCGCGCGCGGATCGACGCGTACACCGCGCGCACGGGCCGCGAGATTCACCTCGAAGTGGATGGCGGCGTGAAGATCGACAACATCGCCGAAATTGCCGCGGCGGGCGCGGATACCTTCGTCGCGGGCTCGGCCATCTTCGGCAAGCCGGACTACAAGGCCGTGATCGACCAGATGCGCGCGCAGCTCGCCACGGTCAAGGGCGCAGGCGCGCAATGAGCGCCTCCGTCAAGTTCACGGCGCCGCGTATCGAGGCGGCGCTGATCGACCTCGACGGCACCATGGTCGATACCGCCGACGACTTCGCGGCCGGCCTGAACGGCATGCTCGCCCAGTTCGACGCCGAGGAAACGACGCGCGAAGAGGTGATGGGCTATGTCGGCAAGGGTTCGGAACATTTGATCAAGAGCGTGCTCGCACCGCGCTTTGAAGAAGCGGACGCCCAGGCGCGCTTCGACGAGGCGCTCGCGATCTACCAGGACGAGTACGCGAAGATCAACGGTCGCCACACGCATCTGTATCCCGATGTGGAAGCCGGGCTTGCCGCGCTGCGCGACCAGGGCATTCGCCTCGCCTGCGTGACCAACAAGCCGCACCGCTTCGCCGTCGAGTTGCTCCAGCAGTACGGTCTCACGCGTTATTTCGAAGTCGTGCTGGGCGGCGACAGTCTCGCGAAGAAGAAGCCCGATCCGCTGCCCATGCTCACGGCGTGCGAGCGTCTGGGCGTGCAGCCGCAGGCCGCGGTCGCGATTGGCGATTCGGAGAACGACGCGATTGCGGGCCGCGCAGCGGGCATGGCGACGCTCACGGTGCCCTATGGCTACAATCACGGCCAACCTGTACAAAAAATTGAGTCGGATGGTATAGTTGCCACGCTGCTGGACGCCGCCAAGGCTGTCGCAGCACATAATCTTCTGACCTAAGTTCTGTACTTACCGTCACCTTATCCTCATGTTTCTGAATAAAAAACGGAGTCTGAGCAGCATCGACCGGGGAGCCTGGCCCTGGCGTCGCTGGTCGCGCTAACCTCACTCGAGGTCTGCTGAAGTCGCGCGCAAGCTCTTCTTCAGCTCCGTTTTTTACTTCGCTGCGCATTCGCGCGTGTCTCGAACCTAAACTGTTGCGGTAACTCGTCGACTAATGTCGTCGTGGGCTTTCGCGAACCCTGCATGCCGTTTCGACGCGTGCCGGGACGCCAGCACCCACGCCTTGCATGTGCCGCCGACGAACCGCACGCCAGCCCGGCAAGTGCTGTACGGGCTGCACGGGACACACGAGCCACGAGCGATTGCCGCGCAATCAAGCACTCAAAACAGACGCCATCGCGCACACGCCGCGCCCCTCTTTGAGCCGCACTGGGCCCGCACCCGACGTCGCGAACGGCAGCACGCACAGGATCGGAACATGACCGAACTCGAATTTCAGTCCCTCGCCAACGAGGGCTACAACCGCATCCCGCTGATCGCCGAAGCCCTCGCCGATCTCGAAACGCCGCTTTCGCTGTATCTGAAGCTCGCGCAACCCGAGCGCGGCGGCGCCAACTCCTTCCTGCTGGAATCCGTCGTGGGCGGCGAGCGCTTCGGGCGCTACTCGTTCATCGGCCTGCCCGCACGCTCGCTGATCCGCGTGAAGAACGGCGTTTCGGAAGTCGTGCGCGACGGCCAGGTGGTCGAGACGCACGATGGCGATCCGCTCGAATTCATCGCGCAATACCAGGCGCGCTTCAAGGTCGCACAGCGTCCGGGCCTGCCGCGCTTCTGCGGCGGTCTGGCCGGTTACTTCGGCTACGACGCGGTGCGCTACATCGAGAAGAAGCTCGCCGCGACCTGCCCGCCCGACGATCTCGGCCTGCCCGATATCCAGTTGCTGCTCAGCGAAGAAGTCGCCGTGATCGACAATCTCGCGGGCAAGCTCTACCTCATCGTCTACGCCGATCCGCAAACGCCCGAGGCCTACACCAAGGCGAAGCATCGCCTGCGCGAACTCAAGCAGCGTCTGCGCACGACGGTGCAGCCGCCGGTCACGTCGGCGAGCGTGCGCACCGAGACCTATCGCGAATTCAAGAAGGACGATTACCTCGCGGCCGTTCGCAAGGCGAAGGAATACATCGCTGCGGGCGAACTGATGCAGGTGCAGGTCGGCCAGCGCCTCTCCAAGCCGTATCGCGACAATCCGCTGTCGCTGTACCGCGCGCTGCGCTCGCTGAATCCGTCGCCCTATATGTACTACTACAACTTCGGCGAATTCCACGTAGTGGGCGCGTCGCCGGAGATTCTGGTGCGTCAGGAACAGCGCGGCGAGGATCGCATCGTGACGATCCGTCCGCTCGCGGGCACGCGTCCGCGCGGCAACACGCCCGAGCGCGACGCCGAACTCGCGACCGAGTTGCTCAACGATCCGAAGGAAGTCGCCGAGCACGTCATGCTGATCGACCTCGCGCGCAACGACGTGGGCCGCATCGCCGAAATCGGTTCGGTGGCCGTGACCGACAAGATGATCATCGAGAAGTACTCGCACGTGCAGCACATCGTCAGCTCGGTGGAAGGCAAGCTCAAGCCCGGCGTGACGAACTACGACGTGCTGCGCGCGACCTTCCCCGCCGGCACGCTCTCGGGTGCGCCCAAGGTGCGCGCGATGGAGCTGATCGACGAACTGGAACCCGTGAAGCGCGGTCTTTACGGCGGCGCGGTCGGCTATCTCTCCTTCAACGGCGAGATGGACCTGGCGATCGCGATTCGCACCGGCCTGATCCACAACGGCAATCTGTATGTGCAGGCCGCAGCGGGCGTGGTCGCGGATTCGGTGCCCGAGTCCGAATGGCAAGAAACGGAAAACAAGGCGCGCGCCGTGCTGCGCGCCGCCGAGCAGGTCCAAGACGGCCTCGACAGCGACTTCTGAGCGGAGACAAGACCATGTTGCTCATGATCGACAACTACGATTCGTTTACCTACAACATCGTCCAGTACTTCGGCGAACTCGGCGAAGACGTCCGCACGTATCGCAACGACGAAATCACGATCGACGAGATCAAGGCGCTCAACCCCGCGCGCATCTGCCTGTCGCCGGGACCGAGCAATCCGCAGCACGCCGGCATCACGCTCGACGTACTGCGCGAATTCGCGGGCAAGACGCCGATTCTGGGCGTGTGCCTCGGCCATCAGGCCATCGGCGAAGCATTTGGCGGGCGCGTCGTGCGCGCGAAAACCATCATGCACGGCAAGGTAAGCCAGATCGAAACCGACTGCAAAGGCGTGTTCGCCGATCTGCCGAAGCACTTCAACGTCACGCGCTATCACTCGCTCGCGATCGAGCGCGAGTCGCTGCCCGACTGCCTCGAAGTGTCGGCGTGGACCGAGGACGGCGAAATCATGGGCGTGCGCCACAAAACGCTCGACGTCGAAGGCGTGCAGTTCCATCCGGAATCGATTCTCTCCGAGCACGGCCACGCGCTCTTCGAGAACTTCCTGAAGCAAACCCGCAGCGCTTAACCCGGACGAACCAACATGATTACCCCCCAGGAAGCGCTGCAACGCACGATCGAGCACCGCGAAATCTTCCACGACGAGATGCTCCATCTCATGCGCATGATCATGCGCGGCGAGCTTTCGCCCGTGCTGTCGGCGGCCATCATTACCGGCCTGCGCGTGAAGAAGGAAACCATCGGCGAAATCGCGGCGGCCGCAACCGTGATGCGTGAATTCGCGAATCACGTCGAGGTGAAGGACAACTCGAACTTCATCGACATCGTCGGCACGGGTGGCGACGGTTCGCACACCTTCAATATTTCGACGGCGTCGATGTTCGTGGTCGCGGCGGCGGGCGCGAAGGTCGCCAAGCACGGCAACCGCGGCGTCTCCAGCAAGTCGGGCAGCGCGGATGTGCTCGAAGCGCTCGGCGTCAACATCGATCTGCAACCGGAACAGGTGGCCGAGTCGATCGCCGAAACGGGCATGGGCTTCATGTTCGCGCCCAACCACCACCCGGCGATGAAAAACATCGCCGCCGTGCGCCGCGAACTGGGCGTGCGCACGATCTTCAACATCCTTGGGCCGCTCACGAATCCGGCCGGCGCGCCCAATCAGTTGATGGGCGTGTTCCACCCCGACCTCGTCGGCATTCAGGTGCGCGTGATGCAGCGCCTGGGCGCAAAGCACGTGCTCGTCGTGTACGGCAAGGACGGCATGGACGAAGTGTCGCTCGGCGCGGCCACGCTGGTCGGCGAACTCAAGGACGGCGAGATTCGCGAGTACGAGATCCATCCCGAGGACTTCGGCATGCAGATGGTGTCGAACCGCTCGCTCAAGGTCGAGAATGCCGACGAGTCGAAGGCCATGTTGCTCGGCGCGCTCTCCAACGAGCCGGGCACGGCACGCGAAATCGTCACGCTGAACGCGGGTACGGCGCTCTATTCCGCGAACGTCGTGAATTCGATCGCCGATGGCATCGCCCTCGCCCGCGAAACGCTCGCAAGCGGCCGCGCACGCGCCAAAGTCGACGAACTGGTACGCTTCACGCAACAGTTCAAGCGCTAGGGCACGCTGCCTCGCGCCCTGATCCCGCACCGTTTTTAGCCGTTTTTAAGCCGAATACCATGAGCGACATCCTCGAAAAGATCATTGCGGTGAAGCACGCAGAAGTGCGCGCCGCCGAGCAGAGCGCCCCGCTCGAAGAACTGCGTCTGGCCGCCAGCACACGCGATCTGCGCGACTTCGTCGGCGCGATCCGCGCGAAGCACGCCAACGGCCAGGCGGCCGTGATCGCCGAAGTGAAGAAAGCCAGCCCGTCGAAAGGCGTGCTGCGCGAAAACTTCGACCCCGCCGAGATCGCACGCTCGTACGCACAAGGCGGCGCAGCCTGTCTCTCCGTGCTCACCGACGTGCAGTTCTTCCAGGGAAGCGTCGCCTATCTCCAGGCTGCGCGCGCCGCGTGCGAGCTGCCGGTGCTGCGCAAGGACTTCATCGTCGATCCGTACCAGATCGTCGAAGCGCGCGCGATGGGCGCCGACGCGGTCCTGCTGATCGCCGCCGCGCTCGAACCGTCGCAAATGCGCGACCTCGAAGCGCTCGCGCATTCGCTCGGCCTCGCCGTGCTGGTCGAAGTGCACGACCGCGCCGAACTCGATCACGCGCTCACGTTGAAGACGCCGCTCATCGGCATCAACAACCGCAACCTGCGCACCTTCGAAACGACGCTGCAAACCACCATCGGCATGCTCGACGATGTGCCGGAAGACCGCATTGTCGTGACGGAGTCGGGCATCCTCTCGCGCGCCGATGTCGAGAAGATGCGCGAGCTGGCCGTGCACTCGTTCCTGGTTGGCGAAGCGTTCATGCGCGCCGGGGAGCCAGGCGCGGAACTCGCCCGCATGTTCTTCTGAGCGCGAGCCGTCATGGGTATCGAACGCGAAATCAAGCTCGCGCTGCCGCAAGACCAGGTGGAAGCGGCGCTGCGTCTGTTCGAGGCGCGCGCGGGTGTCGCCGGTCGGGCCATCCAGCTCGAAAACATCTACTTCGACACGCCTGAACTGGCGCTCGCGCGGGCGAAGAGCGCACTGCGTCTGCGCCGTGCGCCCGAAGGCTGGCTCCAGACTTTCAAAACCGTGGGTGTCGCGCGGAACGGGCTGCACGCACGGCACGAGTGGGAAATGCCGGTCGCGGGCGAAGCGCTCGAAGTGGAGAAACTGCTGCACGAGTGCGATGAAGCCGGCGTGTCCACGGCGCTGTCCGCGGCGGCCTCGAACCTGATCCCGCTCTTTCGCACCGACTTCACGCGCACGCTCTGGGTCTTGACGCACGCGGGGGCGCAGGTCGAAGCCGCAGTCGATCAGGGCGAAATCACCGCTGACGTAAATGGCGAAGCACGTCGCGCGCCGATCTGCGAGATCGAGCTCGAATTGAAGGACGGTGACGAAGCCGTGCTGCACACGCTCGCCGACGAACTCGCGAAAGCGCTGCCAGGTCTCGCCCCCGACGACATCAGCAAGGCGCAGCGCGGTTACAAGCTGCGCGAAGGCTGAGCAGACTAGAACGGCGGCGCGATGAACTCGCGCCGCTTCTCTATCGGCCTACGTCTCGCCTCGTACCCGCACACCACGCATGATCGAGCGCCAGCGCACTGCACACTCCTCGCAGTTAGTTGCAAGATCGATACCGTTGTGCCGCAAGTCGCGCCCGCCGCATTGAACCGGCGCGCGATTGCTGCGACACTTGCCGCCCATGACTCCCACAAAACGCACGACGCGCCTCGCGCAGCCGGTGCAGACTTCGCTGTTCGACGACGAAGCGCCCGACGCCGCGCAGGCCACGCTCGACGAACCGGCGCAGCCCGAAGTCGATCCGCGTCAGATCACGATTTTCTCGCTGTTCGACGCCGACGAATTCCCTGCGCCCGCATTCGCGAACCCGATTCCGCCGCGTGTTGCGCAACTTGCGCACGCGCCCGCCGCTGTGCCTGACAGCCACGCATCCGACTCCCAGTTAGCCATCGCCATGTCCCAGGTTTCCGACACGCCGCGCCTCGAAGACCAGTTTGCCGCCCTGCCCGCCGCGTGGCGCAGCCTGCTCGATCCGTTCATCGCCAGCGATGTTTATGCGCCGCTTTGCCAGTTCGTCGACGCTGAGCGCGCCGCCGGCAAGACCGTCTATCCCGCCGATGTGTTCCGCGCGCTGCGCCTCACCTCGCCCGACGACGTCAAAGTGGTGATCCTCGGCCAGGACCCGTATCACGGCGACGATCGCGGCACGCCACAGGCGCATGGGCTGGCGTTCTCGGTGCCGCCGGGCGTGCGTCCGCCGCCGTCGCTGCGCAATATGTTCAAGGAGATCGCGGCGAGCCTTGGCATCGACGCGCCCGCGCACGGCTGCCTCGACGCCTGGGCACGCCAGGGCGTGCTGCTGCTCAACACCGTGCTGACCGTCGAGCGCGCGAATGCCGCGAGCCACGCGAAGCGCGGCTGGGAGCGCTGCACCGACACGCTGATCCGCGAACTCGCCACCCGTCACCAGAACCTGGTGTTCATGCTTTGGGGCGCGCATGCGCAGAACAAGCGCGCGTTGCTCGGTGAGGGCGAACATTGCGTGCTGGAAGCGCCGCACCCCTCGCCGCTCTCGGCGCATCGCGGCTTTCTGGGTTGCGGTCACTTCGTCCAGGCGAACGAGTACCTGGAGGCGCACAACCGCCAGCCGATCGACTGGCGCCTGCCTGAAGTCGGCGAAGTGCTCGCCTGAGCGGCGCCCCTCACGACCTCGAGCGCAATAAAAAACGCCACGAAATCACTTTCGTGGCGTTTTTAGTTTCAGGCGCATGATACCGCGCAACGAAGCGCGGCACGGCAACCCTATCGAGACTTAGGCAGCCGCGATCGCTTCACGTGCGCTGGCGAGCGCTGCGCTAGCTGCGTCCGGGCCCATGTTCAGGCCTTCTGCGTAGATGAAGTTGACGTCCGTCATGCCCAGGAAGCCGAGGAACGACTTCAGGTACGGCGTCTGGCTGTCATGCGCCGTGCCTTGATACTTGCCGCCGCGTGCCGAAACCACGAACACCTTCTTGCCCTTCACGAGGCCTTCGGGGCCGTTCGCCGTGTACTGGAACGTGATGCCAGCGCGGGCGATCCAGTCGAAGTACGTCTTGAGTTGCGACGAGATGCCGAAGTTGTACAGCGGTGCGCCGATCACGACGATATCGGCGGCTTGCAGTTCGGCGATCAGCGCTTCGCTGCGTGCGGCGATTGCCTGCTGTTCCGGCGTGCGTTGCTCGGCCGGCGTGAAGAACGCGCCGAGAACGGAGTCGTCCAGGTGCGGCAGCGGATCGGCTTGCAGGTTGCGCGTCACGACCGTCGCACCGGCGTTCGATTGTTGCAGCTTGGCCGTCAATTCGTTGACGAGCAGCGTCGACTGGGCGCCTTGCGAGCGGGCGGCGGAATTGATTTGCAGGATCGTGGTCATGGTCATTCCTTCGGGGTCTCAGTTGCGCGGTGTTGCGCGAGTGAGGCCATTGTGTTTTTTTACCGCGCCTCGAAAAAGTAGCTCGCCAGTGACGGATTGTTGCAACGGTAGAACAATCGCTGGAATGCAAAAACGGCGGGGCCAGATCGACCTCGCCGTTTCATGGGACTGGGCGGAACGCGCCGCCCACCATCGGGCTTACCGTGAACTCACGTTCACACCGCCAGCCAGCGCTCGCGCAGCGCGCGCGGCGCGGGGCGCTTGTCCGTGGCGCTCAACTTGTAGCGCGCGATATCGGGGGCGTCGAGCGTCAGGCGCGCAACACGCAGCTCGTCGCGGCGGAATGCATGGATCTCCACCTTCGCGCCCGGTTGATAGCGCGACAGCAGCGTATCGAGATTGCCGCCCGTCACGCGCAGACCATCTAGCGCGATCACCGTGTCGCCTGCCGACAGGCCGGCCTTCTGCGCCGCGCCGCCTTCGTAGACGACTGCCAGCGTCGCCTCGGCGCCGCCACGCAGGCGCGCGCCCAGCGACGGCTTCGCCCCGCGCTCCGGCTCGCCTTCGAGCTTCACGCCGAACGGCTCGAACAGCGTCGCAAGCGGCAAATCGCGCATGCCGCGCACGGCATCGGCGAACAAGCCGCCCAGTTGCACGCCGGTCGCCTCCGCGATCAGCGCTTCGACGTCCTCTTCACCCACACCCACGGGCTTGCCGCGATAGAAGTCGCGGCCGTAGCGCTGCCACAGCAGGCGCATCACATCGTCGAGCGACTTGCGGCCGCTCGTTTCCGTGCGGATCGCCAGGTCGAACGCGAGCGCGACGAGCGAGCCTTTCGTGTAGTAGCTGACGATGGCGTTCGCGGCGTTCTCGTCCTGGCGGTAGTACTTGACCCACGCGTCGAACGAGCTTTCCGCGACGCTCTGCTTCAGACGCCCCGCGCCGCGCAACACGCCGCCGATGGTCTTGCCGACCAGACCGAAGTACTCATCGACGGAAATCAGGCCACTGCGCACCAGCACCAGATCGTCGTAGTAAGACGTGAAGCCTTCGAACAGCCACAGCAGCGAGGTGTAGTCCTCGCTCGAGAGGTCGTACGGCACGAACGCGGCGGGCTTGATGCGCTTGACGTTCCAGGTGTGGAAGTACTCGTGGCTGCACAGGCCCAGATAGGTGCGATAGCCCTCCGACATCTCGGGCTTGCCCTTCACCGGCAGGTCGGTGCGATTGCAGATGAGCGCGGTCGAGGCGCGGTGCTCCAGCCCGCCGTAGCCGTCGCTGACGGCCTGCGTCATAAACACGTAGCGCTCCATCGGCGCGCGCTTCGTGCGCGGTTCGAACAGCGCGATCTGCGCCTCGCAGATTTTGCGCAGATCGTTGGCGAGGCGTTCGGTGTCGAGCGCCACCACGCGGCCCGCGATCACGATGTCGTGCGGCACGCCATGGGCCTTGAAGCTCGCGAGCGTGAATTCGCCGAGCGTGACCGGATGGTCGATCAGTTCGTCGTAGTTCGCAGCCGTGTAGTCGCCGAAGCCGTAGCGCTTGGTACCGCGCGCCTCCGACAGGGCCGTGGCGACACGCCAGTGGCGGAACGCGTGGCCGTCCGGGCGCTGGATGTCGACGATATGCTGCGCACCCTCGTGACCGAGCGCCGCGAGAAACACGCTCGTGCCGTTGAAGAAGCCGACCGTGTCGTCCAGATGCGCCGCGCGCACCGACAGATCCCACGCGTAGACCTCGTAGCGCAGCGTGAGCGCGCCCTTCACCGGTGCGGCCTGCCACGAATGCTTGTCGGTCTTGCTCACGCGCACCTTGCGGCCCGCGTCGTTGGTGGCGCGCAGCGTGACGATGTTGCGCGCGAATTCACGCACCATGTAGCTGCCCGGAATCCACACGGGCAGCATGAAGCGCTGGCCGTCCGGCGCGGGGTCTTCGATGGTGAGTGTCACCTCGAACAGATGCGCGGCGGGGTTCTTCGGGACGATGGTGTATCGGATCGGCTTCATCGGCGGAATCGGTGACGGGTTCGGTAGGCGTTGGGGCCGCCAGTCGCGACGCACGGCGCTCGTGGCGCGCGCTCGCGTCTGGGCGGCAAACAAAATTCAGCGGACAAAAAAGTACCGGCCGCAGAAGCGGCCGGCGGTTTCGGGCGAGGCGTCAGTGCGCGGCGCTCAGCTCGCTTTCGAGCCGGTCGGCGCTGACCGCGCCCGGCAGGCGGCGGCCATCGGCCAGGATCACAGTGGGCGTGCCGGTCACGTTCATCTTCGCGCCCAGCTTCAGGTTGCTGTCGATCGCGGCCGTGTTGCAGGTGCCCGAAGCGGTCGGCGTCTTGCGCTCGACCATCCACGATTCCCACGCCTTCGCGCGGTCGGTCGAACACCAGATCGACTTGGCCTTGGCCGTCGAGTCGTCGGAGAGCACGGGGTACAGGAAGGTGTAGACCGTGACGTTGTCGATCGACTTGAGCGTGGTTTCCAGCTGATGGCAGTACGGGCAGTTCGGATCGGAGAAAACCGCGATCGTGCGCTTGCCGTTGCCCTTCACGACCTTCACCGCGTTCTCGAACGGCAGCTTGGCGAAGTCGACCTTGTTCAGTTCGGCCAGACGCGCTTCGGTGAGATTGCGGTGCGCCTTGGTGTCGACCAGATCGCCCGTGAGGACATAGTCGCCGTTCACGTCGCTATAAATGATCTGCGTGCCGAGGTTCACCTCGTAGAGACCGGAGACGGGCGCCTTCTGGATGCCCTTGATGTCGCCGGCATCGACGCCGAGGCGTTGCTGCAACGCAGCCTTGATTTTGTCCGTGGTCTGGTCGGCCTGTGCCGAGCAGCCGAGCACCGAGGCGGCCGCCGCGACGACGAGCGCGGCAATGCGGATACGCTTTTGCATGGAATGCTTTCCTGATTCGGGAGCGCGGCGCGCCAAGGGCGCGCGACGCGTTCCAGGTGAAATTCGGGCGCGGTGGCGGATCGAGTCGCTTGGGTCACTTAGGTCACTGAAGTCACTTAAGCCGATCCAGCCGGACGCCGGCACTGCCTGATCTGCCATTCTAAGCCGCTTGAGGCATGCAGCAACCGAAATGCCCGCCACAACCCAAGGGGTGCGGCGTAAGACTAGCCAAGCGCCGCGGCGACGAGCCAGCGCTTGACGAGCGGCTGCGCGCCGACGAAGGCCATGCCGGTGTTGCGCACCGCACGCGCGATCGTGCCCGGCACCGCGAACAGGCGCTGCAGGCCGTCGGTGGCCACGACGAGCTTCTGGATGTCCTCGCGGCGGCCACGTTCATAGCGGCGCAGCAGCACGGTGTCGCCCAGATCGCGAAACGCTTCTTTCTGTGTGATCACGTCGACGAGCGCGGCCACGTCGCGCAGGCCCAGATTCACGCCCTGCCCGGCGAGCGGGTGGATCAGATGCGCGGCATCGCCCACTAGCGCGACGCGCGGTGCGATCAGCCGGTCGACTGTTTGCAGTGAGAGCGGAAAGCCGCGCGCAGGCGTCACGCATTCGAGCGCGCCGTGCAGGTTCTGTGTCGCGCGCTCGACTTCAGCGGCGAGTTGTTCGGGTTCGAGCTTGAGCAGGGCTTGCGCATGCTCCGTCTGCGCGGACCACACGAGCGAGACGTGCTGATCGGGCAGCGGCAGCAGTGCGATGATTTCGCCGTCACGGAACCACTGGTACGCGCATTCGCCGTGCGGGCGCTGCGCGCGGAAATTGGCGACCACACCCGTTTGCCGATAATCGCGGCGCTCGACCTTCGAGCCGATCTGCGCACGCACCCACGAATGCGCGCCATCCGCGCCCACGGCCAGATCGGCTTCGATCGTGCGGCCATTGTCGAGGCCGATCACGGCCGCGTCGGCCTGGATATCGAGCGTTTGCGCGCGCGAGTCGATCCACGTGAGATTGGGCTGGAAATGCAGCGCCGCATCGAGTGAACGCTCGACCAGCGACGATTCGGCGATCCAGGCCAGATGCGAGACGGACGCCTGATAGGCCGAGAAGTGCAATTCCGCGGCGGCGTCGCCGAACACCCGCATGTCGTAGACGGGCGTGAGACGCGTGGCGTCGACGGCCTGCCAGACCCGCAGCCGCTCGAACAGCGCCTGGGAGCTGCGCGAGAACGCATAGACGCGCGCGTCGAACACGGCGCCGGGCGGCAACGGCGCGCAGGGTTGCGCGAGCAGCGCCACGCGCAGGCCATTCTGGGTCAGCGCCAGCGCCGCCGACTTGCCGACGAGCCCGCCGCCGATCACGGCGACGTCAAAGGTCTGGTTGCTTGCAGTCATCCGCGCATTATAGCCGTGGGGCTTTATCTGACAGGGCCGGATGGGACAGCGCTTGCGTTGCGGCAAGCGCGCGCGCCGCCCTGCCGCAGGCAGGCGAACACTAACGCCCGATCGCGCCCCTTTCGACGTTGCGCATCACACTACGCCCATCGACAAACCCGCGCGCCGACGAGGTTACAATTACGGTTTTCGTGACTTAGCGTCACGCCCCTGACGTGCATTTTCGTGCCATCCGGGCCGCCCGCGCGGCGCACTCGCGCCAGCCGGTCCGGCCTTGCAGCTCACGCCCGACCCCGGCGAGCCGCACGTCGCCACCCTGACATGCAGAGAATTTCATGAGCCTCCAATGCGGCATCGTCGGCTTGCCTAACGTCGGCAAGTCCACCCTCTTCAACGCGCTGACCAAGGCCGGCATCGCGGCTGAAAACTATCCGTTCTGCACGATCGAGCCGAACGTCGGCGTCGTGGAAGTGCCGGATCAGCGCCTGAAAGCCCTCTCCGACATCGTCAAGCCCGAGCGCGTCGTGCCGGCCGTCGTCGAGTTCGTCGACATCGCGGGTCTGGTGGCGGGCGCGAGCAAGGGTGAAGGTCTGGGCAACCAGTTCCTCGCCAACATCCGCGAAACGGATGCGATCACGCACGTCGTGCGCTGCTTCGAGGACGAAAACGTGATTCACGTCGCGGGCAAGGTCGATCCGCTCTCCGACATCGAAGTCATCAACACCGAACTCGCGCTCGCCGATCTCGGCACGGTCGAGAAGGCGCTCACGCGTTACTCGAAGGCTGCGAAATCGGGCAACGACAAGGAAGCCGCGAAGCTCGTCGCCGTGCTGGAAAAAGTGCGCACGCAGCTCGACCAGGCGAAGCCCGTGCGCGGCCTCGACCTGAACGAAGACGAACTCGCGCTGCTCAAGCCGTTCTGCCTGATCACCGCGAAGAAGACGATGTACGTCGCGAACGTGAAGGACGACGGCTTCGAGAACAACCCGTACCTCGACGCCGTGCGCAAGTACGCCGAAGCCGAGAAAGCGCCGGTCGTCGCGGTGTGCGCCGCGATCGAAGCGGAAATCGCCGATCTCGAAGACGAAGACAAGGCAGCGTTCCTTGCCGACATGGGCATGCAGGAGCCGGGCCTCGACCGCGTGATTCGCGCAGGCTTCAAGCTGCTCGGCCTGCAAACGTACTTCACGGCGGGCGTGAAGGAAGTGCGCGCGTGGACGATCCACGTGGGCGATACGGCACCGCAAGCCGCCGGCGCGATCCACACCGACTTCGAACGCGGCTTCATCCGCGCGCAGACCATCGCATTCGACGACTACATCCAGTACAAGGGTGAAGCCGGCGCGAAGGAAGCCGGCAAGATGCGCGCCGAAGGCAAGGAATACGTCGTGCACGACGGCGACGTGATGAACTTCCTGTTCAACGTCTAAGCGCCCGTCCAAAGCGCGAAGCTGTTTCCGGCGCATCGTGAAAGCCCGCTTTCGAGCGGGCTTTTTTGCGCCGCCACCTTGGACAGACGCCATCCCCCCGTCGCCCGCGCCCCGTACAATAGCGGTTTGCGCATTTCCTCATTCGCGGTTCGAACGCGGCCCCCGCCGTGATTCGAGAGACATTTCCGCCCCTATTTCCCGTTTTCCAAAGACACTCTCATGGCCCAATACGTCTTCACCATGAACCGGGTCGGCAAGATCGTGCCGCCCAAGCGCCAGATCCTGAAGGACATCTCGCTGTCGTTCTTCCCCGGCGCGAAGATCGGTCTGCTCGGCCTGAACGGTTCGGGCAAGTCCACCCTCATCAAGATCATGGCCGGCGTCGACAAGGACATCGAAGGCGAAGCCACGCCGATGCCCAACCTGAACATCGGCTATCTGCCGCAGGAACCGCAGCTCGACCCGGAAAAGACCGTGCGCGAAGCGGTCGAAGAGGGTCTGGGCGACGTGTTCAACGCGCAGAAGAAGCTCGACGAGATCTACGCCGCTTACGCCGAACCGGACGCCGACTTCGACGCACTGGCCGCGGAACAAGCCAAGTACGAGGCAATCCTCGCGACGACCGACGGCAGCGCGGAACAGCAGATCGAAATCGCCGCCGATGCCCTGCGTCTGCCGGCCTGGGACGCCAAGATCGGCAATCTGTCGGGCGGTGAAAAGCGGCGCGTGGCGCTGTGCAAGCTGCTGCTCGAAAAGCCCGACATGCTGCTGCTCGACGAACCGACCAACCACCTTGACGCTGAATCGGTCGAGTGGCTCGAACAGTTCCTCACGCGCTTCCCGGGCACCGTGGTCGCCGTGACCCACGATCGCTACTTCCTGGACAACGCCGCCGAGTGGATTCTCGAACTCGACCGCGGCCACGGCATTCCCTGGAAGGGCAACTACTCCAGCTGGCTCGACCAGAAGGAAGAGCGCCTGAAGCAGGAAGAAGCGACGGAATCGGCGCGCCAGAAGGCGATCAAGAAGGAACTGGAGTGGGTGCGCCAGAACCCGAAGGGCCGTCAGGCGAAGTCGAAGGCGCGTATCGCGCGTTTCGAGGAACTGTCCAGCTCGGATTACCAGAAGCGCAACGAAACGCAGGAAATCTTCATTCCGGCGGGCGAGCGTCTGGGCAACGAAGTCATCGAATTCAAGAACGTCAGCAAGTCGTACGGCGACCGTCTGCTGATCGACGATCTGAGCTTCAAGATTCCGGCGGGCGCGATCGTCGGCATCATCGGCCCGAACGGCGCCGGTAAGTCGACGCTGTTCCGCATGCTCACGGGCAAGGAGCAGCCGGATTCGGGCGAAATCGTGCAAGGCCCGACGGTCAAGCTCGCGTATGTGGACCAGAGCCGCGACGCGCTCGAAGGCGACAAGACCGTGTTCGAAGCGATTTCGGGCGGTGCGGACGTGCTGACGGTGGGCAAGTACGAAACGCCGTCGCGCGCCTACATCGGCCGCTTCAACTTCAAGGGCGGCGATCAGCAGAAGATTGTCGGGAACCTGTCGGGTGGTGAACGCGGCCGTCTGCATCTGGCCAAGACGCTGATCTCGGGCGGCAACGTCCTGCTGCTGGACGAACCGTCGAACGACCTCGACGTCGAAACGCTGCGCGCGCTCGAAGACGCCCTGCTCGAATTCGCGGGCTCGGTGATGGTGATCTCGCACGATCGCTGGTTCCTCGACCGTATCGCCACGCACATCCTGGCGTTCGAAGGCGACTCGCAAGTCACGTTCTTCGACGGCAACTATCAGGAGTACGAGGCCGACAAGATCAAGCGTCTGGGCGAAGAAGCCGCGCGTCCGAAGCGTCTGCGCTACAAGCCGATCAGCCGCTAAGTCTTTTAGCGCGATCGATACGAACGGCAGCCTGCGGGCTGCCGTTTTTTTTGCACGCAAGCGTCACGCGGCGACGGACACCAGCGGCACGGCGGTTGCTCGAAAGCGGCTACGCTTGTGGCTCTTGCGCCGCATTTCCGCTCACGCAGGCCGGCGCGCTTTCTTCCAGGGCGAGGTGCTCCGCATGTCGATGCCGACCCGCAACCGCTCGGCTTCCCGTTTCGCCTTGATCGCCGCGCTCGTTGCGGCGACGCTCGTGGTGATCGCGCTGGTCGGTCTCTACGTGCTCCAGCGCGAGGCGAAAGCGCGCGTGGAAGCGGCGCTCGCGCCCATCGGCACGGCGGCGCGCGTCGACGTGGCCTTCTGGCTCACCTCCGTCGAACTCACCGATGTGCGCCTCAAACCGCCGCGCGACTGGCCCACCGCCGACATGCTGCACGCCCGGCGCATCACGATCACGCCCGACCTGCGCGCGCTGCTTGCGCATCGCGTGCACGTGCGCGAAGTCGAAGTCAGCGATTTCACGATGACGGTTCTGCGGCGACAGAACGGCGCGATCGAAATCCTGCCGAATCTGCGGCGCGAAATGGAAGCGGCGGAAGCGGCGAATCCCGCATCGGCAGCATCGAGCGCGGACGCCAACGTCAATGCCAACGCGGCGATACCGCCCGAAAAGCTGATCGACCACATCGTTCTCGACAACGGCACTTTTGTGTTTTACGACCGCTCCGTGGGCAATCCGCCGTGGCGCGTGACGGTGAGCGACGCGCACGCGAGCGTCGATCACGTCCAATTGCCCGCGCTCGACGAACCCACGCATGTTTCCGTGACGGGCGCGATCAAAGGACCGGCACACACCGGCCGCGTGAGCTTCGAGGGCACTGTGCGCATCGCGAGCAAGGACTCGCAGACGCGCACGACGCTGCGCGGCGTGGACCTCGCCACGCTCGATCCGTATCTGCTGAAAAAGGCCGGCGCGAAGGCCAATGTCGCGGGCGGCACGATCGATCTCGACCTCACCTCGACGGTGCGCGGCTACCGCCTGCACGCGCCCGGCACGGTCACGCTTCATCATCTGCAACTGGCCGAAAGCAGCAATCCGCTCGACACCTTCATGTCGATCCCGACGCGCGCAGCCATCGCCGCGCTCAAGTCGCACAGGGGCGACATCACGCTGCATTTCGTGCTCGACGGGGATTTGCGCGATCCGAAGTTCAGGCTCGACGAGAGCCTGATGACCGAGTTGCGCGCGGGCTTCGCGCAGGCGCTCGGGGTGAGCGCGGAAGGAGTGGCGCAAGGCGCGGGGCAGACCGCAAAGGGTATCGCCGACGCGCTGCGCAATCTGTTCGGCAAACCGGCGCAACCTGCTGCGCCGGGGACTCAATAAGCTCTGCTATCAGACCGGCAGGCCGAGTTCGCGCAGCTTCGCGTCGGTGGTGGCGTTGCTCGTGTGATGCACGCCATGCCAGCCGAGCGCCGTGGCGGCTTGCGCGTTGCGCGCGTTGTCGTCGATGAAGACCAGCTCGCCGGGCTGCACGCCCGGCAATTGCGCCTCGATACGGCGGAACATCTCGTGGTAGATCGCCGGATCGGGCTTCACCAGTTCCACGCGCCCCGAGACCACGATGTCGCGGCAGCGACGCAGGATGCCGAAGCGCTCCCACGCCCACGGAAACGTCTCCGCCGACCAGTTGGTGAGGCCGAAGATCGGCACGCCTGCGGCCTCCAGGCGCTCGAAGGTCGCGACGCCCCCTTCGAGCAAGCCGCCGACCATCTCGTGCCAACGCTCGTAGAACGCGCGAATCAGCGCCTCATGCTCGGGAAAGCGCGCGACGAGTTCTTCGGTGCCGACGGCGATCGGCTCGCCGCCGTCCTGACGCACGACCCAGTCCATCGCGCAGACGTGGGTGAGGAACCAGCGGCGTTCGTCATCGTTGGGAATCAGCTTGCGATAGAGATACTCAGGACTCCAGTCCACCAGCACCCCGCCGAAGTCGAACACCACTGCCTTGATCGTCATGCGTCTGCGCTCCGTATTTTGCTGCGCCGTTGAGGAAGATCAGATCGGCTGCGTGCGCTTTTCCAGCCACGCCAGCGCGTCGCCGCTCACGTGCGGCGCGACGCGTTCGCGAACCGTCTGATGATACGCATTGAGCCACGCGCGTTCGTCCTCGCGCAAGAGCGCCAGATCAATACAGCGCGTGTCGATCGGGCAGAGCGTCAGCGTTTCGAATTTCAGGAAATCGCCGAATTCGGTCTTGCCCGCGCTCTGGTTCAGCACCAGGTTTTCGATCCGCACGCCCCACTTGCCCGGTCGATAGATGCCCGGCTCCACCGAGGTGATCATGCCCTCTTCCATCGCCGTCCACGGTTCGGCCGGCGCGTAGTGCGAGATCACTTGCGGGCCTTCGTGCACATTGAGGAAGTAGCCCACGCCGTGACCGGTGCCGTGGCCGTAGTCGGCGCCCGCTTCCCAGATCGGCGCGCGCGCGATGGCGTCGAGCATCGGCGAGCGAATGCCGCGCGGGAACTGTGCGCGCGAGAGCGCCATCATGCCCTTGAGCACCAGCGTGAAGTCGCGCTTTTGCTCCGCGCTCGGCGTACCTACCGGCACCACACGCGTGATGTCGGTCGTGCCGTCCAGATACTGGCCGCCCGAGTCGATCAGCAGCAGGCCATCGCCTTCGATCACGCTATGCGACTGCGGCAGCGCGCGGTAGTGCGGCATCGCGCCGTTCGCGTTAAAGCCCGCGATCGTCGAAAAGGACAGCGAAACATAGCCCGGCCGGCGTGCACGCGCGGCGGTGAGTTTTTCGTCGATGGTGAGTTCGGTGATGGTCTCCCGGCCCTGCGCCGCTTCGAACCATGCGAAGAATTCGGCGAGCGCCGCGCCATCCTGTTCCATGGTCGCGCGCACGTGCTCCGCTTCCACGGCGGTCTTGCGCGACTTCAAGCAGGTGCTCGGGTTGATCGACTCCACAAGCCTCACCTGCGCCGGCACCGCTTCCAGCAGTCCGAGCGTCACGCGGCGCGGGTCGACCAGCAGCGCCTCGCCCGCGGGCAGCGCGCCCAGCGCCGCGATCGTCTGCGTGTAGGGCGCAACGCGCACGCCGTCGCGCGCGAGCGCTTGCGCGAGTTCGGCGCTCACCTTGCCGTCGGCGACGAAGAGCGTTGCGTCATCCGGCCCGATCAGTGCGTGCGCAACGAACACGGGGTTGTAGTTCACGTCGGCGCCGCGCAGGTTGAAGAGCCAGGCGAGGTCGTCGAGCGTCGAAATGAAGTGCCACTGCGCGCCGAGTTCGCGCATCGCGCCACGCACCTGAGCGAGCTTGGCCGGGCGCTGCGCGTCGGCGTGCGGCGCAAGGTGCTCATATACCGGCTCGACCGGCAGCGAGGGGCGGCCGCTCCAGACGGCGTCGAGCAGATCGACATCGGTGCACAGCGTCACGCCGCGCGCGTCGAGCGCCTCGGCCAGCGCGCGCGCCGACGCCACGCCCAGCACCGCGCCGTCCACGGCGACCGTGCCGCCAGCCGGCACATTCTGCGCAAGCCAGGCGATGTGCGGTGCGGTCTGCTGGCCGCCCGTCATCTTCATCAGCTGAATGCCGGTGCCCGCGAGCTGGTTGTCGGCCTGCACCCAGTAGCGGCTGTCGACCCACACGCCGGCGAAATCCTTCGTCACCACCAGCGTGCCGACCGAGCCGGTGAAGCCCGATAGCCACTCGCGGCCCTGCCAGCGGCGCGGCAGGTATTCGGAGAGATGCGGATCGGCGGACGGCACGAGGGCGGCGTCCACGCCCGCCCCTGCCATTGCGGCGCGCAGCGCGGCAATGCGTTCGGGGATCGTGGACGTTTCGGGGAGTCGGGCGTTCATGTTTTCACCTGCGAGAGTTGTGTTGCGCGTGTGGGGGCGCTCAATGTGCGCGTATGCGGGGAAGGCGATGTCAACGGCGCGCGCGCAGCGCCATCGACGCGGCCACGAAGACGAATGCGACAGCCGTGCAGACCGGCCATTCGAGCAGTTCGCCATCGTAGAAGAGACCCGTAGCGCGGCCCGCCGCTTTCGCGAGCGCAGCGCCAGCAAGCGCGGCGGCAATCGCGAGGCCGAGCGAGCGGCCAGCGGGGCCGCTGGCACGGCGCAGAGGATGCAGCAGCCATCCCGCGCAGCCAATGGCAAGACCGAGTACGACGATACCAGTCCAGCCCATTACCGCTTTGTCCTTAGGAATTTCAGAAGAGTCCTATAGGACTGCGATGGAGTGGCGGATAGCATTCTTTTGTCTCTTTTACAACTGAATTTTTACTGGAAAACGGTCGGCTCGGCGCTTCCCGCGTAGCGGTTGAGTGTAGGGGGCGGGATGGCGCAAGGCAAGCGCACCCGGCCCGTCCCCGGCTGGACTCCCTTATGCGAATCGCTCTTGTCGAACCTGACGCGCGCCAGGCTGAAGTCATCGAACGCCTGCTCATAGCAGGCGGTCACGCCTGCCGCCATTTCCCCCACGGGGCTCCGCTCGTCGAAGCGCTCGAGGACGACGCCTTCGACCTGCTGCTTGCGGCGTACTGGTGCGGCGACCTCGGCGGAGACGAACTCATTCCGCGTGCTCGCCGCCTGCTGCCGGGCCTGCCCGCCATCGTGCTGATGGCCTCGCCGCACGAAAGCGAAATCGTCGCGAGCCTGCAAGCCGGCGCCGACGACTGCATCGCCAAACCGGTGCGCGGCCCCGAAATGCTCGCCCGCATCGACGCGCTGCTGCGTCGCGCCGGCGTGCGCCGCCCACGTAACCGCGCACGCCACGGTTTCGGCGACTACCTGTTCGACTCGGCGCGCTATGCCGTGTCGTTCCGGGGCCATACCGTCACGCTCACGCCCAAGGAATTTCGCTTCGCACTGCTGCTTTTCACCAACGCATCGCGCCCCGTTTCGCGGGCGCGCATTCTCGAAACGGTCTGGAATCTGAACCGCGACGTTCGGTCGCGCACGCTCGATACGCACGCCTCGCGGCTGCGCAGCAAATTGCAGCTGGGGCCCGAGCACGGCTGGCGTCTGACCACGCTGTACGGCTACGGCTACCAGCTCGAAAGACTCACAATTAGCCCTGGGGACGATACTGACATTGCTGACGCCAATGTCAGAAGCGCGGAAAAGTTATAATATCCGCCTAAATCTTCGCCCCATGGTATGCAGCTTCTAACGATCGGAATTAATCACCACACCGCGCCCGTCGCCTTGCGCGAACGCGTGGCGTTTCCGCTCGAACAGATCAAGCCTGCCCTGGAGCTGTTCAAGGAAGCCTGGACGGGCGGCAAGCGCGCCCTGAGCGCGCCCGAAGCCGCCATCCTGTCCACCTGCAACCGCACCGAGCTCTACTGCGCGACCGACGCGCAGGCGTCGCGCGATTCCGCGGTGGAATGGCTCTCGCACTACCACGGCATCCGCGCCGAAGAACTCGCGCCGCACGTCTACACCCTGCCGCAGTCCGAAGCCGTGCGTCACGCGTTTCGCGTCGCCTCGGGTCTCGACTCGATGGTGCTGGGCGAAACGCAGATCGTCGGCCAGATGAAAACGGCGGTTCGCACCGCCACCGAAGCCGGCGCGCTCGGCACCTATTTGAATCAGCTGTTCCAGCGCACCTTCGCCGTCGCGAAGGAAGTGCGCAGCACCACGGAAATCGGGGCGCAATCGGTGTCGATGGCCGCCGCCGCCGTGCGTCTCGCGCAGCGCATCTTCGACAAGATCGCCAACCAGCGCGTGCTGTTCATCGGCGCGGGCGAAATGATCGAGCTGTGCGCCGCACACTTCGCCGCCCAGCAGCCGCGCGAACTCGTGGTCGCCAACCGTACCGCCGAGCGCGGCCGCTATGTTGCCGAACGTTTCGGCGGCAAGTCGATTCCGCTCTCCGAGCTGCCCACGCGCATGCACGAGTTCGACATCATCGTCTCGTGCACGGCCTCCACGCTGCCGATCATTGGCCTCGGCGCCGTCGAGCGTGCCGTGAAGGCGCGCCGTCACCGCCCGATCTTCATGGTCGACCTCGCGGTGCCGCGCGACATCGAAGCCGAAGTCGGCCAGCTCGAAGACGTGTTCCTCTACACCGTCGACGATCTCGGCACGATCGTGCGCGAAGGCAATGCCTCGCGCCAGGCGGCGGTCGCGCAGGCCGAAACCATCATCGAAACGCGCGTGGCGAACTTCATGCAGTGGCTCGACTCGCGCAGCATCGTGCCGGTGATCCGCCACATGCACACGCAGGCCGACACGCTGCGCCGCACCGAACTCGAACGCGCGCGCAAGATGCTCGCGCGCGGCGACGACCCGTCGGCCGTGCTCGAAGCGCTCTCGCAGGCGCTCACCAACAAGCTGATCCACGGCCCGACGCACGCGCTCAATACGTCGAGCGGCGAAAGCCGCGACTCGCTGATCGAGCTGATGAGCGGTTTCTACCGCCACGGCCAGCCGGCCAAGGGCAGTGAAGCGCAACCGGCCGTGCAACAAGGCGCGCAAGCGTCGAATCTCGACGAATCGTCCAACGCGTCCGGCTCTTCGGATCGTTAGCGGCACTCGCCGCATCCGGCTCGCACGCGTCCCATGCGCGCCGGCCGCCAGGGGCTTCCCGCCCGCCTCCCCTTTTCCCGCAGCCCTGACCGGAGTCCGCTCCGAACCGCCCGATGAAAACGAGCATGCAATCGAAGCTCGACCAGCTGACAACACGCCTGGCCGAGCTGAACGACCTGTTGAGTCGTCCCGATGTGACGTCCAACCGCGACCAGTACCGCAAGCTCACGCGCGAGCACGCGGAATTGGGGCCGGTGGTCGAGCACTACGCGTTGTGGCGGCGGGCGCTGGAAGACGAGGTCGCGGCGAAGGAGCTGCTCAGCGACGCCTCGATGCGCGACTTCGCCGAGGATGAAGTGAAGGCCGCGCGCGAACGCATGGCGCAGCTTCAGCACGAGCTTCAGATGATGTTGCTGCCCAAGGACCCCAACGACGAGCGCAACGTGTTCCTCGAAATCCGCGCGGGCACGGGCGGCGACGAATCGGCGCTGTTCGCGGGCGACCTGCTGCGCATGTATCTGCGCTACGCGGAGCGCAACCGCTGGCAGATCGAGATGATGTCGGCGAGCGAGTCGGATCTGGGCGGCTACAAGGAAGTGATCGTGCGCATCGCGGGCGAGGCGGCCTACTCGAAGCTGAAGTTCGAGTCGGGCGGCCATCGCGTGCAGCGCGTGCCCGCGACGGAAACGCAGGGCCGCATCCACACCTCGGCCTGCACGGTCGCGGTGATGCCCGAAGCCGACGAGATCGGCGAAGTCCAGATCAATCCCGCCGATCTGCGCATCGACACGTTCCGCGCCTCGGGCGCGGGCGGTCAGCACATCAACAAGACCGATTCGGCCGTGCGCGTGACGCACTTGCCGACCGGCATCGTGGTCGAGTGCCAGGACGACCGCTCGCAGCACAAGAACAAGGATCGCGCGCTCAAGGTGCTGGCCGCGCGCATCCAGGACAAGCAGTATCAGGAGCAGCACGCCAAGGAAGCGGCCACGCGCAAGAGCCTCGTCGGCTCGGGCGACCGCTCGGAGCGGATCCGCACCTATAACTTCCCGCAAGGGCGTCTCACCGATCACCGCATCAACCTGACGCTCTATCGCCTCGAAGCGATCATGGACGGCGATCTCGGCGAACTGATCGGCGCGCTCTTGTCCGAGCATCAGGCCGAGCAGCTGGCGTCGCTGGGCGATGCCGATTGAGCGGCACTGACATCGTGAGCGCCACCCCGATCACCGCTGACGACTTGCTGCGCGCCTCGTCCCTGCCCGCGCTGGAAACGCGCATCCTGCTGATGCACGTGCTCGGCTGGCGCCGCACCGAACTCATCACGCGCGGCGACCAGGCGCTGGACGCCGCGCCCGTCGCTGCGTATCGCGCGCTCGAAACGCGCCGCGCGGCGGGTGAACCGATCGCGCAGCTTGTGGGCACGCGCGAATTCTTCGGCCTCGATTTCGACGTCACGCCCGACGTGCTGATCCCGCGCCCGGACACCGAACTGCTGGTGGAAACCGCGCTGGCCGCGCTGGAAGGCATCGCGCAGCCGCGTGTGCTCGATCTCGGCACCGGCAGCGGCGCGATTGCTGTGGCGATCGCCTCCGCGCGGCCCGATGCGCGCGTGTGGGCCGTCGACCGTTCGCCGGGTGCGCTCGGCGTGGCCACGCGCAACGCCGCGAAGCTGCTCGACGCGGCGCGCCCGGGCAGCGCGCTGACCTTTATCGAAAGCAGTTGGTACGACGCACTCGACGCGGCGCTGCGCTTTGACGTGATCGTCAGCAACCCGCCCTATATCGCGAGCGGCGACCCGCATCTGGAGCAAGGCGATCTACGCTTCGAGCCACGCGGCGCCCTCACCGACGAAGCCGATGGCCTGAGCGCCCTGCGCACGATCGTCGATGGCGCACCGGCGCGGCTCGTGCCCGGCGGCGTGCTCTGGATGGAGCACGGTTACGATCAGGCGGCGGCGGTGCGTGCACTGCTCGACGCGCGCGGTTTTACCGAAGTCGCATCGAAGCAGGATCTGGCGTCCATCGAGCGCATCAGCGGGGGTCGCTTCGCAGGCTAGCAAGCTGCCTGTCGACGCCCGGCTCGCACGGGCGAAATCCGCTATCATTTCGTTCTGCATTCAACGTATTCCGCATCAACCCTATTCAAGCAAGCCAAGGTCAGACATGGACACCCAACAGCGCATCAAGCAGATCGTCGACGAAAACGCCGTCGTCCTTTTCATGAAGGGCAGCGCGCAATTTCCGATGTGCGGCTTTTCCGGCCGCGCCGTGCAGATCCTGAAAGCCTGCGGCGTCGATCAGTTCAAGACCGTCAACGTGCTCGAAGACGACGCGGTTCGCCAGGGCATCAAGGAATTCTCGAACTGGCCGACCATTCCCCAGCTTTACGTGAAGGGCGAGTTCATCGGCGGTTCGGACATCATGACCGAGATGTACCAGAACGGCGAACTGCAACAACTGTTCGCAGCGGCCTGATCGTCCGTACCGGTTCAAGCGGCACGCCCGCGACTTGCCTCACGTGAACGCCACGCCTGCTGCCCACATTCACGCCCCGTCGAGCGTTCAGCGCCGCCTGATCGTCGCGATCACGGGCGCGACGGGCGCGATCTACGGCGTGCGCCTGCTGGAAACGCTGCGCCGCCTGGGCGGCGTCGAGACGCATCTACTGATCTCGGCGGCCGGCTGGCTCAACATCCAGCACGAGTTGCAGCTCAGCAAAGAGGACCTGCACGCGCGCGCCGATGTCGTTCATTCGGTGCGCGACGTGGGCGCCACGATCGCCTCGGGCTCGTTCCAGACCGACGGCATGATCGTCGCGCCCTGCTCGATGAAGACGCTCGCGAGCGTCGCTCACGGCCTCTCCGACAACCTGATCGCCCGCGCCGCCGACGTCACGCTCAAGGAGCGTCGCCGGCTCGTGCTGATGGTGCGCGAGACGCCGTTCAATCTCGCCCATCTACGCAACATGACCGCCGTGACCGAAATGGGCGGCGTGGTCTTCCCGCCGCTGCCGGCGTTCTATAGCCAGCCTGCCTCGATCGACGAAATGGTCGATCACACGGTCGCGCGCGTGCTCGACCTGTTCGCGCTCGGCCCGGCGCTCGCGCCTGCATGGCCGGGTCTGCGCGCCACGGCTGACTGATCCAGCGCGATTTCTCCGTCGCCCATTATCAACACGGGCGACACAATCAATTCCCCAGTGCCCCGTTTAATTCTCACGGGTTGAGTCTTATATTGATCGTAATGCGAAACTTTCCAGCCGCTTTGCGCGGCTCACGATCATGACCACCCGCACCCCCACGCTTTTCCTGTCGCACGGCGCGCCCACGCTGCCGATCGACCCCGCGATGCCGCGCGAAGGCTTCGTCGCGTTGGCCCAGCACCTGCCGCGCCCGAAGTCGATCCTGATGCTCTCCGCGCACTGGTACACGCAGCGTCCGGCCGTCAGCACGGCGACGCAGCCCGAGACCATCCACGACTTCTACGGCTTTCCGCAGGCGCTCTACGACATCCAGTATCCGGCGCCCGGCGCGCCCGAAACGGCACAGCGCGCGGCGGCCTTGCTTCGCGCCCAGGGCGTGGAAGTCGATGAAGAGGCGCACGGGCTCGATCACGGCGCCTGGGTGCCGATGCTGCTCATGTTCCCGGACGCCGACGTACCCGTCGCCCAACTCTCGATCCAGCCGCGCAACGACGCCGCGTATCACTTCGCGGTGGGCCGCGCGCTGCGCGAACTGCGCGACGAGGGCGTGATGGTGGTCGGCTCGGGCCAGATCACGCACAACCTGCGTCAGGCCGACTTCTCGGCGCGCCCCGAAGATGCCGACCCGCGCGTGGCCGAGTTCACCGACTGGTTCGAAGCACGCCTCGCCGCCCGCGATATCGACGCGCTGCTCGACTATCGGCGCCAGGCGCCGCATGCGGTCCTGATGCACCCGACCGACGAGCATCTGCTGCCGGTCTTCGCCGCGCTCGGCGCCGCCGACGACGATTACACGCTCGGCGTCCAATCGCTCGGCACCTACCAGCGCGCGCTGGCGATGACGAACTACGTGTTTGGCTCGGCCACTGCGCAATAAAGCTCGGCCCGCAGACGCAAAAAAGCCCGCCTGAATCGCTTCAGGCGGGCTTTTTTTTGGGTTGCCCGCCGTGGCGGACAACCCCGAACAACTCAGGCAGACGCTTAGTGTGCGCCGATGCCTTCGAGCACTTCGTCATGCTCGTGACGCTCTTCCAGATACGGCGTGCGGTAACCCGAGTTCACGCCCCAGAAGTAGAAGCCGAGCGAGATGATCGCGACGACCAGCATGTCCCAGCCGTAGGGAATCACATCGTAGCCGCCGAACTGCTTGCTGCCGATCAGCGACAGAACCGCCATCGTCGGCAGATAGGCGCACAGCCACCATGCGGCCTTCAGGTCCTGGCCCCAACCAGCCCAGCCTTCCTTACCCTGGAAGTAGAAGTACACCGGCAGCGCGACAACCATCAGCAGGATGATTTCGCCGGTCAGCGGCCACTTCGCCCAGTACAGGATCATCGATGCGCAGACGAACGCGAACGGTGCGATCACCTTCATGAACGGCACGGTCAGCGGGCGTTCGATGTCCGATGCTGCGCGCTTGAGCGCCATCAGGCTGATCGGGCCCGTGAGGTACGAGATCACGGTCGCCACCGAGATCACCGCCGCGAGCGAGCTCCAGCCGCGGAAGAAGAACATGAAGATGAACGACACGGCCAGGTTGAACCACATCGCGGGGCGCGGCACGCCGTAGAACGGGTGCACGTTGCCGAACATCGCCGGCATCGTGTTGTTGCGCTCCATCGCGTAGATCATGCGCGAGGTCGTCGCCATGTAGGTCGTCCCGGTGCCGCTCGGGCTCACGAACGCATCGACGTACAGCAGGATCGCCAGCCAGTTCAGGTTCAGCGCGATCGCGAGTTCCGCGAACGGCGACTTGAAGTTGAACGTGTTCCAGCCCTTCGCGACATCCGACGGCGAGACCGCGCCAATGTACGCGATCTGCAGCAGCACGTAGATCACCAGTGCGCAGACGATCGAGCCAATCACCGCGAACGGAATGCTCTTCGACGGATTGCGCGCTTCACCCGCGAGGTTGATCGGGCTCTGGAAACCGTTGAACGCGAACACGATGCCGCTCGTCGCGACCGCCGTGAACACCGCCGACCAGCCGTAAGGCGCGAACGTGCTCGCCTCGCCGAAGTTCTCGTGGTGGAAACCGGTTGCCATCAGGCCGGCAATCGTCAGACCCGGGATGATGAACTTGAAGATCGTGATGGCGCTATTGGCGCGTGCGAACAGCTTCACGCCCCAGTAGTTGAGCATGAAGTACACGATCACGAGCAGCGCCGACAGGAATAGCCCGGAGTGTGTCAATGAGCCATCGACGAACAGCGCGTGTGCCCACGGATAGGGCCAGGTGCTCATGTACTGGATGGAGGCTTCGGCTTCGATCGGAATTACCGAAACGATGGCGATCCAGTTCGCCCATGCGCTGATGAAGCCCACCAGCGCGCCATGCGAGTAACGGGCGTAGCGGACCATGCCGCCCGATTCCGGGAACATCGCGCCGAGTTCGGCATAGGTGAGTGCGATGGCCAGAATGACCACGGCCCCGATCACCCAGGCGCAGACCGCCGCGGGACCGGCGATCTTGGCGGCTTTCCATGCGCCGAACAGCCAGCCCGAGCCGATGATCGACCCGAGGCCGGTAAACATCAGCGCGAATGGGCCGATGTTCCGTTGAATAGAACTTTTCACGTCTTCTCCTGTATCAAGAGCAGTTCAACGCCGCATGCCCCGTCTGTTTTGCGGGCGGGGTTCCAGCGGCAGTCGCACCTGCGCGCGAATCGATTGCGCCCGAAGGCGCAACTCATGCGCGGCGCGTAGTTTAACGGTTGCACCGTCAAAAGACGCCAAAAATCTGCCGCTTCTACAAAAAAAACGGCAACTTAGCAAGCTTTGTAAGACTTTGTTTCGACCCTGAAGTAAAAATATATGGAGTTTCCCTGGGGCCTAGTTGACCTTCCAGACAATAAGCCGTATAAAGTTCGGGCAGGATTTCAAGCGGCGAGTGTGAATAGGTCTTTCGTAGTTCGCCCATCAACGGTACTCCGGTTGGTCCCATACCCCTTCCTTGATTTTCGTGCACCTCTTTGTTGTGGCTTCGGCCTTCATTCATTTTTAGGAAAGTAATATGGAAACCGGTACCGTCAAGTGGTTCAATGACGCTAAGGGCTTTGGCTTCATCACGCCGGACGGCGGTGGCGAAGACCTGTTCGCACACTTCTCGGAAATCAAGATCGACGGCTTCAAGACGCTGCAAGAGAACCAAAAGGTTCAATTCGAAGTGCGTACGGGCCCGAAGGGCAAGCAAGCTGCGAACATCAAGCCGGTCTAAGTACCGTCTTTGACCGTCAGGGCTTACCTCTGGTCCTGACTGGCAAGCTTACAGAAAAACCCCACTCTTCTACTTGAAAGTGGGGTTTTTTGTCGCCTGCGCTTTCTGCGCAGGCGCGCGCAGTTCAGCCGAACAGCCGCCGCGCGTGAATCCCCAGCCCGGTCGCCACGCTGGCGAGGCGGTCGCCGAACACGGCTTGCGCCTGCGGGAAAGCGTCGGCGAGCGCCTGGGTCAGGAACAGCAGACCCGTCGAGCCGCCCGTAAAGTACAACGCGTTCACCGCACCCGGCGCCACGCCGGCCGCCTGCACCGTGTCGCGCGCAGCCTGGACGATGCGGCGCGTTTCCTCGCGGCCGGCTTCCAGCAATTGCGCATCGTCAAAGGCAAGGCGCAGGTCGGCTTCCACCTGCTCCAGATCGATCATCGTTTCGCCACCGGCCGACACGCCGATCTTCGCCTCTTCCGCGCGCGCCGCCAGCGCGTGACCCAGACGCCAGTCGACCACGCGCATCAGGCGATCGTGCTGCGCGGTATCGCGGTACAGATGGCGCATGAGCTTGAGCTCGGTCGCGCGCTTGGGCGTGTAGACCGTATTGATCAGATGCCAGGTGGCCAGATCGAAATAGACACGGTTCGGCAGTTCACGGCCTTCCGGGTCGAGCGACTGGTAGCCGAGCTCGCGCAAAATCGTCGCGAGTTCTACCCGGCGGTCGAAATCCGTGCCGGCCACGTGCACGCCGTGGTGCGCGAGCACATCGTCCTTGCGCTCCAGACGCGTCATGCGCTGCGGCCCGACGCGCACGAGCGAAAAGTCCGAGGTACCGCCGCCGATGTCGGCCACGAGCACCAGCCCTTCCTCCGTCAAACGCGATTCGTAGTCGAATGCCGCCGCGATCGGTTCGTACTGGAACTGGATCTCCTTGAAACCCACCGCACGCGCCGCCGCTTCGAGCTGATCCTGAGCGAGCTGATCGGCGCGCGGGTCTTCGTCGACGAAGAACACCGGACGACCCAGCACCGCGCGCGAAACGCTCGCCCCCACGCAACGCTCGGCGCTGCGTTTGAGGTGATCGAGGAAGATCGCGATGATTTCCGTGTAGCGCATGGCGCTGCCGTCGCCGAGATCGGTCGTGCTCTCCGCCAGCGGCGAGCCGAGGATGCTCTTCATCGAGCGCATCAGCCGCCCATCGAACCCGTCGATGTAGGCGGCGAGCGCCGCGCGGCCGAATTCACGCGTGTGCTCGTCGGTGTTGAAGAACACCGAGGTCGGCAACGTGGTGTGCGCGCCTTCCACGGGCGCAAGCCGCATGGCGTCGCCAGGCGCAGCGCCTGGCAGGGCCACGGCGGAATTGGAAGTACCGAAGTCGATCGCGCAAAACGGGGTCATGACAATGACGCACGGCGCAAGGCACGCGCGATGAGGAAGACTGGGAGGACGGGCTTTGTATCACGAAAGCGCGGCGTGGAGCAACCGCGGGCCGGGGATGCGGCCCCCACAAGGTAAAGCCGGTAAAACGCAATGAAACGCACACAACGAAACGCGCGGACCAGGCCGCGCGTTGCTATTTTACCGCCTGGCGTCAGTGCGCCGGAAACTTAGCCTTTGAACGGCTGCTTCCATGCATTCGCGTAGGCAATTTCGCCGACGGCCGAACGCGTACGCTCCGCCTTTTCGCGATCGCGCAGCACCGGTTCGAGCTTTTCGGCATCGCCGTAATGGCCGATTGAGATGAACGCGAGCGGCTCCACGTCATTCGGCAGGGCGAACTCCTTGCGGAAAGCGTTCACGTCGAAGCCGCTCATCTGGTGCGCGGCAAGACCCAGCGCATGCGCCTGCAACACCAGCGACATCGCTGCTGCGCCCGCATCGTACTGTGCCGTGCGGTTGACCTCGCCCTTGGCGTTGAGCGTCTGCGCCGTCACGGCGATCAGCACGGGCGCTGGCGCGTTCCATTGCTGGTTGAACGGCACGAGCGTCGCGAAAGCGCGCTTGAACGCGGCTTCGTCTTCCGTGCGATCGAACACGACGAAGCGCCACGGCTGAAGGTTGTAGCCCGACGGCGCCCAGCGCGCGGCCTCGATCACCGCGTGCAGCGCCTCGCGCGACACCGGCTCGTTCGAGTAGGCGCGCGGGCTCCAGCGGCCGGCGATCAGTTCGTGGATGGGCACGGCTGTCGGTGCGGGTTTGTGCTTCGTCATGCCTTGTCTGTCCTTGAGGGTAGCGGGCGCCAGGCCCGGGGCCATCAGCATACCCGCGCCGCGTGAAACTCGCTCAAGCGACGAATTTCATGCGGTGACCGCGAATTCAGGCGGCCTGCACGCCCACCGTGCGCGCACCGCGGTTGATGCGCAGGACGAGAAACGACGCCACCAGACACAGACCGCCCGAGATCATCGACGCCACCGTGTAGGTGCCGAGGCTCGAACGCAGCAACCCCGCACCGAACGCCGCGAACGCCGCACCCAGCTGATGGCCCGCCACCACCCAGCCGAAGATGATGGGCGCGCGCTCCTTGCCGAAGACATCGGTGGCGAGGCGCACCGTCGGCGGGACGGTGGCGATCCAGTCGAGTCCGTAGAACACGGCGAAGATCGGCAGGCCGAAAAAGTCGATGCCGAACGCGTGCGGCAGATAGATCAGCGACAGCCCGCGCAGCCCGTAGTACCAGAACAGCAGCACGCGGCTGTTGAAGCGATCCGACAGCCAGCCCGAGAGCGTCGTGCCGAACAGATCGAAGATGCCCATCGTCGCCAGCAGCGACGCGCCCTGCACTTCCGTCATACCGTAGTCGCCGCACATGGCGATCAGGTGCGTGCCCACATAACCGTTGGTGCTCGCGCCACAAATGAAGAAGCTGAAGAACAGCAGCCAGAAGTCGCGCGTGCGGCTCGCCTGCGCCAGCGCGCCAAAGGCAAGCGTGAGCGGATTCTGCTGCGGCGCCGGCGGGACGATGGGCGCATCGTGCGCCTCGCCGTAGGCGCGCAGTTCGAGGCTGGCCGGGCGCTCCGGCAACAGGAAGGCGACCAGCGGCAACACCACCGCGGCGGCGATCGCCACCACGATCACGACCGATTGCCAGCCGTGCTTTTCGGCAATCGCCGCGAGGAACGGCAGGAACACGAGCTGGCCCGTGGCCGAGCTTGCGGTGAGGATGCCCATCGCGAGGCCGCGATGCGTGCTGAACCACCGTGTGACGACCGTGGCCGAGAGCGAGAGCGCGGCAACGCCCGTGCTGCCACCCACCATCACGCCCCAGATCAGGATCATCTGCCACGGATGCGTCATCAGCGCCGAGAGCGCGACGCCCGCCGCCATCGTGCCAAGCGCCACCAGCAGCGTGGGCCGTATACCGAAGCGCTGCATCGCCGCGGCCGCGAATGGGCCCATCAGCCCGTAGAGCGCGATGTTGACCGAAATCGCCAGCGAGATCGTCGCGCGCGACCAGCCGAACTGATGCTCGAGCGGCACCATCATCACGCTCGGCGTGGCGCGCGTGCCGGCCGCCGCCAGCAGCACCAGGAACACCACCGCCACGACGAGCCATCCATAGTGGAAGCGCCCGCCAACCATTCTCGCTGCCCAGTTCATCCGTACTCCTTGTTGGCGTTGTGCCCGATGGTCTGTCTGTTGTGCATGCTGTGACAGCGATCCTGGCCCGATTACGCCGAGGCCAGATTGTTACCGATCAGTCACAAGTGTGTTGCGATAGTAGTGACCGCTCGGTAACATGTCAAGCGTAACCCTGTCGACGAGATGCCCGCCATGCCCAAACGCCAAGATGCACCCGCCGCCCCTGCCGCCTCCGCCGCGCCCACGCGCACGCAGACGGCCGGGCCGCGCGCGCAGGAGCAACTGCTGCGCGCCGCGGACGAGCTGTTCTATCAGGAAGGCGTGCGCGCGGTGGGCGTGGATGCCGTGGTCGAGCGCGCGGGCGTGAACAAGATGAGCCTGTACCGGCAATTTTCGTCGAAGGACGATTTGGTGGTGGCGTATCTGAAGCGCTGCGACGTGCGCTTCTTCGAGCGTTTCGAGGCAAGTGCCGCGAAGCATCCCGGCGACGCGGCGCGGCAACTGCTGCAATGTTGCGAGGATCTGGCGCGCCGCGCCTCGGCGCCCGAGTATCGCGGCTGTCCGTTCGTGAATGTCGCGGCCGAGTTTCCCGACGCGGCGCATCCCGCGCGCCAGAGCGTCATCGAGAACAAAACCCGGCTGATGGCGCGCCTGAACGAACTCGCGCGCGCAGCCAACGCAGCCGATCCCGCCGCGCTCGCCGACGAACTGGCCTTGCTGGTCGAGGGCGTCTACGCCGCGAGCCAGACTTATGGCCCCGGTTGCGGGCCGATCCTGGCCGCGCCACGCATGGCAAAGCTGCTGATCGAGGCGGCTTGCGGCAGGAGCATCGATATCGCTCCCGTCCCAACGCCGCACGATGCGGCCTGAGCTCGCACGCGCGAGCAGAGCGGCCTCGCGCGAGTAGAATCGCGGCCATGAACGACACCGCCGCTTCCCCCACTCCGGGCGCCACGCCCGAGCACGCCGCAATCATCGACGCCACGCGCCACTGGCTCACGCGCGCCGTGATCGGCCTCAACCTCTGCCCCTTTGCGAAGAGCGTGCACGTGAAGGGCCAGATTCGCTACGCGATCAGCGCGGCGACCAACCTGGAAGGTGTACTTACCGATCTGGAAACCGAACTGCGCGCGCTCGATGAAGCCGACCCGGCCGCGATCGACACGACACTGCTGATCCTGCCGCACGCGCTCGCCGACTTCATCGAGTACAACGACGCGCTACATTTCGCCGACTTGCTGCTCGGGCAGTTGCGCCTCGACGGTACGTTACAGATCGCGAGCTTCCATCCGCGATACCAGTTCGAGGGCACCGAGCCCGACGACATCGAAAACTACACGAATCGCGCGCCGTATCCGATCCTGCATCTGTTGCGCGAAGACAGCATCGAGCGCGCCGTGGACGCCTTCCCGGACGCCGCCGACATCTACGAACGCAATCAGGAAACGCTGCGCCGCCTCGGCCTCGAGGGCTGGCGCGCGTGGATGGCGAAGCGCGACGAGGCGTGAAGTCCGTCCTTCGCCTGATACGGGCCGACTAGCCCGTACCCGGCGTCAGCTCGCGCTGGTCTCGGCGGCCGGCTCGCCTTCATCGGAGAAGAAACGCTCGCGCAGATCGGCGAGCCCGAAGGTATCGAGGATCTCGTTGAGCCGCTCGGTCGGGCGGCGGCGCGGCAGATTCTTGTACTGGGCGATGATCAGCTCGTTCTTCATCGAGTGCTCCCAGCCCACCAGCTCGGTCACGCTCACCTGATAGCCGTGCGCCTCCAGTTGCAGGCAGCGCAGCACATTGGTGATCTGACTGCCGAACTCGCGCGTATGCAGCGGATGGCGCCAGATCTCCGTGAGCGCCTGGCCGAGCGACTTGCCCTTGTTCCGCCGCAACACCCCCGCCACTTCAGCCTGACAGCACGGCACCACCACGATGTAGCGCGCCTGCTTCTTGAGCGCGAAACGCAGCGCATCGTCGGTGGCGGTGTCGCACGCGTGCAACGCCGTCACGATATCGACCGTGGGCGGCAGTTGCGTGGACGTGATCGAATCGGCCACCGACAGATTGAGAAACGACATCCCGCCAAAGCCCAGGCGCTGCGCGAGCTCGCGCGAGCGTTCGACGAGCTCGTCGCGCGTCTCGATGCCGAAGATATGCGACTTGTCGCGCAGACCCTTGAAAAAGAGATCGTAGAGAATAAAACCCAGGTAGGACTTGCCCGCACCATGATCGACGAGCGTCACGTCGCGGCCATCCTGCTTGAGGTCTTTGAGCAGCGGCTCGATGAACTGGAACAGGTGATAGACCTGCTTCAGCTTGCGGCGGCTGTCCTGATTCATCTTTCCGTCGCGAGTGAGGATATGGAGCTCTTTGAGAAGCTCGATCGACTGGTTCGGGCGGATTTCGTAAGTCTTGCTGGACATCGGGGTGGCTTGAAAAGAGTGGCGTCTTTTATCGCGATACGTGCGGCAGGCGACGGAACGACGCAAATATATCTGTCATTTTACGGAAAAAGCAGAAAGAGGCCGCCAGCCCGAGCGGCTCATATATCTGATGATTGGAGCGTCCGGCACGCTGACCCACGTCCGGACGGCAGGGAGGGGTTGATTAAAAAAGACACGGCGCCGTCATGCCGATGTCCAGAAAGGACCATTTTTGGGGCGCGACTGACCGGCAATGTACCGGGAATGCGCGCATGGGAGGTCGCTGACGGATTTGCCGGCAGCGATAAATCAGGTACGACGCGGACCCCGTTGCGCAATGGCGCGCGGTGCTGCGCGCGCCTTGCATGGGGCATGCAATGAACACGATACCCGACGGTAACGCTGAGCAGAAATTCCAGGAACTGCTGGCCAGGCTCGTAGAAGTGCCCGAGTGGACGGAAAAGCAGCAACTGGAGCTCGAAATGGCGCGCGACATCTCAGTCGAGATGCTCAGGCTCGCCGAGGACATGCGCGACGGCGCGGCGGATCTGGAGAACTGCCTGATCCTGCTGAAATACGCCAAAGTGCTCGATTTCGTGATGTCGGCGCTGGCCACGCGCAGAGACATCAAACCGCAAACCCTGAGAGTGATATTCAAGCTCGCGGGATTGCGCGTCGACGAGGCTTATCCCGGCTAGTGGCAACGGTTGCATCCGGCGGGCGAGCGCCCGCCGCGATGCCGTCTGATGTGCGCTTATCCGCCCGTCAGCCACCGTGTTCACACGGCGGCGCCGCGCTTTTCCCTTCTTTGCCCTTCCTGCTTTCAGCCCCCATTACTCGCTACGCACCTTCAGTCGCCACAACGACGTGACTTCGGCCGTGCGGGCGCGATGCAGCGGATCGGTGGGATCGCTCGCCTTCGGATGGCGCGGGCGGATGTCCTCGCGCCCGGCGACTTCGAGCCCGGCCTCGACGATCCATTCCACCAGCGCTTCGCGCGTACGCAAACCCAGATGCTCCGCGAAATCGGACAGGATCAGCCAGCCCTCGCCGCCCGGTTCCAGATGGTCTTTCAGCCCGGCGAGAAAACCGCGCAGCATCCGGCTGTCCGGGTCGAAAACCGCATACTCGATGGGCGATGCGGGCCGCGCCGGCACCCACGGCGGGTTACAGACAACGAGCGGTGCGCGCCCCGGCGGGAACAGATCGACCTCGATCACTTCGACTTGATCGCCATAGCCGAGCCTGTCCAGGTTCTCGCGTGCGCACGCCAGTGCGCGCGCATCCTGATCGGTCGCGACCACATGCTTCACACCGCGCGAGGCCAGCACGGCGGCAATCACACCCGTACCGGTACCAATATCGAAGGCCTTTTTCAGCGCCTCTGACGGCAATGGCACGCGTGCGACCAGATCCAGATATTCGCCGCGCACCGGCGAAAACACGCCGTAGTACGGGTGAATGTGTGCGCCACCGAGCGCAGGAATCGCCACGCCCTTCCTGCGCCACTCGTGCGCGCCGATCAGGCCGAGCACCTCGCGCAGCGACACTGCGGACGGTTCGCCGTCCGGCGCGCCCCATGCTTCTTCGCAGGCGAGCTTCGCATCCGGCGCGCGGCGCAACGCGATCGAATAATCGCCTTCGATCGGCAGCAGCACCATGCCGAGCGTGCGCGCGCGCTGCGCCTGCGCCTGCCTATGCAGGTGAAACGCCTCGATCGGCGTGGCCGGCGCCTTGGGCGCGCCGCCCTTGCGCGGCTTGTGCTCGGCGCGTCGCGCCATCGCTTGCAACAACTGGCGCGCGTTCTGATAGTCGCCGCGCCACAGCAGCGCAGTGCCCTCGCAGGCGAGACGGTAGGCGACATCGGCCGTGGTGCGGTCGTCGGCGACGACGACGCGCTTCGGTGCGGGCACACCCGCCTCCGAACGCCAGCGCAGGGTGCGGGGGCCGTCCGTGTCGGGCCAGGTCAAGGTGGGAAAGTCGGTCATAGGTTCTGAATGCTTAACGGCTCGGCGCGACGGCGCGCGCGGAATGCGGCGCCATCTTATAGCAGAGCATCGTCCTGTGTTTGGCCGGGACGCCCATCGAGCCGGCATGTCGGCATCATCGCGCAGCGGCGCGCGGGCGTCGACTCGGCTGAACGACATAGGCCATGTGGCCAGGAGCATGCCCAGTAAAATGAGCGTCAATCCGCGCAACGGCGCCACAAACAGAATATGTCAGAGACAAATCCGATGACGCGCAAGCCATCCTCGCGCAAGCAAAGCCCACGTCGAGCAGGCGCGTCCAGCGGTAGGCTCGACGCGCGGTTTTATGCCGGACTGCTGCATATCATCGGCGTGCGGGAGCAGATCGAACGCGGAAAGACTAGCGTCGTGAGGCGCGAGCACGACGAGCCGACGCCCGACGCGCTCATCGAACTGGCGATCGCGCATATCGAAGCCTGCGGAACAACGGCACCTGACCAGGCATTCCATGAGGCACTGCGGCTTTGCATCGTCTGGATCGCGCGCATGGTGTTTCTCAAGTTGCTCGAGGCGCGGCTCGTGGCCCTGCATGAGCGCGATCCCGCATATGCCTTTCTGAGCGCTAGCCGTCTCGCCACCTATAGCGACTTCACCGCGTTGTGCGGCGATGTGTTCTGCACCGAGCCGTCGGACTCCCCGCGCCGCTTTCCTCACCTACCCCGCTTTGACCCGAAGCTGTTTGCGCCCGTCGATCTTGCGTCGTTCGACCTCATGCTGGATCGCGCGCAATACCGCATCGGGGAGTTGCTGGAACACCTCGACGCGTTCGCATTCGCCGACGACACCGCCGCGCTCGGTCTGGTCTTCGAAAGACTCAACGGTTATCGCGACGGCGCCTGGTACACCCCCGAAAGCGTGGCAACGTTTCTCGCTGAAGCGGCGATCACGCAAGCCGTGCTAGGCCGCTTCAACCGTCTAAACAATTGGCACTGCACGACGATCGATCAGCTATCCGAACAAATCGATGATGTTGAGCAAGCGCGCGCACTGTTCGCCGGACTGCGCTTATGCGACCCGGCGGTCGGAACCGGTCACCTGCTGGCTTCCGCGCTGGACGCGCTGATAGCGATTAAATCGAAGCTCGGCCTCTGCGCGCACGGCGGGAGCGAAAGCGATGCCGCGTGCTTTCGCGAAAAGCTCACGATCATCGAACAAAACCTTTTCGGCGTGGATATCGACGCGCACGCACTCGGCCTCGCGCGCCTGCGCCTCGTGTTCGAATTGCTGGCGCATGCCGGTTACGACGACGAAGGCCGCTTTTCCGTGCTGCCGGATCTCGAAGCGAACCTCAGGCACGGCAACGCGGTGATGGCCAGCATCGCTCACGCCCCGGAAGCGGCCCACCCCGCAAAAGCGCACGTCGACGACTTCGCGTGGCACCGCGAATTCCCCTCGGCTTGCGACGCCTATGGCCGCTTCATCGGCTTCGATGCCATCATCGCCAACCCGCCGTATATCGACTCCGAACGCATGATCAACGACGGCCAGAAGCCGCTGCGCGAAGCGCTCGCGCAACGCTGGCCAAGCGCGCGTGGCAACTGGGATCTCTACATCCCGTTCATGGAGCTGGGCCTGACGCTCCTCGCGCCGCACGGCGCGATGGCGTTTCTCACCCCGGACAAGTGGCTCTCGCGCCCCTTCGGCGCTGCGTTCCGCGCGCGCCATCTCGACAAGGTCGCGCGCATCGTCACGTTGGGCCGCGACATCTTCGAACGGGCGCTAGTGGACTCGATCGTGACGATCTATCACAAGGCTGGCTCCGGAACGATCGAAACGAGCCGGCTCGACGACGCTACGCTCACGCCGCTCGCCAACGTGGACAAGCGTGAGCTCGACGCACCGTGGACGCTCGACGCCCTGCTCTCGCCGCACCATGCGTTCGTGCAGCGGCTCACGCGCATGCATCCGACACTCGGCTCGCTGCTCCCATGTGAAAACGCCTGCGCGACGGCCGACGCATACCGCCTCGCGCCGCTGATCGAAGAAGCGCACGATGGCCTCGTCGCGTCGCGGCACTATCGCGTGGTGAACACCGGCACGCTCGACCGCTACCTGTCGCGCTGGGCCAGCAAGCCGATGACCTACCTTGGCCGGCGTTACGCGCAACCCGTCGTCGAACGCGTGCGCTTCGCCGCCACCTTCACGAACGGCTATTGCGCGAAGGCCGCGGCGAAAAAGGTGATCGTGAAAGGCCTCACGCATCTGCACGCAACGCTCGACCTCGAGGGCGACATGCTGCCTGGCAAAACCACGCTGATCCTGCGCGCCGACGATGAGGACCTGCTGAAATTCGCCGCCGCCGTGCTGAACTGCCCGCTCGCGGTGTTCGTGACGCGCGTGCGCTTCGGGGCATCGAGCTATAACGGCGGCGTCGCGTTCACGAAGTCGATGATCGACGCATTGCCGGTGCCGGCGGATGCGGGCGTGCGTGCCGGCGTTGTGCGCAAGGTCGACGAAGTGATGAGGTTGAGGCAGTGTGGCCAGCGAGCGCCAGCGGAAGCGCTCATGCGCGAGATCGAGCACGCGCTATATGCGGCGTACGGACTCGAAGAAGAAGAGATCGCCTGGGTCGAGCAACGGTCGAGCCGCCGCGTCGCGAACCAGGCGCCGACCGATACGCCAAACGACACCCCAAACGAAAAAAGGGTTACAGCTTGTGCGCTGTAACCCTTTTCGAACTGTTTGGTGCCGGCTGCAGGACTCGAACCCGCCACCTGATGATTACAAATCAACTGCTCTACCAGATGAGCTAAGCCGGCGTAGCCCGTGATTCTACTTCATTTCACGATCTTGAGGTGACCCTTTCCACCCTTTGCCGCACTATCGTCGCCTTTTTCGGGTGTGGACGCAGCGATGTCATCGGCGCCCGGATCTTGAGGCGCGGCTTCGACCGCATTCATCGGCACGTCCTCGTGCTCATCCTGTGCGGACGGCAGCACGTCGTCGGCGTCGCCAGCAGGCGCTTCGACCGGGAACGCCATGCCCTGGCCATTCTCGCGCGCGTAGATGGCGAGCACATTCGCCACCGGCACTTCGATCTTGTGCGACTTGCCCGAGAAGCGCGCGTGGAACTCGATCAACTCGTTGCCCATCTGCAGCTGGCTCGTGGCGTCGAAACTGATGTTCAGCACGATCTCGCCGTCGCGCACGAACTGGCGCGGCACGCGCGTGTGGTTGTCGACCCGCACCGCGATATGCGGCGTAAAGCCGTTGTCGGTGCACCATTCGTACAGCGCGCGCAACAAATACGGCTTGGTGGAAATCTCTTGCATCAACAATCCTCTGAGGAGGCCGCGCGCGCGCAATGCTGCCTCGCGCGCACGCCTCCAGTTACTCCTGCCACAACTGCGCCAAAGCGATGGCTTAGCGGCGCATCACCTTTTCCGACGGCGTCAGCGCTTCGATGTAGGCCGGACGGCTGAAGATACGCTCGGCGTACTTCATCAGCGGCGCGGCGTTCTTCGACAGTTCGATGCCGTAGTGGTCGAGGCGCCACAGCAGCGGTGCGATCGCGACGTCGAGCATCGAAAACTCTTCGCCCAGCATGTACTTGTTCTTCAGGAAGATCGGTGCGAGTTGCGTGAGGCGATCGCGGATCGCCAGACGCGCCTTCTCGTGATTCTTCTCGGCCGCCTTGCCCTTCTCGTTTTCGAGTGTGCTCACGTGCACGAACAGTTCTTTCTCGAAGTTGAGCAGGAACAGGCGGGCGCGCGCGCGCTGGACCGGATCGGCCGGCATCAGCTGCGGATGCGGGAAGCGCTCGTCGATGTACTCGTTGATGATGTTCGACTCGTACAGAATCAGGTCGCGCTCGACCAGAATCGGCACCTGACCATACGGATTCATCACGGCGATGTCTTCCGGTTTATTGAACAGGTCGACGTCGCGGATTTCGAAGTCCATGCCCTTTTCGAACAACACCAGCCGGCAGCGCTGGGAGAACGGGCAGGTAGTGCCGGAGTACAGAACCATCATGATTTACATTTCCTCAATAAACCCAAAAGGCCAGCGGGCGAAAACACCGCCCGACGGTCGTTAGACTGTCAGGCGGTGTGTCGTCATACCGGCCCCACGTCGGTCAGGACGTGCCTATTTGATATCTTTCCAGTACGCAGCGTTCAGTCGCCACGCGAAAAAGCTCAGGACGCCGAGAAACAGAAGCACCCACACCCCGAGCTGCTTGCGGGTGCGCTGCTCCGGCTCCGACATCCAGCCGAGGTACGCAACCAGGTCGGCCACGGCAGAATCATAATCCACCGGCGAGAGCTTACCCGGCGTGACCTGTTGGTACCCCACAAAGCGGCGGACCTTCTCCCCCGTTTCCTCATCCACCGTATCTTCGAACTTCGCCGTGCGCACGCCCTGCAACTGCCAGAGCACATGCGGCATGCTCACGTTCTCGAACACCATGTTGTTCCAGCCGGTCGGGCGCGTGTCGTCGCGGTAGAAGCTGCGCAGATACGTGTACAGCCAGTCGCGCCCTCGGGCGCGCGCCTCCACGGAGAGGTCCGGCGGCGGCACGCCGAACCACGATTTGGCGTCGTCCGGGCGCATCGCGATGGTCATCGTGTTGCCGACCTTGTCCGTCGTAAACAACAGATTATCCTCGATCTGCTTTTGCGGAATGCCGAGATCCTGCAACCGGCTATAGCGCATCAGACTCGCACTGTGGCAATTCAGGCAATAGTTTACAAACAATTGCGCGCCGTGTTGCAGCGAAGCAAGATTTTCGCCGTTATCGGGAGCGCGGTCGAGCGGAATGTTTTCCTGCGCCCCAACCGATCCGACCCCAAACGACAACACACACGCCACCATCAAGCCCGTCCGGACGCTCGCCCGGGCGAGCGTCGAAAAGAGAGATTTCATCATCATGTCTTCCTCGCTCGCAGATTAATGGGGCTTGAAGTGCACGCGCTCAGGCGGCTGCTTGAAGGTGCCAAGCGGCGTCCAGAACGGCATGCCGAGGAAGAACGCGAAGTAAATCAGTGCGCAGAACTGGGCGATCAGCGTGGCCGCCGGCGAAGGCGGCTTGGTGCCAAGGAACGCGAGCGTCAGGAAGGCCAGCACGAAGATGCCGAGGAAGACCTTGTGGAAGAACGGCCGGTAGCGAATCGACTTCACTGGCGCGCGGTCGAGCCACGGCAGGAAGAACAGCGAGATCACCGCCGTGCCCATCACCACCACGCCCCAGAACTTCGACTCGGTGAACGCCATCGCCAGAATCACGAGAATCGCCAGCACCGGCAGGCCCGCGCGCCACTTGCCGCGCGCGCGCAGGAGCGCGAACAGGCCGAGCAGCCCGATCACGATCATCAGCACGATCTTGAACGGGTCGGTGGTGGCGCGCAGCATTGCGTAGAACGCGGTGAAGTACCAGACCGGCGCGATTTCTGGCGGCGTTTGCAGCGGGTTGGCCGGGATGAAGTTATTCGCTTCGAGGAAGTAGCCGCCCATTTCCGGCGCGAAGAACACGATCGCCGCGAAGATCATCAGGAAGATGCACACGCCCATGAAGTCGTGCACCGAGTAGTACGGATGGAACGGAATGCCGTCGAGCGGAATGCCGTTCGCGTCCTTCTTCTCCTTGATCTCGATGCCGTCGGGGTTGTTCGAGCCCACTTCGTGCAGCGCGACGACGTGCGCGACCACCAGCCCGATCAGCACGAGCGGAATCGCGATCACGTGAAACGCGAAGAAGCGGTTGAGCGTGACGTCGGAGACCACGTAGTCGCCGCGAATCCACAGCGACAGATCCGGGCCGATGAAGGGAATCGCCGAGAACAGGTTCACGATCACCTGCGCGCCCCAGAACGACATCTGGCCCCACGGCAGCAGATAACCGAAGAACGCTTCGGCCATGAGGCACAGGAAAATCGCGCAGCCGAAGATCCAGACGAGTTCGCGCGGCTTGCGGTACGAACCGTACAGCAGCCCGCGAAACATGTGCAGATAGACGACCACGAAGAACATCGACGCGCCCGTGGAGTGCATGTAGCGAATCAGCCAGCCCCACGGCACCTCGCGCATGATGTACTCGACCGACGCGAACGCGAGCGTCGAGTCGGGCTTGTAGTTCATGGTGAGGAAAATACCGGTGACGATCTGGTTCACCAACACCAGCAACGCGAGCGAGCCGAAGAAGTACCAGAAGTTGAAGTTCTTCGGCGCGTAGTACTCGGAGACGTGCGCTTTCCACGTCGCGGTCATTGGAAAGCGTTTGTCGATCCAGCCCTGCAAGCCAGCGGATTCGCTCGTCGCCTCCACCACTTCCTTGTCGGTTCCCGTCGCCATTACGCTTCTCCTTTTTCGTCCTTGCCGATCAAGATCGTCGTCGGTGACGCGAACATGTAGCGGGGGATGTCGAGGTTCTGCGGCGCGGGCTTGTTCTTGAACACGCGGCCGGAGAGGTCGTAGGTGGAACCGTGGCAGGGGCACAGGAAGCCGCCTGGCCAGTCGTCGGGCAGATTCGGCTGCGGGCCTTCCTGGAAACGCGCGGTCGGCGTGCAGCCCAGATGGGTGCACACGGCGACGGCAACGAGAATATTCTTGTGCTCGGGACGCGAGCGGTATTCGTTCTGGCAGTATTCGGGCATCGGCATGGAGAACGGATGCTCGGAGTTCGGGTCCGCCAGCTCCGGATCGGCCTTCTTGACGTCGGCCATCATGCGGTCGGTGCGGTTCAGGATCCACACCGGCTTGCCGCGCCAGGCCACGGTCATCATCGAACCGGGTTCGAGACCGCTGATATCGGCCTCGACGGGCGCGCCGGCGGCGCGGGCTTTTTCGGATGGTGCAAACGAGCCTACGAAAGGTACGACGGTGGCAACGCCTCCTATGCCACCTGCTACGGACGTCGCAATCAGCCAGGTACGGCGGCTGCCATCGACGCGGTCATTTTCTTTGTCTCGCATCACATCGCCCCACTTCTGAGTTGGATTTTTCCGTCACGCCGTGCTGACCCGCGGTGCTGCCGAACGCTAGTTTGCTCGAATGGAGTTGGCATTTACAAGGGGCGTTCTGCAAAAAGCGCCCGAAGTCCTTGATAACTCGGGGTTTTCCCCGAATAAACAGGGACATTTTCTTTTCGTTTTGTAAATGCCTGGTGAATACGACCCTTCACTACGCTTCGTCGAGAATCGAATCGGCTCAGCGATTTTGATGCTCGACGAATAACGTGCTCAATCCTCAAACGGGATTATGAATGTCGATGAAAAGATGCTCGATGTCGAAGGCTTCGGACAGATGCGTGCCCACGGCCTGCACGCCGAAACGCTCGGTGGCATGGTGGCCCGCCGCGAGGAAGGCCACGCCGCTTTCGGCGGCCGTGTGCGTGGTCTGCTCCGAGATCTCGCCGGTAAGGAAAACGTCTGCGCCTGCGTCGATGGCCGCGTCGAAGAAGCCCTGCGCCGCGCCCGTACACCAGGCCACGCGGCGCAGTTGCCAGTCCGGGTCGCCGAGCACGAGCGGCTTGCGGCCGAGCGTCTGCTCGACTTCAGCAGTAAAGTGCGCGAGCGAGATCGGCATGGGGAGCGTCGCCATCCAGCCCAGATCCTGTTCGCCGAAGCGTTGTTCGCCGATCCAGCCGAATTTCGCACCCAACTGCGCGTTATTGCCGAGTTCGGGATGGCTGTCGAGCGGCAGATGATAGGCGAACAGGTTGAGGTCGTTGGCGATCAACGCCTTCAGGCGGTGATACTTGCGGCCCGTGATTTGCGGCGCCTCGTTCTTCCAGAAATAGCCGTGATGGACCAGCACGGCGTCGGCGCCCCACTCCAGCGCGGCTTCGAGAAACGCGAGCGAGGCGGTCACGCCGGTCGCGATCTTCTGCACGCGCCGCCGGCCTTCCACCTGCAGGCCATTGGGGCAGTAGTCCTTGAACCGCGCGGTTTCCAGAAGATTGTTCAGATACAATTCCAGTTCGATCCGATCCATATAATCCTCTAATCTTCAGATGCTTAGACGCTTTTGGCTGTTCTTCGCCCAGGCGGTGACGGTCCTGCTGGCGTTGATGTTCATCATCGCGACGCTCAAGCCGCAATGGCTTCAGCACCAGGGGCAATTCGGCAAGCAACTCGCCGAGCCGATCGTCGCGCTACGCGAGGTCGCGCCGGGCATCGGCGGCGGGTCCGCTCAAGGCTCCTATGCGGACGCCGCCCAGAAGGCCATGCCCGCAGTCGTCAACGTGTTCTCGAGCAAGGATGGGTCGCTGCCGCCCGATCCGCGCCAGAACGACCCGCTATTTCGCTACTTCTTCGGCGATCGCAACAACAAGAAACAGCAGGAGCAACCTGCTGCGAATCTGGGTTCGGGCGTCATTGTCAGCCCGGACGGTTACATTCTAACGAACCAGCACGTGATCGACGGCGCGGATCAGATCGAAATCGCGCTGTCCGATGGCCGCACCACCAACGCCAAGGTGATCGGCATCGATCCGGAAACCGATCTGGCAGTGCTCAAGATCAATCTGCCGAACCTGCCCACCATCACGCTCGGCCGCATGGACCAGGCGCGCGTGGGCGACGTGGTGCTCGCCATCGGCAATCCGTTCGGCGTGGGCCAGACGGTGACGATGGGCATCATCAGCGCGCTCGGCCGTAATCACCTGGGCATCAACACCTTCGAGAACTTCATCCAGACCGATGCGCCGATCAACCCCGGCAACTCGGGCGGCGCGCTCGTGGACGTGGGCGGCAACCTGCTCGGCATCAACACGGCCATCTACTCGCGCTCGGGCGGCTCGCTCGGGATCGGCTTTGCGATCCCCGTATCGACGGCGCGCAGCGTGCTGGAGAGCATCATCACCACGGGCTCGGTCACGCGCGGCTGGATCGGCGTCGAGCCGCAGGATCTCACCCCCGAGATCGCGGAATCGTTCGGTATCAACCAGAAAGCCGGCGCGATCGTGGCCGGCGTGCTGCAAGGCGGTCCCGCCGACAAGGCAGGCATCAAGCCGGGCGACATCCTGCTGTCCGTGAACGGCGAGGACATCACCGACACCACGCGCCTGTTGAACGTGATCGCGCAGATCAAGCCGGGCACGGATGCCAAGGTCCACCTCGTGCGCAAGAACAAGGACATGGACCTCGACGTGATGATCGGCAAGCGCCCGCCGCCGCCCAAGCAACCCGCCAACGAAGACGGCGAAGGCGACGAGGACGGCGGTTAAGCCCTCTCCTCTCCCAGCAGTCGCACAAAAGACAAAGGCCGCGAACGTCACCGTTCGCGGCCTTTTGCTTATCCGTTCAGCGATGTTGATCAGCTGGTCGCTTCGCTCTCGTTTTGCGCCTTCTCGCCCGTGCCGATGAAGATGCGCGCCGCGATGATCCCCGCCTCGTACAGCACGATCAGCGGCAGCGCGAGAATCAGCTGCGAGAACACGTCCGGCGGCGTCACGACCGCGGCGATGATGAACGCGCCGACGATCACATACGGCCGCACTTCCTTGAGCTTCTTCACCGTGACGAGACCCATGCGCACCAGAATCACGACGACGATCGGCACCTCGAAGGTCACGCCGAAGGCGATGAACATCGTGAGCACGAAGCTCAGGTAATTGTCGATATCGGTGGTCATTTCCGCGCCGAGCGGCGCGTTGTAATGCGCCATCACGCGGAAGATGGTCGGGAACACCACGAAGTACGCGAAGGCCATACCGCACAGGAACAGCGTGTAGCTGCTCGCCACCAGCGGCGCGACCAGCTTCTTCTCGTGCTGATAGAGACCGGGCGCGACAAACGCCCAGATCTGGTAGAGCACGACTGGCAGCGCGATCACGAAGGCCACCAGCATCGTCACCTTCATCGGCACGAAGAACGAGCCGGTGACGTCGGTGACGATCATCTTGCCGTCCTTCGGCAGGTTGTTCATCAACGGACGCGCGAGCAGCTTGAAGATATCAGGCGCCCAGTAGACCAGACCGACGAACACCACGATCACGGCAATGCCCGCGCGCATGATGCGGTCGCGCAATTCGACGAGGTGCGAGATGAAGGTCTCTTCAGCGCCCTCGTCCTGTTTTTGCTGGGGGTCGCTCACACCGGCCCTCGGGGGTTGGAGATGGACAAATTCGAACTCGGAAGCGGCATCGGCGCGTCAGAAAAAGCGCACGGGACGGCGCAGGCTCGCAGGCGTGTGCTGCGCCACGCGCGCCGCGCCCGACTGCACACGCGTACGTCGCAGCGTCGCGCGCTTGTACCAGACGGGTGTCGTGGCCTGCTTGACGCGCCAGTTCTTGCGTTTGGGGGCAACGGCGCCCGCATTGCCGGAGCGCCATGCGCTGGCGCCGGAACCGTCGGAAATGCCGGGGATATCGAGCGCTGCACCTTCGAGCGAAGGAGAAGCGAGCGCCGGATCGGCGCCGCCGGCGATGCTCGGCGACACGCTCGTGCCGGCGCTCCAGGCGTCGTTCAGTTCGGTCTCATGCTTGCGCAGATTCTCGTGAACGTTCTTCTCGACGTTCTGCGCCGCCTGCTCGAACTCGCCCTTCATGCGGCGCAGTTCGTCCAGTTCGATCTCGCGCGTGACTTCCGCCTTGACGTCGTTGATGTAGCGCTGTGCGCGGCCAAACAGGGCGCCCGCCGTACGCGCGACGCGCGGCAGCCGCTCCGGTCCGAGAACGACCAGCGCGACGACGCCGATCAGCGCCATCTTGGTTAAACCCAGATCGAGCATGAATGGAGCTTTCCGTCAGCCTTTAAGCCACACAAACAGGAATACGCAGGAACACGCGAAACGACGGCTACGCGCTTAGCGGTAGTCGTTCGAACGCGGGGTCTTGTCCTTGGCGTCGACGTCGACCGTGCCGCCGTTCTTGGGCAGCTCGCGCTTTTGCGCATCCGCGCCCGGCTCTTCGCCGTCGCGCATGCCTTCCTTGAAGCCCTTCACCGCACCGCCCAGATCGCTGCCGATATTGCGCAGCTTCTTCGTCCCGAAGACGAGCGCCACGATCAACAACACGATCAGCCAATGCCAGATGCTCAACGAACCCATGATCAAAACTCTCCTTAACCCCGACGCCGCGCGTCATGCACGGCGAGAAAACGTTGGCGCGGCGACGCGCTTCACGCCTGGAATGGTGCCTGCAAGGTATTTCGGCTGCGTGGCATTCTGCCCTTTTTCAGCCGCCTTTTCAGAATCGCCTGTGGCTCAGCCCATGCGCTGCCACGGACGTGGCCCGGCCAGCAGATGCGCGTGCAGGTGATAGACCTCCTGACCGCCGCCCGGGCCCGTGTTCACCACGGTGCGAAAACCGGTCTCGCCGCCGGTGTAGGACACGCCCAGATCGCGGGCGAGCCGCGCCACCAGCACGAACATTCTACCAAGCAGCGGAGCCTCGTTTTCACCGCAATCGGCGAGGGTCGGTATATGTTCGCGCGGGATCACCAGCACGTGGGTCTGCGCGGCGGGCCGGATATCGCGGAACGCGACGAACTCGTCGTCTTCATAGACGCGCGTGCTCGGAATCAGGCCATCGGCGATCTTGCAAAAGAGACAGGTGCTGCGGTCGTGACTCATGAGACTCCCAGACGGCCGGGCACGACTGCGCGCAAGCGGTTAGAACCACGCGCGCGGATCGGCCAGCGGCTTGTTGTCGTGCAGATACAGCCAGCCTTTGATGATACGGTACAACGTCCAGATCGCGACAGCCCACAAAATTGGAATGCCGATCACCACGACGAACAGCGCGATGCCGATCAGGTGCCCCGCAAGACCGTACCAGAAGGTGCGGATCTGCCAGGTGAAATGCTGCTCGTAGGGCGTGCCCGCCGCTTCGTCGCGCTTGAGATAGTTGATGATGATCGCCACGAGCACGGTCACGCCGCCCGTGAGCCAGTAGAACGCGTAGAGCCCGTAGAGGATGTGCGTGAGGGTGCGCAGGCTGCGCAGACGATCCGCGTCGAGCGGATCGCGCAAGGCGGGAGGCGGGTAACCGCCGGACGTGGACATGCGTGGCGTCTCCTGATGGGCGCTCATCCGGAAGCGGACGAGCCTCATTGCTTTCGACAAGCCTGCACGCGTTCAGTTGCCCGGGCCAGTTCCACATCCCGCCGCGCATGCGGCGCGTGCCGCTCAGTCGCCGCTCGCCTCGCGCTCGCGGCTCTTGCGCAGCGCCTTCTCTTCGAGACCCGAGAGGCCTTCGCGACGCTCCAGCTCCGCCAGCACGTCGGCGGGGCTCAGGTCGAAGTGCGACAGCGTGACGAGGCAATGGAACCACAGGTCGGCCATCTCGCCGACCAGCGCCTTCGGCGCGCCGCCCTGGCGCACGTCCTTCGCGGCCAGCACGACTTCGGTCGCCTCTTCGCCGACCTTCTTGAGCACGGCGTCATCGCCCTTGTGGAACAGGCGTGCGACGTAGGACGAGTCCGGATCGCCGCCCTTGCGGCTGTCGATCACGGCCGCGAGGCGCAGCAGCGTGTCGTTGGTGTTCAGTTGCGTCATTTGTAGATGTGTTCGGGGTCTTTCAGCACGGGATCGACGGCGACCCAGCGGCCTTCATCGACGGTGCCTTCGAATTGCTGGAAAAAGCACGAGTGGCGGCCCGTGTGGCAGGCGATGCCGGAGACCTGCTCGACCTTGAGCAGGACCACGTCCTCGTCGCAGTCGAGGCGAATGTCGTGCACGTGCTGCACGTGGCCCGACTCCTCGCCCTTGAACCACAGGCGCTGGCGCGAGCGCGAGAAGTACACGGCGCGGCGCAGCTCGACAGTCTTCGCGAGCGCCTCGCGGTTCATCCACGCGAACATCAGCACGTCGCCCGTGGTGTGTTCCTGGGCGATCACCGGCACGAGGCCATTGGCGTCCCAGTTGATCTTGTCGAGCCAGCCCGCGTTTTCACTGGAAGTCGTGGTCATCGCCTTACATCCTCACCGAAATGCCCTGCTCGGCCATGAAGCGCTTGGCCTCGCCCACGGTGTGCTCGCCGTAGTGGAAGATGCTCGCCGCCAGCACGGCATCGGCGTGGCCCTTGACCACGCCGTCCGCCAGATCCTGCAGGCCGCCCACGCCGCCCGAGGCGATCACCGGAACCGGCACTGCGTCCGAGACGGCGCGCGTGAGATCGAGGTCGAAGCCGCTCTTGGTGCCGTCGCGGTCCATGCTGGTCAGCAGGATTTCGCCTGCGCCAAACTCGGCCATCTTGCGCGCCCATTCGACGGCGTCGATACCAGTGGCCTTGCGCCCGCCGTGCGTGAACACTTCCCAGCGTACCGGTTCGCCCGGGGCCGAGGTGCGCTTGGCGTCGATCGCCACGACGATGCACTGCGAGCCGTACTTGTCGGCCGAATCGCGCACGAGTTGCGGATTCGCGACCGCCGACGAGTTCATGCCGACCTTGTCCGCACCCGCGTTGAGCAGGCGCCGCACGTCGGTGACAGCGCGCACGCCGCCGCCCACCGTCAGCGGAATGAAGACCTGCGAGGCCACCGCTTCGATGATCGGCAGGATCAGGTCGCGCCCGTCGGAGGTCGCGGTGATGTCGAGGAAGGTGAGTTCGTCGGCGCCCTGCTCGTCATAGCGGCGCGCGATTTCGACGGGGTCGCCCGCGTCGCGCAGTTCGACGAAGTTGACGCCCTTGACGACCCGTCCGGCGGTCACGTCGAGACAGGGGATGATGCGTTTGGGTAGAGCCATGATCTTGCCGATGTTGCCAGTCGGTTGAGGTCGGTCGAGGCGGCGCGGGTCCGGGAGCACGGCCGTTCGACGCGCCGCTCCACGGGGTCACCGCGGGTGCCCCATTCTCGCGCTTTGCCGCTGACTCGCGAAATTCGCCAATCCGCAACAAAGCGGGCGAACCAGAGGTTCGCAGGCGGCACGCTCGCCGGCCGCATAAAAGCAAAAGGCCTCCGGTGACGGAGGCCATCTGCGCGACGCTTACGCGTCGTCGGATTCGCGCAGGCTGTCTGCGCGCGTTTGCGCTGCCGCGAAATCGAGGTCGCCCGAGTAGATCGCGCGGCCACAGATCACGCCTTCGACGCCTTCATCTTCGACTTCGCACAGCGCGTCGATGTCGGCGAGGTTGGACAGGCCGCCGCTCGCGATGACCGGAATCTTCACCGCGCGCGCGAGGCGCACCGTGGCTTCGATGTTGATGCCTTGCAGCATGCCATCGCGGCCGATGTCGGTGTAGATGATCGATTCGACGCCGTAGTCCTCGAACTTGCGCGCGAGATCCACGACTTCGTGGCCCGTGAGCTTGCTCCAGCCGTCGGTGGCGACCTTGCCATCCTTGGCGTCAAGGCCAACGATGATGTGGCCCCCGAACGCCGTGCACGCTTCCTGGAGGAAGCCCGGGTTCTTCACGGCAGCGGTGCCAATGATGACGTACGAGAGGCCGTCGTCGAGGTAGCGTTCGATGGTGTCGAGGTCACGAATACCGCCGCCCAGCTGGACGGGGATCTGGTCGCCCACTTCGCGAATGATCTCGCGAATGGCGTCTTCGTTCTTCGGCTTGCCTGCGAACGCGCCGTTCAGGTCGACGAGGTGCAAACGACGCGCGCCGCGCTCGACCCAATGTCGGGCCATCGCCGCCGGTTCCTCGGAGAAAATAGTCGCCTGGTCCATATCGCCTTGCTTGAGGCGCACGCAGTGACCGTCTTTGAGATCGATGGCCGGAATCAGCAGCATAGCTATCGGGTATGTCTGGGAATGGGGTTGAAATCGGCCGGCGTCGACGGAAAAAAGGCCCGATCCGACGCCGTTTCGCTAGTTTAGTACAACTCTTTCGGCGGCCTTGCCGATGAAAGTCGGCTCAGGCGCACTTGAAGGTGGCCCGACCGGCAGCGCCGCCAGTGAATTACGGGTTCCAGTGGACGAAATTGCGGTAGACGCGCAAGCCCGCAGCGGCGCTCTTTTCCGGATGGAATTGGGTGGCGAAGATGTTATCCCGCGCCACGGCCGAGGTAAAGGCAGCGCCATACGGCGTCTCGCCTACGGTGTGCGCCGCGTCGGCGGGCACCACGTAGTAGCTGTGCACGAAGTAGAAGTAGCTCTCGTCGGGCACACCGTCCCAGAGCGCATGCGCGCGCGACTGGCGCACGCGGTTCCAGCCCATCTGCGGCACCTTGAAGCGCGAGCCGTCGTCCTGCAACTGACCTTCCAGGTCGAAGCGCAGCACCTTGCCCGGCAGCAGACCCAGACCCGGGGTGTCGCCTTCGGCGCTCCAGTCGAACAGCATCTGCTCGCCCACGCACACGCCCATCAGCGGCTTGTTGCGCGACGCTTCGATCACCGCATCCTGCAGGCCCGATTCGGCGAGGCTGCGCATGCAGTCGGGCATCGCGCCCTGCCCCGGCAGCACCACGCGGTCAGCCGCGCGGATCGCTTCCGGACGCTCGACTATCTGCACGTCGGCTTCCGGGGCCGCCTGTTTCAGCGCCTGGGCGACCGAACGCAGGTTGCCCATCCCATAATCCACAATCGCAATTGAAGTTTTCATCTCGATTCAGGACCATCCGTCCTGGCTTTCTGACTATCTGGCGTCTTTGCCCATCCGGCATAACGGCGATGCGCAAGACCCATGCGTGAGCGTCCAAACCCGTCAATGTACGCCCTGGCGGCATTGCCTGCACGCCGGGTGCGATGCCGTGCGCGCCGTGAGGGCACGCACGCTCGGTGCAACGGGATGCGTTCGCCGCTTAGAGACTGCCCTTCGTCGACGGAATCTTGCCTGCCTGACGCTCGTCGAACTCGGCGGCCTGACGCAGCGCCCGGCCAAAGGCCTTGAACACGGTTTCCATCTGATGGTGGGCGTTCAGGCCACGCAGGTTGTCGACGTGCAGCGTCACGCCAGCGTGATTGACAAAGCCACGGAAGAATTCGATCGACAGATCGACGTCGAAGGTACCGATACGCTCACGCGTGAACGGCACGTGGAATTCGAGGCCCGGACGGCCCGAGAAGTCGACCACCACGCGCGAGAGCGCTTCGTCGAGCGGCACGTAGGCATGGCCATAGCGGCGGATGCCCTTCTTGTCGCCGATCGCCTGCGCGACGGCCTGGCCGAGCGTGATGCCGACGTCTTCCACCGTATGGTGGTCGTCGATATGCGTGTCGCCATGCGCCTCGACTTCGAGATCCATCAGACCGTGTCGAGCGATCTGGTCGAGCATGTGATCGAGAAACGGCACGCCGGTCGCGAGCTTTTGCTCGCCGGTGCCGTCCAGATTGATCTTCACGCGGATTTGCGTTTCGCTGGTGTTGCGAACGACTTGCGCGACGCGCATGGCAATTTCCTTCAAACAGCCCGTAACAGGAGGGATTACAGAGGGGGCTCGCTCAGGACACGTGGGGACGGTTCACTTGAGAACAAGCTTCAGGGCGGCGAGCAACTGCGCATTTTCGTCGGGGGTCCCAACGGTCAGGCGCACGCAATTCGCCAGCAATGGGTGCATTTTACTCACGTTTTTGACCAAAACCCGCGCCGTCAACAGGGTATCGAACACAGCGGGCGCATCCGGCACGCGCACGAGCAGGAAATTGCCGGCGCTTTCGAACACTTCGGCGCCCGGCAGTTTCGCCACATCGGCGGCCAGTTGGGCACGGCCCGCACGCAGTTGCGCGGCCTGCGCGTCGAGCACATCGAGGTGGTCGAGCAGGAAATCGGCGGCGGCCTGGGTGAGCACGTTGACGTTGTACGGCGGGCGCACCTTGTCGAATTCGTTGAGCCAGGACGGACGACCCGCGAGATAACCGAGGCGGATGCCCGCCAGGCCGAGCTTCGACATCGTGCGCATCACGACCACGTTGTCGAACGCACCGGCGCGCGCCATCCAGCTCTGTTGCGCGAACGGCTGATAGGCCTCGTCGATCACCACGAGACCGCGCGCTTCGGCCGCGGCGGCGATCACGCGCTCGACGTCGGCGTCGGCGAACAGCGTGCCGGTCGGATTGTTCGGATAGGCCAGCCAGACGACAGCGGGCTTATGCTCGCCGATCGCGGCGACCATGGCGTCCGTGTCGAGCGTGAAATCGGCGTTCAAGGGCACGCCCACGAACTCCACCTGGGCGAACTTCGCCGACATCGCATACATCACGAAGCCCGGCACCGGCGCGAGCACCTTGGCGCCCGGCTTCGCGCACGCCATCGTGATCATGCTGATGATCTCGTCCGAGCCGTTGCCGAGCAGCACGTCGCACTCGGGCGGCACGTGCATCGCCACCTTGAGCTTCGCCATCAACGCTTCGGGTCGCGGCGCCGGATAGCGGTTGAGCGCGACGCCCGCGAGACGCTCGCCCAGGCGCGAGGCCAGATCGGCGGGCAGCGGGAACGGGTTTTCCATCGCGTCGAGCTTCACGAAGCCGGTTGCGTCGGGCACCGGATAGCTCGTCATCGCGAGGACGTCGGAGCGGATGATGTCTTGAGGTGTCGTCATGTCTGGGAGGCTCGCACGCTCGAGGCGGCAAGCCGGATCGGACGGCTCAGGGGCAGCGTGAGCCGCTCTGGTGGCTGTCCTGGTTATTGTCGGTCTCTGGCGTGCGGTTACTTCGGTGTTCCAGGCATCGGACCCAGCCACCAGACGCACTCGCGCCTGGCGCGGCCGCATCCGAAAGTCGCCTGCGATGCTTGCAAACGTTCCGTCCTTCACGCGCGGCAAAGCCGCGCCAGCACGCCGCCCGGACACACCGGGCGGCGCGCGACGGATCAGTTCTTCATGCGGTATTCGGCGCTGCGGGCGTGCGCCTGCAGGCCTTCGCCATAGGCAAGTTCCGCCGCGATCTCGCCAAGCGTCTGCGCGCCTTCCGCGCTCACTTCGATCAGGCTCGAACGCTTGATGAAATCATAGACGCCGAGCGGCGACGAGAAACGTGCGGTACGAGACGTAGGCAGCACGTGATTCGGCCCCGCGCAGTAGTCGCCGAGGCTTTCGCTCGTGTAGCGGCCGAGGAAGATCGCACCGGCGTGGCGGATTTCGGCGCCCCACTTCTGCGGCTCCAGCGCCGAGATTTCGAGATGCTCGGGCGCGATGTCGTTGGCGATCGCGCAGGCTTCCGCCATGTCGCGCACCTTCACGAGCGCGCCGCGATTGGTGAGCGAGGTCGCGATCACGTCCGCGCGCGGCATGGTCGGCAGCAGTTCGTTGATGGCGTCTTCCACGCGCTTGATGAAGGCGTCGTCCGGGCACAGCAGGATCGACTGCGCGAGTTCGTCGTGCTCGGCCTGCGAGAACAGGTCCATCGCCACCCAGCGCGGGTCGGTCGTGCCGTCGCACAGCACGAGGATTTCCGAGGGCCCGGCGATCATGTCGATGCCGACCGTGCCGAACACGCGACGCTTGGCCGACGCCACATAGGCATTGCCGGGGCCGCAGATCTTGTCGACAGGCGGGATCGTGGCGGTGCCGTAGGCGAGCGCGGCCACGGCCTGCGCGCCGCCGATCGTGAACACGCGATCGACGCCGCCCAGCAGCGCCGCCGCCAGCACGAGCGGGTTCTTCACGCCGTCGGGCGTGGGCACGACCATGATGATCTCGCGCACGCCCGCGACGCGCGCCGGAATCGCGTTCATCAGCACCGACGACGGATACGCCGCCTTGCCGCCCGGCACGTACAGGCCGACGCGGTCGAGCGGCGTGACCTTCTGGCCGAGCACCGTGCCATCCGATTCGGTGTACTGCCAGCTATGCGAGCCGCACTCGATACGCTGCTTCTCGTGGTAGCCGCGCACGCGCGCCGCCGCCGCTTCGAGCGCCGCGCGTTGCTTCGGCGGCAGGTTTTCGAGCGCCTCTTCGAGTTCGCTGTACGGCAGTTCGAGCGCCGCGACGCTCGCCGCGTTCAGGCGGTCGAAGCGTTGCGTGTAGTCGAGCACGGCGGCGTCGCCGCGCGCTTTCACGTCGGCGAGGATCTGCGCCACCGAGCGCTCGATCGCCTCATCTTCGCTCGCCTCGAACGCGAGCACCGCGTGCAGCGCCTTCTTGAAACCTGCCGCGCTGGAGTCGAGTTTGCGAATCGTGATAGCCATGCTGATATCCATCCGTGTCAGTAATGCGCGTGTTGCGGGCGCGGCGCCTCTTTTGAGATACGCAGCGCGCGGGCGGCGCCCTGGCGCGCGAGTGGTGAACGCTCGCGCGCGGCTTGTTGCCTTGAAAGCGCCTTTATAGCGTTTGATAGCGCCAGATAGCGCTTCGACAACGCCCTAAGCGGCCAGTCAGGCGGCCTGTTCGCCGCGCGATGCGCGTTCGAAGGCGTCGAGGAAGGGCCGCAGCGCGGCGCGCTTCAGTTTGAGCGCCGCCTGATTCACGACGAGGCGCGACGAGATCTCCATGATCTCCTCGACCTCGACCAGATCGTTCGCACGCAGCGTGCCGCCCGTGCTGACCAGGTCGACGATCGCATCGGCGAGACCGACCAGCGGCGCGAGCTCCATCGAGCCGTACAGCTTGATCAGGTCGACGTGCACGCCCTTGGCCGCGAAATGCTGACGCGCGGCTTCGGTGTACTTGGTCGCGACGCGCAGGCGCGCGCCCTGGCGCACTGCGCTCGCATAGTCGAAGCCGTTCTTCACGGCCACCGACAGACGGCAACGCGCGATGTCCAGGTCGATCGGCTGATACAGACCGCCGCCGCCATGCTCGTTGAGCACGTCCTTGCCCGCCACGCCGAAGTCGGCCGCGCCGTACTCCACGTAGGTCGGCACGTCGGTTGCGCGCACGATGATGACGCGCAGGTTCGGATCGGTGGTCGGCAGGATCAGCTTGCGCGAGGTTTCCGGATCTTCGGTCACGTGCACGCCCGCGGCGGCGAGCAGCGGCATCGTTTCTTCGAAGATGCGGCCTTTGGAGAGCGCGAGCGTCAGCGGCGCGCCCGCAGCGGCCGCCGGCGTGGGTTGGGAGACGACCGTACTCATGCTGCGTTCCCCTTGATGCGTCGCACGTTGGCGCCGAGCTTCGTGAGCTTGGTTTCCATACGGTCATAGCCGCGATCGAGGTGGTAGATGCGGTCGATCAGCGTTTCGCCGTCGGCGCACAGGCCCGCGATCACGAGGCTCGCCGAAGCGCGCAGATCGGTTGCCATCACCTTCGCGCCCGAGAGCTTTTCCACGCCCGCCACGAGCGCGGTCTTGCCGTCGATCGTGATGTGCGCGCCCAGGCGGTTCAGTTCCTGCACGTGCATGAAGCGGTTTTCGAAGATCGTTTCGACCACTTGCGAGGTGCCGTCCGCGATCGTGTTGAGCGCCATGAACTGCGCCTGCATGTCGGTCGGGAACGCCGGGTATTCGGAGGTGCGCAGATTCACGGCGCGTGCGCGCTCGTGCATGCGAACGCGCATCCAGTCGTCGCCCTCTTCGATCGACACGCCCGCTTCGCGCAGCTTGTCGGTGACGGCGTCGAGCGTGTGCGGACGCACGTGGCGCAGCGTGACGTCGCCGCCCGCGGCCGCGACCGCGCACAGGAACGTGCCCGCTTCGATGCGGTCGGGAATCACCGTGTGTTGCGCGCCGTGCAGCTTCTCCACGCCTTGAATGACGAGGCGGTCGGTGCCGATGCCTTCGATCTTCGCGCCCATCGCGACCAGCAGGTGCGCGAGGTCGCCCACTTCGGGTTCGCGCGCGGCGTTCTCGATGACGGTCTCACCATCGGCGAGGACAGCGGCCATCAGCAGGTTTTCCGTGCCCGTGACCGTGATCATGTCGGTGACGATGCGTGCGCCCTTCAGGCGCTTCGCGCGGGCTTCGATGAAACCGTGCTCGATGTTGATCTCGGCGCCCATCGCCTGCAGGCCCTTGATGTGCTGGTCGACCGGACGCGCGCCGATCGCGCAGCCGCCCGGCAGCGACACCTTGGCCTCGCCGAAGCGCGCGAGCAGCGGACCGAGCACGAGGATCGAAGCGCGCATGGTCTTGACCAGCTCATACGGCGCCACAAGGCTGGTGACGTTCGAGGCGTCGAGCTGCACGCGCGCACCATCCTGTTCGGTGCGCACGCCCATCTGGCTCAGCAGCTTGAGCGTGGTGCGCACGTCCTGGAGGTCGGGCACGTTGTCCAGATGAACGGGTTCGGCGCTCAGGAGGCCCGCGCACAGAATCGGCAGCGCGGCGTTCTTCGCACCGGAAACGATGACTTCCCCCGCGAGCTTCTGCCCGCCGACGATGACGAGTTTGTCCATGCCTGAAGTTTCCTGATCGATGCGGCCGGCTTGATGGGTCGCGTCTTGATGAGCGGCGCCGCTGGCTGCGGCGCCTTTATCCTGGGTGATTCGCACTGAGATTCCAGATTATGCGTTCTGCCATTCGGCGGGCGTGAGCGTCTTCATGCTGAGTGCATGAATTTCCTGGCGCATACGATCGCCGAGCGCCGCATAGACGAGCTGATGGCGCTGGATCAGACGCTTGCCGTCGAACGCCGTCGAAACGATCGTCGCGAAGAAGTGCTGACCATCACCCTCGACTTCGAGATGCTCGCACGCGAGTCCTGCCGAGATGTACTGCTTGACCTGTTCCGGAGTCGGCAACATGGTTAATGCTCCTGCCTGATATACGCTTAGTGGCGCAGCTTGTAGCCGCTTGCGAGCAGACGCATCGCGAGCGTGGCCAGCACCACGAAAAAGACGAAAACGATCGCCAGACTTGCGAGCGGGTTGATATCGGACAAGCCGAAGAACCCGTAACGGAAGCCGTCGATCATGTAGAAGAACGGGTTAAGCCGTGACACTTCGCGCCAGACCGGCGGCAGCGTATGCGTCGAATAGAACACGCCCGAAAGGAACGTGAGCGGCATGATAAGAAAGTTCTGAAACGCCGCGAGCTGGTCGAACTTCTCGGCCCAGATCCCGGCGATCAGGCCGAGCGTGCCGAGAATCGCCGAGCCGAGCACCGCGAAGGCGATGATGTAAAGCGGCGCGGCGAAGCTCATCGGAATGAACCAGATCGTCACGACGAACACGCCCGCGCCAACGGCGAGGCCGCGCACGATCGAGGCGAGCACGTAAGCCCCAAACATCTCCCATGCGGCCAGCGGCGGCAATAGAACGAATACGAGATTGCCCGTGATCTTCGACTGGATCAGCGAAGACGACGAATTCGCGAAGGCGTTCTGCAACACGCTCATCATCACGAGGCCCGGAATCAGGAAGCTCGTGTACTCCACGCCCGGATAGACCTCGACGTGACCGCGCAGCGCGTGGCCGAAGATCGTCAGGTAGAGCAGCGCGGTGATGACTGGCGCCAGCACGGTCTGGAAAGCGACCTTCCAGAAACGCAGCACTTCTTTGTAAAACAGCGTACGGAAACCGCTCATGCGAGCCCCTCGATCACTTCCGGACCGTTCATCACCTGCACGAAGACGTCTTCGAGATCCGCCTTGCGCACTTCCATCTCTTCGAGCTTGCAGCCGTTGGCGCGGCACAGCGACAGGATGCGCTCGACCTCGTCGTAGCTCGACAGGCGCAGCAGATGCTGGTTGCCGTTGCTGTTGGGCAGGTTCGAGATGTCGACTTCGAGCGAACGCAGCTCCGTGGGCAGCGCGCCTTCCGAGAAGCGCAGATACAACTGCGTGCCCGCGAAGCGTTGCAGCAGCGAACTGGTGCGCTCGAGCGCCACGACCTCGCCACGCCGCAGCATGGCGATGCGGTCGCACAACTCTTCGGCTTCTTCGAGATAGTGCGTGGTGAGCACGATCGTGTGCCCTTCGCGATTCAGGCGCGCGATGAACTTCCAGAGCGTCTGGCGCAATTCGACGTCCACACCGGCGGTCGGCTCGTCGAGCACGATCACGGGCGGACGGTGCACCAGCGCCTGCGCGACCAGCACGCGGCGCTTCATGCCGCCCGACAGCGCGCGCATGTTGACGTCGGCTTTCTCGGTGAGGTCGAGATTGGCCATGACCTCGTCGATCCACGCGTCGTTATTGCGCAGGCCGAAATAGCCGGACTGGATGCGCAGCGTCTCGCGCACCGTGAAGAACGGATCGAATACGAGTTCCTGGGGCACGACGCCCAGATTGCGACGAGCGTTGCGGTAGTCGCCGACGACATCGTGACCGCGTACCGCGATCGTGCCCTCGTCGGGCCGTGCAAGGCCTGCGAGGCAACTGATGAGCGTCGTCTTGCCCGCGCCGTTCGGGCCGAGCAGCCCGAAGAACTCGCCTTCTTCGACCGTGAAGCTGACGCCCTTGAGCGCCTGAAGCTCTTTGTAGCGCTTCTTGACGTTGCGGATTTCTATGGCTGGCATGACTCAGACGCCGCCCGTCTTGAACGGCGCGGCCGGTAAGTGCATCAATGCTGCGGGGAAGACCGCGGGGAAACCTTATTGGGGACGGCTTGAAGCCGTTTTCGCCACCCACGCAAACCGGGGGCAACGCCCAAAAAACGTTTGATTATAGGCCAAGTCGGAAAGCCCGACCCGACCTCGGTCTGAACAGGGAGATTGGGATGCGTCGGCTTGCGGTGACAGCGGCCCACGGCAAGGTGTCGGGGCTGCGCGCCGCAAGACCGGCGCGCGTCAATGTCGCTCGTGCAAGAGCGTATCGACGCCGTAAGCGCGCGCGAGAGCCGCGAGCGCGGTGGGCAGATTGAGGACGCTGAGGGTGGCGCCGCGTTCGCGCGCGGCGCGCTGCCAGGCGATCAACACCGCGAGTGCCGACGAGTCGAAGTGCGTAAGCGGCGTGCAATCGACGGCGGTGGCGCCCGCCTTGATCTGCGCGAGGCCCGCCGAGAGCGCGGCGTTCGCGCTCTCGTGGGTCAGCGTGGCGCCGATGGCGAAGCGATCGCTCACGAAGCAGCCTTGCCCGAAGCGAGCTGCTGGTTACGCTGCGTCAGGAACGAGATCAGGCCTTGAACGCCGCCTTGCTGGATCTTTTCCTGGAACTGCTGCTGGTACGCCTGGATCAGCCATGCGCCGAGCACGTTGATGTCATACACGCGCCAGCCTTGCGGCGTCTTGTAGAGACGGTAGTCGAGCTCGATCGGCTGGCCGTTGTTCAGCACCGTCGAACGGACCACGACGTCGGTGTCGTCCGGGTTCGCGCGGAACGGCTTGTATTCGATCTGCTGGTCGCGGACCTGGGCGAGCGCGCCCGAGTACGTGCGGATCAGCAGCGTCTTGAACTGTTCGATGACCTGTTGCTGCTGGTCCGGCGTGGCGGTGCGCCAGTTGCGGCCCATCGCGAGTTGGGTGGTGCGGCGGAAGTCCGTGTACGGCAGGATCTTCTCGTTCACGAGTTGCGTGATCTTGCTGATGTCGCCGGACTGGATCGACTTGTCGCCCTTGATCTGGTCCATGACCTGCTGGGTGATGGTCTTGACCATCGCGTCAGGGTTGCTGGTGTCGACCGTTTGCGCGGACGCGGTGCCGGCAAACGCAAAGAACATGGCGAAAAGCGGAAACAGAAGGAATTTTTTCATATCGAGTCCTGCAAGATGGGGAGATACGCCCCGTTGGACGCCAACAATATCACGCGAGTTCTATCGCACTGAGTCAAGAAGTGCCAGGAAACTGCGACAAGCGTTTCGACTTGTTACGTCACATGTATGACCCAGGGATGGCAAGCGCCGCGCGTGAATGTACACGGCGGCGCAGCATCCGATGACGGGTTCAGCTCGCGCTCAATGCAGTTTCAGCATCCCCGGATAACCGATGCGCGCCGGCGGGATCATCTGATCGCCGGGGACGCTGGTCGCCGAAGCACCCGACGGCGCTTCCGCTCCGGAGGCCTGCACGGGCGCCGCGGCGCCAGCCGGTCCTTCGAGCGTGGCGGGCGCGCCATTCGGGTAAGCCGGCGGCATGCTGGCCGCGCTCGGCGTAGCCGCACGCGCAGTGCCCGATGCCGGCGCGGCCGCGCCCGCAGCACCGGCCGCACCGTCGTCGGGCTCGCCGTAGTTCGGCGGCGGCGCGCCATCGCCGTAATCGGGCAGATTCGACGACGTGTGGCCGTCCGAGAGCTGATAACGGCGGCGTTGCAGGTAGGTGTTACGCACGAACGAGTACTTGTCGATCGCCGCGCCTTCGAGCAGGTCGCTCGCGCCCAGCAGATTCGCGCGCGTGCTGACGACGTTCAGGCCGTAGAGACCCCACGACAACGCCGCCGGATCCACATAGGTCAGCGGGTTGATGAAGTAGTTACCCACGAGGCCCACGCCGTCACGCACCGTGCTCGGGCCGAACAGCGGCAGCACGAGATACGGACCCGCCGGCACGCCATAGTGGCCGAGCGTCAGGCCGAAGTCCTGGTTGTGCTTGGGCAGCTTCGCGAGCGTCGCCACGTCGAACAGGCCGCCCACACCGAAGACCGTGTTGATCACGATCCGCATGATGTCCTCGACACCATCGGTGATCTTCAACTGCATGAAGTTGTTGGCCGCGTTGTAGACGTCGCCGATGTTGGCGAAGAAGTTCGTCACGCTGTCTTGCACCGGCTTCGGCGTGATCTTCACGTAACCTTTCGCGACCGGCTTGAGCGCGTACTGATCCACCTTGTCATTGAAGGTGTAGATCGTACGGTTGAAGCCTTCCCACGGATCGTCCTTCGACGGCGTCTGCACCGTCGAGCATGCCGTCAGCGCGAGCGCCGCTACGCCGATCGTGATGGCGCGCATGCGTGTGGTGATCATTTTTTTCTCCTTATTGGGCAGCCGCGCCGGACCCGGCCGGCGCCGGTGCGGCGCTCTCGCCGCCTGCCGCCCCGTTCGCGGCCCCGTTGCCTGCGCTACTACCCGCGCTGCTGCCTGATTTCGAGGCGCCCGAATCGGCCGCCTTACTGTAGAGGAACTGACCGATCAGGTTCTCGAGCACGATCGCCGACTGCGTCATGGAGATCGTGTCGCCACCCTTGAGCATTTCCGTGTCGCCGCCCGGCTCCAGCCCGATGTACTGTTCGCCGAGCAGGCCCGCCGTCAGGATCTTCGCCGACGTGTCCTTCGGGAACTGGTACTGCTGGTCCAGATTGATCGTGACGAGCGCCTGATAGGTGTTGGAGTCGAAGCCGATCGACGTCACCCGGCCCACGGTCACGCCCGCGCTTTTCACAGCCGCGCGCGGCTTGAGCCCGCCGATGTTGTCGAATTTGAGCTTCACGGCGTAGGTCGGCTGAAACGAAAGCGAGCTCATATTGCCGGCCTTCAGCGCGAGAAACAGCAGCGCAACGAAGCCCAGCACCACGAACAGGCCGACCCAGAAGTCGAGAGCAGTCTTTTTCATCGTCATCCCAATGAGAATCCGTTGCGGCGGCGCCCGACCCGGGCGTCTGCCGCGTGGCCCGGACGCCGCACCGCGATGGGGGCGTCCCTGGCCGAAGCCTTAGCTGAACATCAGCGCAGTAAGCAGGAAGTCGAGGCCGAGCACCGCAAGCGATGCGTACACGACAGTCTTGGTGGTCGCGCGCGACACGCCTTCGGGCGTGGGCTTCGCTTCGTAACCTTGATACAGCGCGGTGAAGGTGACGGCGAACCCGAACACGATGCTCTTGATCACGCCGTTACCCACATCGGCCCAGACGTCGACGCCGCCCTGCATCTGCGACCAGAACGCGCCCGCGTCGACGCCGATCAGCAGCACACCCACGACATAGCCGCCCAGAATGCCGACCGCGCTGAAGATGGCCGCGAGAATCGGCATGGCGATCACGCCCGCCCACATGCGCGGCGCCACCACGATGCGCACGGGGTCGACCGCCATCATCTCCATGGCCGTCAGTTGCTCGCCCGCCTTCATCAGGCCGATTTCGGCCGTGAGCGACGTGCCCGCGCGGCCCGCGAACAGCAGCGCCGTGACCACGGGGCCAAGCTCGCGCACGAGCGACAGCGCCACCAGCAGCCCGAGCGCCTGCTCGGAACCGTAGCGGTTGAGCGTGTAGTAACCCTGCAGACCCAGCACGAAGCCGACGAACAGCCCCGACACCGCGATGATCAGCAGCGAATAATTACCGACGAAGTGGATCTGCTTCGTGACAAGACGCGGACGGCGCAACAGCGGGAAGAATTCCAGCACGAGGCGCACGAAGAAACGCGTGGCATGGCCCGCGCGCGAAATCGAGTCGAGCACCGAGCGGCCGACCGAGCTGATAGCGCCGATCATGAACGGCCTCCGCCAATGCCGAAGTCCGCGTCGAGCGGCACGTTCGTCGGATAGTGAAAGCGGAACGGGCCGTCCGGCGCGCCGTCGATGAACTGGCGCACGATCGGATCGGTCGAGGCGCGCAGCTCGGCAGGAGTACCCTGCGCCTGCACTTTGCCGTTCGCGACGAAATACACGTAGTCGGCAATGGCGAACGACTCCGGCACGTCGTGCGTGACGAGGATGGACGTCGCGCCGAGCGCGTCGTTCAACGTGCGGATGAGGTTCGCGGTAATGCCGAGTGAAATAGGGTCGAGACCTGCGAAGGGCTCGTCGTACATCATGAGTTCGGGGTCGAGTGCGATCGCGCGCGCCAGCGCCACGCGGCGCGCCATGCCGCCCGAGATCTCCGAAGGCGCGAGATCGCGCGCGCCACGCAGACCCACGGCGTTGAGCTTCATGAGCACGAGGTCGCGGATCAGCTCTTCGGGGAGATCGGTGTGTTCGCGCAGGGCAAAGGCGACGTTTTCGAACACGGACATATCCGTGAACAGCGCGCCGAACTGGAACAGCATGCCCATTTTGCGGCGCAGCGCGTAAAGGCCTTCGCGCGACTGCTTGCCGACGTCCTGGCCCTGAAACAGCACCTGGCCGCGCTGCGCGCGCACGAGGCCGCCGATCAGGCGCAGCACCGTGGTTTTGCCGCCGCCCGAGCCGCCCATGACCGCGACCACCTGACCGCGGCCAAAGCGCATGTTCAGTCCGGACAGGACGAGCCGATCGCTATAGCCGAAGTCGACGTCGCGCAGCTCCAGAAAGGTCTCAGAGGATGAGGGCACGTAAGCTGACAGGTCCATTTACACGAAGGCGGGATTATAGGGCCATCGTGGAATTGCTGCCTTGACGCGCCCAGTACCGCGGATACAGGCCGCGGGCGCCCGAAGCGCCCGTGCCTGCTCGCTCCCCGCCGCTTCGCGCCCCGATTTACCGGGAGCGCGACATGCTGCGAGGCCGGGCCATTATTGCGTAAACGCTTTGCGCAGCGCAGCAACGGCGGCAGCCGGGTCGGCCGCCTCGGTCACCGCGCGCACCACTGCGGCACTGCCCGCGCCAGTGGCGAGGACTTCCGGCAGCACTGCGCCGTCGATGCCGCCAATCGCGACCATCGGCACCACGCCGTCAAGCAGCTGCACATAGCGCGCGAGGCGCTTCATGCCCTGCGGCGCGGTCGGCATCGACTTGGTCGTGGTGGCGAACACCGCGCCGCAAGCGATATAGCTCGGGCGGAAGTGCAGCGCCGTGAGGATTTCGAAGAAGCCATGCGTCGACAACCCGAGGCGAACGCCCGAGGCCGCCAGCGCGTTCAGATCGGCTTCGCGCAGATCTTCCTGGCCGAGGTGCACGCCATATGCGCCCGCGGCCATCGCCGCCTGCCAGTGATCGTTGATGAAGAGCTGCGCGTCGTGCTTGCGGCCCGCCGCGACGCAGCGCTCGATCTCGCGCGTGAGTTCGGGAGATTCGGGCTGCTTGCTGCGCAACTGCACGGTCTTCACGCCGAAGTCGAGCACGCGCTCGACCCAGTCGGCCGTCGGCAGCACCGGATAGAGGCCGAGCTTCTGCGGGCAGGTCGCAAAAGGCCGCGCGGGCGCGTCGGGCAGGCCGAGCACGCGCGGGAAGCGCGCGATATCGACCGGCCAGGCGTCGTCCTTCTGTTCGTCGCCGTCGCGCCAGGCGAGCGCCAGCACGAGCGCGTCGTGCGGATCGAAGCCGCAGTCGAGGAAGGCCGCCAGCGCCGGGATCCAGTCCTCGGCCAGCGTGCCTTCGAGCGCATAGCGTTCGCCGCCCAGATGCAGCGTGACCTGCGCAGCAGCCGGATCATCGCTTTTCGCCTCGATCACGCCCGCGCCTTCGGTCATCCAGCGCGCGATGTCCGCCAGATGCGGCGCGGCGTCGGTCACGACGATGAGGTCGCCGCCATTGGGTGTATCAGGCGCCGTGAGGCACAGGCGCCACGGCGCGAGCGTCGCCGGCCAGTCGCCCAGCTTCGCGCGGATGCGCTCGGTGGTTTCGGTGAGTTCGTCGGCGGGCGGCCAGAACAGTTCGCGGTCCTTCAGTCGTAGCGTGTCGGTCATCACTTGCCTCCATCCTGGTGCCAGAACGGCATGCCGACCACCGGCGTGCTCGCCACAGCGGCTTCGCGCTCGGCCATCGGCCCGGCGAGATACGCGGTGCGGCCCGCCTCCACGCCCAGCGCGAACGCGCGCGCCATCGCCTCGGGATGCGTCGCCTGCGCCACGGCCGTATTGAGCAGCACGCCGTCGAAGCCCCACTCCATCACTTGCGCGGCGTGCGACGGCAGGCCGAGCCCCGCATCGACGATCAGCGGCACATCGGGCAGCCGTTCGCGCAGCACGCGCAGGCCATAGGGATTGATCACGCCCTTGCCGGTGCCGATGGGTGCGCCCCACGGCATCAGCGCTTCGCAGCCCGCGTCGAGCAGGCGGCGGCCGATCACGAGATCTTCTGTGCAGTACGGCAGCACCTTGAAGCCGTCCTTCACGAGGCGCGCGGCGGCTTCGATCAGGCCGACCGGGTCGGGCTGAAGCGTGTAGTCGTCGCCGATCAGTTCGAGCTTGATCCAGTCGGTGTCGAAGACTTCGCGCGCCATGTGGGCCGTGGTCACGGCTTCGTTGACTGTGAGGCAGCCCGCCGTGTTCGGCAGGAGCGGCACGCCGTGGCGCTTGAGCAGATCGAAGAAGCCGGCTTCGGCCGTGCCGTCGTTCATCTGGCGGCGCAGCGCAACGGTGATCATGCCGGGGCGCGCGGCTTCCATCGAATCGGACAGCGATTGCAGCGACGGATAGCGCGAGGTGCCAAGCAGCACGCGGCTCTGGAAGGTTTCGCCGTAGAGCGTGAGCGCGTCGGCGGTGGGTCGGTTGGTCATGGCGTGGAATCCTTGGCGGGTGGCGAGGGCGATGGTTCGGCGCGAGCCGGGGATCAGCCGCCGGCCACCGGGCTCACGACGTCGAGGCGGTCGCCCGCCGAAAGCGTGCGCGCACCATGCTGGCCGCGCGCGACGAAATCGCCATTCACGGCGACGGCGAACGGCGGACGCGCGCCGAAGGCGGTAAGCGCATCGGCGACGGTCGCGCCCTCGGGCAGCGTGAGCGGCTTTTGGTTGATCTGAATGTCCATGGCAAATCGTCTGACTTCGTGTGAATCGTGCGAGGCGCAAATCGCGCGCCCCGGTCTCTGTATTTCAGTGTTGGCGCCTCGAGGCGCTCGCTCAAACGCTCGCGTGAGTGCGCTGGGTTTCGCTTGCGTGCAGCATCGAAGGCCAGCGCGAATCGCCGCGCAGCGCCTCGAAAGTGTCGGCATCGGCAAGACGTCCCGCCAGCAGCGCTTCGGCCATGCGTACGGCTTCGTCGGCCACAGCGGGCGCGATCATGAAACCGTGGCGGTAGAGGCCATTCACGCGCAGCGTCGCGCCGCCGTCCCAGATGAGCGCGGGGCGATGGTCAGGCAACGTCGGGCGGCACTGCGAGTTGAGTTCGAGAATGCGCGCCTCGCCGAACGCCGGATGCACGGCGAAGGCCGCGCTCAGCAGTTCGAGCGCCGAGCGCACGCTCACGGGCGAACGGTCCTCGCCCTCGATTTCAGTGGCGCCGATCACGTAGAGATCGTTCTGCTTCGGCGCGATATAGAGCGGATAGCGCGGATGCAGCAGTCGCACCGGGCGCGTGAGGCCAATGCCCGGGGCGTGCACGCGCGCGACTTCGCCGCGGATGCCGCGCAATGCGGGCAGCGCGGGCTTCGCGCCCAAGCCCCGGCAATCAATCGTCACGCGCGCGGGCGGCAGGTTGGCGTCGTCCACGCTGGTGTGCCAGTGCGTTTCCACGCCGCGCTGCGCGAGGCCTGCGGCCAGCGCGGCCAGCGCCTGGCGGTTGTCGAGCTGACCTTCGCCGTCGAGCAACCAACCGCGCGCGAAGCGCCCGGCGAGCGCCGGCTCAGCGGCGTCGAGTTGCGCGCCCTGGAGCGTCGTGAAGTGCGCATCGGCGAGTTCGCGCGGCGCGTTGGCGCGCACACGGCGCTCGAAGAGCGGTGCTTCGGTGCGATCGGCGTGATGCCAGACCACAAGCGTGCCATTGCGCTGGAAGAAAACCGGCTCGGGCAACTCGGCCAGGATGCGCGGCCAGGTTTCGAGCGAGGCGACGCCCAGTTCGGTGATCAGCAATTCGGCGACGGCCGCTTCCGCGAGCGGCGCGAGCATGGCCGCGGCGACCCAGGCCGCCGCTTCCCCGCCCTCGGGGCCGCCACGCTCGTAGAGCGCCACGCGATGTCCCGCGCCGGCGAGCCGCCAGGCGACGAGACGCCCGCTCAGCCCGCCGCCGAGAACGGCGAAATCAGGCGGCGCGGACGTGCGAACGCCAGCAACTGGGGAATGATCGGAGTGCAAAGAAGAAGAGGCGGTCATCGTATCCTTTCCGTACGGCAACAAGCATGCGTACCCAAGGACGAAACCGGCTGGCAAGGCCGGCCGTGCAACCGATGCGACGCGCGAAACTGCCTGTGCGCGGCACGGAATGCCCGGCGGGAATCTGGACGCCCGAACAATGGAAAACGCGGTTCGCCTGAGCGACCCGCTTCGATTGATCGAAAGCGCCTGCAAGACTTTCCGGAAACTTCCCGCGCCGGTATTACCCGGATCGGGTGCGAAGGGTCTCTCTCAGCCTCACTGCGGCATGCCCGGCATACCGGTGAAGCACCCCTGTTTCGTCAACGGCCATTAGACCACAAAAGGCGCGCGCGCCGCAAACCGCGGGGGCGGGCGCACAATCACTGCTCTGGCACAATGCGCTGAGCCGGGGACAAGCTGCATGGCGGCGGCGGACAGTGGGAAAATGAGCCCCCGATCGCCGCGCGGGCGCAAATCCGATTAAGACTGGCTTAAGCGCTGCGCGACAGAATCGCAGCGCCAACATGCCACGGCGCACGCACTACGCCAGGTTTGGCGGGCATCGTCGACTCCGGCCGCGGGCCGGCACAACATCAGGACGCACATGACCAACCTCACTCCCCGCGCCACGCCCGATCAGGACGAGCATCACCGGATCACGGCCTGGAGCCTGATCAAGCCCTACTGGGTCTCCGAGGAACGCTGGATCGCCTGGGGCCTGCTCGTCGCGATCATCGTGATGAACCTGCTCGTCGTGTGGATCAACGTGCGGCTCAACAGCTGGAACGCGGACTTCTACAACGCCCTGCAGAACAAGGACGTCAAGCAGTTCCCGCATCTGCTGATGATCTTCACCGTGCTCGCGTTCGGCTTCATCATTCTCGCGGTGTACGGGCGCTACCTGCGCCAGATGCTCGGCTTTCGCTGGCGCCAGTGGCTCACCACACGCTTCCTGAGCGAGTGGCTCGGCCAGGGCGCGTTCTACCGCATCGAGCGCGACCGCCTCGCCGACAACCCCGACCAGCGTATCAGCGACGACCTGCAATCGTTCGCCACGACCACGCTCTCGCTCACGCTCGACCTGCTCTCCACGGTCGTCACGCTGGTCTCGTTCATCACGATCCTGTGGTCGCTCGCGGGCGCGCTCACCTTCGCGCTGGGCAGCACGCCCATCACGATTCCGGGCTACATGGTCTGGGCCGCTGCGCTCTATGCGGTGTTCGGCTCGCTCGTGATCCAGAAGGTCGGCCATCCGCTGGTGTCGATCAACTACCAGCAACAGAAGGTAGAAGCCGACTTCCGTTTCGGCCTGATCCGCCTGCGCGAAAACGCCGAGCAGATCGCGCTCTACGACGGCATGGACACCGAACGCGGCAATGCCCAGGGCCTGTTCGCGCACATCCGCGAGAACTGGTGGCGCGTGATGAAGTACACCAAGCGCCTCACCTTCGTGCTGAGCTTCTACGGCCAGATCGCCATCATTTTCCCGCTCGTGGTGGCCGCTCCCCGCTACTTCGCGGGCGCCTTCACCTTCGGCGTGCTGATGCAGATCTCGCAGGCCTTCGGCACCGTGAGCGATTCGTTCTCCTGGTTCATCAACAGTTACGCCACCCTCGTCGAATGGCGCGCCACCGTGAACCGTCTGCGCGAATTCGTGCGCGTGGTCCACTCGCCGCGCCTGAAGGAAAGCGTTTCGCCCGCCACGGAGCACGGCGGCATCAACCTGCATTACGTCGATGCAACTGAACTCTCCACCGAACATCTGAAGCTCTCGCTGCCGAATGGCAAACCGCTTTCGGAAGTGCGCGACGTCGCCATCAAGCCCGGCTCGCGCTGGCTCGTGCGCGGCCCGTCGGGCGCAGGCAAGAGCACGCTGATGCGCGCGCTCGCCGGCCTCTGGCCGTTCGGCGAAGGCTCGATCGACGCGCCCGTGGCCGCACGCATGATGTTCATCCCGCAGCAAAGCTATCTGCCGATCGGCACGCTCAAGGCGGCGCTCACTTACCCCTCGCCCGCCGCCGACTACAGCGACGAGGACTGCCGCGAAGCGCTGCGCGCCTGCCGTCTGGAAGAGTATGCCGACCGCCTGAACGAGTCGGCGCACTGGTCGCGCGTGCTCTCGCCGGGCGAGCAGCAACGGCTTGCGGGTGCGCGCGTGCTGCTGCACAAGCCGGACTATCTGTTCCTCGACGAAGCGACCAGCGCGCTCGACCCGGACAACGAAGGCCGTCTCTACAAGCTCTTCGTCGAACGCCTGCCCAAGGCGGCGATCGTGAGCGTCGCGCATCGCGAGTCGCTTGAGGCGTACCACCACGAAACGCTCGAAATCGAGCGCATGCCCGAAGAGCGGGTCGCGGCATGAGTGACGCGCGGCGCGTCGTGCTGATCACTGGCGCGGGCTCCGGCATCGGGGCCGCGCTGGCCCGCCGACTCGCCGCATCGGACGTTGCGTCATCGCTCGCGCTGATGCTGCACGCGCGTGGCACCGACGACGCTTCGCGCGAACGTCTCGCCGCCATCGCGCGCTAGTGCGAAACACACGGTGCGATCTGCGCGACGGCCTATGCGGATCTCGCCGAAGCGGGCGCCGCCGCGCATCTGGTCGACACCACGCTCGCGCACTTCGGCGCGCTCGATCAACTCGTCGCCAACGCGGGACATGCGCAGCGCCAGGCATTGGCGACACTCGAAGACGACGCACTCAGTGCTGCTTTTGCCGCCATGCCAGCCGCGTTCGCTTCTCTCGTGCGCACCGCCCGACCCGCGCTTGTCGATTCGGCGCGGGGCCGCGTGGTGGCGCTCAGCTCATTCGTCGCGCACCGCTATCGCGCCGATGCGCCTTTCGCGGCCACTGCCGCCGCCAAGGCCGCACTCGAATCGCTCGCCCGAACGGCCGCCGCCGAACTCGCGCCGCACGGCGTGACCGTGAACTGCGTCGCGCCGGGCTACACGCGCAAGGACGCTGGGCCGACAGCTGAAAACGCACCCGCATGGGCGCGCGCGGCCGAACTCACGCCGCTCGGCCGTGTGGCCGATCCCGCCGACATCGCCGAACTCATCGCCTTCCTGCTTTCCGACGCCGCACGTCACATCACGGGCCAGACGATCCACGTCGATGGCGGCCTGACGCTCGGCTAACACGCCGCTAAAGCGTAGCAGCACGCGCACTTTCATTCGCTCGCTACCGAATTTTCTGACGTGGGCCGCGCCCTGCGAGACGCCGCCCGACATCCCGCTTTCAAAGCCCCTCGCCTACGCGGCACATCGCACCGTAGAATAGGCGCCATCCTGCCGCCGGCACGCCGGACACCGCAGCAGATGCACAGCCGCCACCCGCCGCCCCACCCGGCCGTGGCACGCACAACAAACGAGGGGGAGACGACGCGCGATGGGCTCATTCCAATGGTTCAGTGAACTGAACGTACGCGAGCGCCGCACGCTGTACGCCGGCTTCGGCGGCTATGCGGTGGATGCGTTCGACTTCATGATCTACTCGTTCCTGATCCCATCGCTGATCGCCGCCTGGGGCATGACCAAGGGCGAAGCGGGCATGATCGCGACGAGTTCGCTGATCTCGTCGGCCGTCGGCGGCTGGCTCGCGGGCGTCCTGGCCGACCGCTACGGCCGCGTGCGCGTCTTGCAGTGGACCATCGCCACCTTCGCGCTTTTCACCTGTCTTTCCGGCTTTACGCACTCGTTCTGGCAGTTGCTCGTCACGCGCACCTTGCAGGGCATCGGCTTTGGCGGCGAATGGTCGGTCGTGACGATCATGATGGCCGAGACGATCCGCTCGCCGCAGCATCGGGCCAAGGCCGTGGGCACCGTGCAGAGCAGCTGGTCGTTCGGCTGGGCCGCCGCCGCGATCCTCTACTGGGCGTTCTTCGCGCTCCTGCCCGAAGACTACGCGTGGCGCGCGTGCTTCTGGATCGGCATCCTGCCCGCACTGTGGATTCTCTACGTTCGCCGCAATGTGAGCGACCCCGAGGTGTTCCTCGCGACGCGTGAGGCGCGCGAACGCGGCGAAACGCACGGCCACTTCCTGCAGATCTTCGCACCCGCGCATCTGAAGACGACGCTGCTGGGCAGCGCGCTGTGCACCGGCATGCTGGGCGGCTACTACGCCATCACCACCTGGCTGCCCACCTATCTCAAGACGGTGCGCCATCTGTCCGTGTTCAACACGAGCGGCTACCTGATCGTGCTGATCGTCGGCTCGTTCACGGGCTATATCGTGGGCGCGATCCTGTGCGACAAGATCGGGCGGCGCGCCTCGTTCATCCTGTTCGCGATCGGCTCGTTCGCGCTCGGCATGGCCTACACGATGCTGCCGATCACCGACACCGCGATGCTCATGCTCGGCTTCCCGCTCGGCATCGTCGTGCAGGGCATTTTCGCGGGCATCGGCGCCTATCTCTCCGAGCTTTACCCGAACGCGATCCGCGGCTCGGGTCAGGGCTTTTGCTACAACCTCGGGCGCGGTCTCGGCTCGTTCTTCCCGATTCTCGTCGGCACGCTCGCGCACACCACCACGCTCGTCAAGGCGATCGGTACGGTGGCCGGTGCGGGCTATCTGCTCGTGATTGTTTCCGCACTGTGCCTGCCCGAAACCAAAGGCAAGGTGCTGGAGCTTTCCCCCCATCCGGGCCACGCGAAAGCGAGCGCTCAACCTTCTGCGGATTCCACTGCACAATGAGCCTGAACGTGCTGCAATACCGTCCGTCCCCTACGCTACGACCGGCATGAAAACGATCGTCCTCGGCGCCGGTGTAATCGGCGTCGCCACTGCGTGGTATTTGAGCGAACGCGGCTGCGACGTCACGGTCATCGAGCGCGAGCCGGGCGTCGCGCTCGGCACGAGCTTCGGCAACGCGGGCGTGATCGCGCCCGGCTATGTCACGCCGTGGGCCGCCCCCGGCATGCCGGCCAAGCTCCTCAAGTACCTGCTCAAGCCCACCTCGCCGCTGATCTTCCGGCCCGCCCTCGATACGGCCCAATGGCGCTGGATCGCGCGCTGGCTGCGCGAATGCGACCTCGCGCGCTTTCGCGTCAACAAGCAGCGCATGCAGCGCATCGCGTACTACAGCCGCGCTTGCCTGCACGCGTTTCGTGCGCAGCATGCGTTCGAGTACGGGCGTAGCCAGGGCTATCTACAACTCTTTCGCAGCGACGCCGATCTCGAACTCGCCCAACCGGCGCTCGGCGTGCTGCGCGACGCGGGCATCGCGTATCGCGAGCTGGACGCCGCCGCCTGCGCACAGGTGGAGCCTGGTCTTGCGTGGTCGCGCATCAAGCCGCTGGCCGGCATCTATCTGCCCGACGACGAAGCCGGCGACTGCGCGCGCTTCACGCGCGAGTTGCGCGCCGTGTGCGAGAGCAACGGCGTGAAGTTCGTGTTCGATACCGAGGTGCTCGCGCTCGAAGCCGCGGGCGGCAAGGTGACCGGCGTACGCGTGCGGCCCGTGCCAGGGCGCGAAGCGCGCAACCGCCGCGAGCAGCGCCGCGCGCCCGCCGAAGTGCTGCGCCCCGCCGATTTGAGCGAGCCAGCGAGCAACCCCGCGCCACAAACCTTGAGCGCGGACGCCGTGGTGGTCGCGCTCGGTGTGGAGAGCGCAGCGCTGGTCGCGCCGCTCGGTGTGCGCGTGCCGCTTTATCCGGTGAAGGGGTATTCGGCCACGCTGCCCGTGGTCGATGAACAGAAGGCGCCACGCGCCGCACTCATGGACGAATCGCTCAAGACCGCGATCACCCGTTTCGGGCCGTATCTGCGCGTGGCGGGTACGGCGGAACTCGGCAACCATCGCACGACGCTGCGCGAGCAGGCCTTGCAGACGCTCATGAAGGTGCTCGACGACTGGTTCCCGCACGCCGCCACGCCTTCGTCGGCGCAGTTCTGGGTCGGGCGCCGGCCGATGGTGCCGGACGGTGCGCCGCTGCTGGGCGCGTCGGGTGTGGACGGCCTTTGGCTCAACGTCGGTCATGGCTCGACCGGCTGGGCGATGTCGATGGGCTCGGGCCGCGTGCTAGCCGATCTCGTCACGCAGCGTGCGCCGGAGATAGATCTCGATGGGCTGACGTTGACGCGATATCGGCGGTGAAATTCATGCGCCGAGGCTAGACCCGGCGCGCTAAACCGGCATGCTCGCGAGCGCCTGGTAGCGCGCGCCCTGCTTCGCGAGCGTGCTCGAATACAGCACGAGCGAGGTGAACCGCAACGGCGGCAGTGCCGCGCCGTTGCTCGCAGGTGGCCCGCCGTGCGCGTCCCGCGCGAAGCGGGCGAGCGTCACATGCGGGCGAAACGCGCGTGCATCGAGCGACAAACCGACCTCCCCCATCGACGAACGCACCCGCCAGTCAAGCGCCGTGAACGCATCGGACATCGCCAGCACGGCCACCAGCAGGCGCGGTTGCGCATGGCCCGGCCAGCATTCGATCTTCGTCACCGACGCGGGCGGCAGCGGCGCAAGACCTTGCGCCATCGGTTCCGCGAGTCGCTGCACGAGCGCTTCGCCCTGCGCGAACGACATCGCACCGATGAACGCTACCGTGAGATGAAGTTGCGCGTAGGGCACGCGCCGCGCGTTGGGCGGCACATCGAGTGCGGCCAGCGCGTCGCGCGAGGGCGCATCGGGCGTAAGCGCGACGAAGCAGCGCTTCCACTCCTGCGCCTCGGCGGGGGGCTCACTACGGGTCTCGCGCGCTTCGGACATGATCGGCAGCCTCGCAGAGTCGAACAGTCGGGCAATCAGTCGGCCAATCGCGTCATGGTAACCCTGCCGTCAGACGTAAAAAAGCCGGGTCATCCTCACGGATGCCCGGCTTTTTCGCGTTGTGTCTCCTGCCGTCTCCCGCACGTTCTGTCGAAACCGACAGAACGCACCGGATTTAACGGGGCAGCTCCGTGCTGCCCATCAGGAACGCATCGACGGAGCGTGCGCATTGACGGCCCTCGCGGATCGCCCACACGACGAGCGACTGGCCACGGCGCATGTCGCCTGCCGTGAACACCTTGTCCACCGACGTGTAGTACGCCTTCTCGCCTTCGGTCGAAGCGCGCACGTTGCCGCGCGCATCCTTCTCGACGCCGAACGCTTCGAGCACCGGCGACACCGGCTGCGTGAAGCCCATCGCGAGCAGCACCAGATCGGCCTTCATTTCGAATTCCGAATCCGGCACTTCGACCATCTTGCCGTCCTTCCACTCGACGCGCGCGGCGATCAGCTTCTCGACCTTGCCGTTCTTGCCTTCGAGGCGCTTGGTCGCGACCGCCCAGTCACGCGAGCAGCCTTCCTCGTGCGAGGACGACGTGCGCAGCTTGACCGGCCAGTACGGCCACACGAGCGGCTTGTTCTCGGCTTCCGGCGGTTGCGGCAACAGTTCGAACTGCGTCACGTTCTTCGCGCCGTGACGGTTCGACGTGCCCACGCAGTCAGAACCCGTATCGCCGCCGCCGATCACGACGACATGCTTGCCCTTCGCGAGCAGCTGGTTCGGCAGCTTGTCGCCGGCGTTGACCTTGTTCTGCTGCGGCAGGAAGTCCATCGCGTAGTACACGCCTTCGAGCTCGCGACCCGGCACCGGCAGATCGCGCGGCGTTTCCGAACCACCCGCGATCACCACGGCGTCGAACTGTTCCTTCAGCTCGTCCGGCGAAATGGTTTCCTTCGCCGTGTTGCCGATGTAAGCCGGCAGTTCGCCCTTGCCGATGAAGACATTGGTGCGGAACGTCACGCCTTCGGCTTCCATCTGGCGCATGCGGCGGTCGATCAGCCACTTTTCCAGCTTGAAGTCGGGGATGCCATAACGCAGCAGGCCGCCGACGCGATCGTTCTTCTCGAACACGGTCACGTCGTGACCGGCGCGCGCGAGTTGCTGCGCCGTAGCCAGACCCGCCGGGCCCGAACCGACGACGGCGACCTTCTTGCCGGTCTTGTGCTTCGCGACTTGCGGCGCGACCCAGCCTTCGGCCCAGGCCTTGTCGATGATCGCGTGCTCGATCGACTTGATGCCGACCGGGTCGTTGTTGATGCCGAGCGTACACGCTGCTTCGCAGGGTGCCGGGCAGATGCGGCCCGTGAACTCGGGGAAGTTGTTGGTCGAGTGCAGGACTTCGATCGCGTTCTTCCAGTCTTGATGGAAAACGAGGTCGTTGAAGTCCGGAATGATGTTGTTGACCGGGCAGCCGTTGTTGCAGAACGGGATGCCGCAGTCCATGCAGCGTGCGCCCTGGACTTTCGCGTCGGCGTCGGAGAGTGCCGCGACGAATTCCTTGTAGTGCTTCACGCGCGTGAGCGGTGCTTCGTACGCCTCATGCTGGCGCTCGAACTCGAGAAAACCGGTTGCCTTACCCATTTGGTTCTCGTCTATCTAATCTATTCGGTGAGGGGGACCGCGCCCGCCGCTGCGTTTTCAAGTCGCGCAGCGGGCGCTTCGTCATGGAGTCGTCGTCGCGTGAATCAGGCGGCCAGGCTTTCCTGGCTGGCCTTCTTCGCGCCAATCTCGCCCAGTGCGCGCTTGTATTCCGTCGGGAACACCTTCACGAACTGGCGGCGCGACGCATCCCAGTTTTCCAGCAGCGCCTTCGCACGCGGCGAGCCGGTGAACTGGAAGTGACGCTCGATGAGACCCTTGAGCAGCGCTTCGTCGGTCTGGCCCGCGTGCCACAGCGCGCGGTCCACGGTGCGTTCCTGTTCGGCCTGTTGCAGCACCGGGTCGAGCGCGACCATCGAGCGGTTGCACTTGCCGGCGAACGAACCGTCCGGATCGTAGACGTAGGCGATACCACCCGACATACCGGCCGCGAAGTTACGACCCGTCTCGCCGAGCACCACCACCGTGCCGCCCGTCATGTATTCGCAGCCGTGGTCGCCCGTGCCTTCGACGATCGCCGTCGCGCCCGAGTTACGCACCGCGAAACGCTCGCCCGCCACGCCGCGCAGGAAGGCTTCGCCTTCGAGTGCGCCGTACATCACCGTGTTGCCGCAGATGATGTTTTCTTCGGACTTGCCGCGGAAGTCGTTGGTCGGACGGATGATGATGCGGCCACCCGACAGGCCCTTGCCGACGTAGTCGTTACCGTCGCCCACCAGATCCAGCGTGATGCCGCGTGCGAGGAACGCGCCGAAGCTCTGACCCGCCGTACCCTTCAACTGGATATGGATCGAGTCTTCCGGCAGACCGTCGTGGCCATACTTCTTCGCGACCATGCCCGAGAGCATTGCGCCAACCGTACGGTTCACGTTGCGCACCGGCTGGATGAACGAGACGTGCTCGCCCTTGTCCAGCGCGGCCTTGGCCTTCTCGATCAGGGTGTGATCGAGCGCCTTGTCCAGACCGTGGTCTTGCGTATCGACGTGCTTGCGTGCGACGTCTTCGCCCACCGACGGTTGATAGAACACGCGCGAGAAGTCCAGACCCTTCGCCTTCCAGTGTTCCACGCCACGGCGCGTGTCGAGCAGGTCCGCGCGGCCGACCAGATCGTCGAACTTGCGGATACCCAGATTCGCCATGATTTCGCGCACTTCTTCAGCGATGAAGAAGAAGAAGTTGACGACGTGCTCGGGCTGACCCGAGAACTTCGCGCGCAGCACCGGATCTTGCGTCGCGACGCCGACCGGGCAGGTGTTCAGGTGGCACTTGCGCATCATGATGCAGCCCTGGACGACGAGCGGCGCCGTCGCAAAGCCGAATTCGTCCGCGCCGAGCAGCGCGCCGATCACCACGTCGCGGCCCGTCTTCATCTGACCGTCGGCCTGCACGCGGATACGGCCGCGCAGCTGGTTCAGCACCAGCGTTTGCTGCGTTTCCGCCAGACCGAGTTCCCACGGCGTGCCAGCGTGCTTGAGCGACGAGAGCGGCGACGCGCCCGTGCCGCCGTCGTGACCGGCGATCACGACGTGGTCGGCCTTCGCCTTCGCCACACCCGCTGCCACCGTGCCCACGCCCACTTCCGAAACCAGCTTCACCGAGATCGACGAGACCGGGTTCACGTTCTTCAGATCGTGAATCAGCTGTGCCAGATCTTCGATCGAGTAGATGTCGTGGTGCGGCGGCGGCGAGATGAGACCCACGCCCGGCACCGAGTAACGCAGCTTGCCGATGTATTCCGACACCTTGTGGCCCGGCAGCTGACCGCCTTCGCCAGGCTTGGCGCCCTGCGCCATCTTGATCTGGATCTGGTCGGCCGACGACAGGTACTCCGCCGACACGCCGAAGCGGCCCGACGCCACCTGCTTGATCTTCGAGCGCAGCGAGTCGCCATCCTTGAGCGGGATGTCCTTGATGACTTCGTCGCCGATGATCGAACGCATCGTGTCGCCGTTCTTGATCGGAATGCCGCGCAGCTCGTTGCGGTAACGCTTCTCGTCTTCGCCGCCTTCACCCGTGTTCGACTTGCCGCCGATGCGGTTCATCGCAACGGCGAGCGTGGCGTGCGCTTCGGTCGAAATCGAGCCGAGCGACATCGCGCCAGTCGCGAAGCGCTTGACGATTTCCTTGGCCGGCTCGACGTCGTCGATCGAGATCGCGCGCGCCGGGTCGATACGGAATTCGAACAGACCGCGGAAGGTCATGTGACGCTTCGTCTGATCGTTGATCAGGTGCGCGTATTCCTTGTACGTCTGGTACGAGTTGCTGCGCGCCGAGTGCTGAAGCTTGGCGATCGCGTCCGGCGTCCACATGTGGTCTTCGCCGCGCACGCGGAACGCGTACTCGCCGCCCGCGTCGAGCATGTTAGCGAGCACAGGGTTGTCGCCGAATGCATCGTGGTGCGAACGAATCGCTTCTTCCGCCACTTCGAACAGGCCAATGCCGCCGACCTTCGAGGCCGTGCCCTTGAAGTACTTGTTGACCAGCTCGTCGGCGAGGCCGACTGCTTCGAAGATCTGCGCGCCCGTGTACGACATGTACGTCGAGATGCCCATCTTCGACATCACCTTGAGCAGGCCCTTGCCCACTGCCTTGGTGAAGTTGTAGACGGCCTTGTCCGCCGACAGATCGCCCTTCAGGCCCTGCGCCATCTGCGCGAGCGTTTCCATCGCGAGGTACGGGTGCACGGCTTCCGCGCCGAAACCCGCGAGCAACGCGAAGTGGTGCGTTTCACGCGCCGAACCCGTTTCCACGACGAGACCCGTGCTCGTGCGCAGGCCGTGTTCGACCAGGTGCGAGTGGATCGCCGAAGTGGCGAGCAGGGCGGGAATCGCGACGTTGTCGCGGTCCGCGCGGCGGTCCGACACGATCAGGATGTTGTAGCCCGACTTGACCGCATCGACGGCTTCCGCGCACAGCGACGCGAGACGCGCTTCGATGCCTTCCTTGCCCCAGGCCACCGGATAGCAGATGTTCAGCTCGTAGCTGCTGAACTTGCCGCCCGTGTACTGCTCGATCGCGCGGATCTTCGCGATGTCCTTGAAGTCGAGCACCGGCTGCGACACTTCGAGACGCATCGGCGGGTTGATGTTGTTGGTGTCGAGCAGGTTCGGCTTCGGGCCGATGAACGACACGAGCGACATCACCATGTTTTCACGGATCGGGTCGATCGGCGGGTTGGTGACCTGCGCGAACAGCTGCTTGAAGTAGTTGTAGAGCGTCTTGTTCTTGTTGGACATGACCGCCAGCGGCGAGTCGTTGCCCATCGAACCGACGGCCTCTTCACCCGACATCGCCATCGGCGCCATCAGGAACTTCAGGTCTTCCTGCGTGTAGCCGAACGCCTGCTGACGGTCGAGCAGCACGGCGGCTTCGGCGCGCGCGGTCGCGACGTCTTCCGCCTTCGGCTCGATCTCGTCGAGCTTGATGCGCACGGCGTCGATCCAGCTCTTGTACGGCTTGGCGTTGGCGAGGTTGTCCTTGAGTTCCTTGTCGTCGATGATGCGGCCGTGTTCCATGTCGATCAGGAACATCTTGCCCGGCTGCAGGCGCCACTTCTTGACGATCTTCGACTCGGGGATGGGCAGCGTGCCCGCTTCCGACGCCATGATGACGAGGTCGTCATCCGTGACGATGTAGCGCGCCGGACGCAGACCGTTACGGTCGAGCGTCGCGCCGATCTGGCGGCCGTCCGTGAAGGCGATCGCGGCGGGGCCGTCCCACGGCTCCATCATCGCTGCGTGGTATTCGTAGAACGCCTTGCGGTTCTCGTCCATCAGCGTGTGCTGTTCCCACGCTTCCGGGATCATCATCATGACCGCGTGGACGAGCGGATAACCCGCCATCACCAGCAGTTCGAGGCAGTTGTCGAACGATGCGGTGTCCGACTGGCCCGGGTAGATCAGCGGCCACAGCTTCGGCAGGTCGTCGCCGAGCACGTGCGAGGCGATCGCGCCGGTACGGGCGTTCAGCCAGTTCACGTTGCCCTTCACGGTGTTGATTTCACCGTTGTGGGCGATCATGCGGTACGGGTGAGCCAGCTCCCATGCCGGGAACGTGTTGGTCGAGAAGCGCTGGTGCACGAGCGCCAGCGCCGACACGACGCGCTCGTCCTGCAGGTCGCGGTAGTACACGCCGACCTGGCCCGCCAGCAGCAGACCCTTGTAGACGACCGTGCGCGCCGACATCGACGGCACGAAGTATTCCTTGCCGTGCTTGAGCTTGAGCGCCTGGATGCGGTGGCTCGCGGTCTTGCGGATCACATACAGCTTGCGCTCCAGCGCGTCCGTGACCATCACGTCCTTGCCGCGACCGATGAAGATCTGGCGGATCAGCGGCTCACTCGCCTTCACGGTGGGCGAGATCGGCATGGCGTGGTCGACCGGCACATCGCGCCAGCCCAGCACGACCTGGCCTTCTGCGCGCACCGTGCGCTCGAGTTCCTGCTCGCATGCGAGACGCGATGCGTGTTCCTTCGGCAGGAAGATGATGCCGACGCCGTACTCGCCGAACGGCGGCAGCGTCACGCCCTGCTTGGCCATCTCTTCGCGGTAGAACGCGTCCGGAATCTGGATCAGGATGCCCGCGCCGTCGCCCATCAGCGGATCGGCGCCGACGGCGCCCCGGTGGTCGAGGTTTTCGAGAATCTTCAGACCTTGCTGAATGATTTCGTGGCTCTTCTTGCCCTTGATGTGGGCGACGAAGCCGACGCCGCAGGCGTCGTGTTCGTTTTGCGGGTCATACAGACCCTGCGCGGCGGGCACCGCGGCGCGCTGCAGGCGATCGTTCATGGGGACACCGTCCAAGAGGGGCCAGGGGATGGCCGTTGATTCCGTACTTTGTTTTCCCGCCGCTTGCGTGACCGCTGTACGGCGTTGCGCGGGCGATGCTGGCTTCCCGCGTTGTGCGTCCAGGAGAGCCGAAAGGCGAATATACGCGACGAATCAAGGGCATGCAAATAAAACTGCATGTTTAGACCCCAATTATCATCATGGTGCATTGCGTCGTATTTTTATTGGGGCCGTATCATAATTGGGCAAAAGAAAACGGCACCCGAAGATGCCGTTTGTTTTTTAAGTCGTTGATCCGTAACGGGATCAGTGTGTGCCAGTGCCTGGCTTGTGCTCCTGATGGGCCGTGGGCGAGCTGGGCGTGCTTCCCGGGCTCGAAGGCGACGAACCCGCAGAATGGCCGCTCGAACCACCCGGATTTGCCCCTGGCGTTGCGCCGCTACCACTACCGACCGGTGTACCGGCGTGGCCCGCCGCGTTCGAACCGGGTTGCGTGGCGGGAGCTGGCGATGAAAAGGGGCCAGAATGACTGCCGTGCGTTGCACCCTGCCCGCCCGCATTGCCGCCTGCCGCGACAGCGCCGGCACTGGCCGTCCCCGCACTCGCCGTGTGCGCCGCGCCGAGCGCAGCTGCACCGCCTGCCGCCGCAACCGGCGCCGCGGCCGCACCAGGCGCTTCGCGCACCTTGCGGGGCCGCCCACGCGGCAACGGCGAGACGCGCCGGTTCGCGGTGCGCGAAGCCCAGTCGCGGTAGGTATCGCTGCCGAGCACCCAGCCCTTGAGGGTGGCCTGCATCAGCTGATTGGTTTCGCGCTCGTCGAACGGCTGCTCGCAGAGTTCGCGATAGGCGCGCTGGCGCTCGAACGGCGTGTTGCCGAGCGCCCAGTAGAGCGGATGGTCGGTGATGAGGCTATCGACGGTGAGCCCGATGTGATGCCGGTAGCTCGACCATCGGTAATCCTCCGCCGCCGTGACGAGGTGGCTGCGCAGCGGCGCCAGCTCGACGACGCGGCTCGCCAGCAGAAAGAAGCGCTCGCCCTCGATCACGGTCGCGCGGTAGCGCCCTTCCCAGAGCGTGCCGCGACGCGCGTAACGTCGGTTGAAGTGCGCCACATAGCGCCTGCCGACCGCCTGCATCGCCTTGGGAAGGCTCGCTTCGTCGGATGGCGTGACGAGCAGTTGCACCGCGCCGGGCATCAAGACCCACGCATGAACCGCAAGATGGTGATCGCGCGCCGCTGCCTTCAGGCAGTCGATGAACAGTTCGTAGTCCTGGTCGTCGACGAATGCGGGCTGCTGATCCAGTCCGCGCAGAATCACATGCTGCGGCTGGTCGGGGACATAAAGACGTGCAAGCCGTGCCATGCTCGATTTTCCTGGTCCGTTGGTGATTACCCGCAGACCCGCCAAGGCCGCGCCAGCGCTTGTTCTCGCGGGCGTACGACTTAAGCGGAGACCTCGCGGCGCTTAGGGAAAAAGCTCTAACGGTCGCATATGGTTTGTTGCAAACGTTGTGTTCATAATGGGCGGGCCTTTAATGGAGGAGCACATATATGAAATTAAAACAGGCGCTGGCAGCGCTCGGCGCGCTCGCCTGCATGTCGGGGGCTCACGCGCAATCGGCCAACACGTTCTACGTTACAACGGGGTGGTTCCATTTCATGCCGCAAGACGGCAGCGATGCGCTCAAGATCGACAGCGTCGGCGGCAATCCCGTCAACCAGTCATTCCCGGGCACGGGTGCCGGCATCAGCAGCTCCGACACGTTCGGCTTCAGCCTCGGTTACTTCATCACCGACCACCTGGCCACCGAAGTCGAGCTGGGCATTCCCCCCAAGTTCGACCTGGACGGCGAAGGCTCGCTCAGTACCTACGGCAAGATTGGCACCGCCAAACTCTGGAGCCCTGCGCTTCTCTTCAAGTACTACTTCAACAAGCCTGAGGCGAAATTCCATCCGTACCTTGGCATCGGCGTAACGCATGTTTCGTTCTCCGACGCGAAGATCACCAGTAACGCCTTCCTCCAAAGTGCTGCTGTTGGGGGTCCGACCAGCGTTTCGACGGACAGTTCCTGGGCGCCGGTGTTCAACGTTGGTTTTAACTACAACTTTACGAAGCACTGGTTCGCGGGTTTCTCGCTTTCGTACATTCCGGTCAGCGTAATCGCAACGCTCAACACGCAGAAGCAGACGCAAGTGGGTGTGCTCGCGCAGAAGGCCGAAGCGAAGATTCACCTGAACCCGCTCGTCACGTACCTGAAGGTCGGTTACATGTTCTGAAGCGCCTCGCGCTTCGGGGCACGTCCACCGCCTTCCCCGGCCGCCTCCGCCCTGCCCTCGCGGCATCCGGCGGAGTGCGGCGTCTGCCGTCTCCCGCTCCACGTCCTCCTACCACCCTCCTACATCAGCACTGGTTGTTCCTGACAATCAGATCGGCTTTTCTTGATTCTATGCCTCTGGGAAAAACCGTGCTGTCCCCGTAATCATTTATCGCAAACAAAGCGCGTCGAAAAACCGCAAAAGGCCGCCACGCCGCCCGCAAAGCCCCGCCGGATGGACCTGTAGGCGTTTTCCCTTGCGCACCTTGGCGATCCGGGCACCCGATTTGCGCAATACTCGGACTCCTTCTCGAGCGTCCCGCCCTTTTTCGTGCGGACGCCGCGAGCCCCAGAACCTGAGATTGCCAAAACGGAGCCATTTCATGAGCGCATTCCCGAACACGCGAGACGCCCTCGGAGAATCCTGGACCCGCACGGGCCGCCATGCGAAGCGCATTGCGCGCCGCGGCCGCAGCGCCGCCGCCGACATCGCCGACGAACTGAGAGAGCTGCTCGGCGAGCTGGAAACCACGCTGGGCGACGGCACGCAGGCCGACGCCGCCGCCCTGCGCGCGGACGTTCGCAAACGCCTCGATGCGGCGCGCGAACGCCTCGAAGTCGCCCGGGTCGCTGCGCGCGAACGCGCGGGCGAAGCGATGGATAACGCCGACGATTACGTGCACGCCAACCCGTGGCAAGCGATCGCCATCGTGGGCGGCGTCGCGCTGGTCGCAGGCGCGATCCTCGCGCGTTGCCGCTAAGACGAACCTTTCGTTTTGCAGAGGCCGCGCGCGCTGCCTGGCTTGCGCGCTGGAGAGCCGGGCCGGCCGGGCCGCGACTTAGCCGCCGAGCGAGTGCGGCCCGATCAGATCGATACGGTCGGTGCAGATCGTGTCCACACCCCAGCCAGCCAGTTCGCGCGCGCGCTCAAGCTCGTTCACCGTATAGGCGAGGATGAACAGTCCCGCTTCCTTGACGCGGGCAACGAGCGCCTGATCGAGATGCCGATGGTTCGCGTGCAGCGAGACGCAGCCAAGCGCGCCCGTCTGCTCGCGCCAGTCGTCGGGCACCCGGTCGAACAGCAAGCCGCGCGGCAAGTCAGGCGCGATCTCTTGTGCGGCCGCCAGCGCCTCGTACGAGAACGACGACAGCAACGGCGGCACGCCCGCCGCCGCTTTCTTGCCCAGCCAGAGCTTTGCCGTTTCCGCACCGACGATACGGCCCGTCTCCTTTTCCCGCCCCGGGCACGGCTTGATCTCCACATTCGCCGCCAGCCCTTCCTCGCGACAGCATTGCGCGGCCTCGGCGAGCGTCGGCATGTGCTCGCCTTCGAAGCGCGGATCGCACCAGCTGCCCGCGTCGAAAGCCGCGATCTGCGCGTAACGCAGTTGCGCCGCCGCGCCGCGCCCGTTCGAGGTGCGCTCGACGGTGTCGTCGTGCAGCAGGAAGGCGATGTTGTCGGCGGAAAGCTTCGCGTCGAACTCCACCATCGTCTGCCCGAAGCCCGCGCCCACGCACAGGCCTGCAAGGGTGTTCTCGGGCGCGAGCGTGCCGCCGCCACGATGAGCGGCGACGCGCGGATACGGCCAGGTTTTCATTGAATCGACTCCAGATGTTCAGGTGAGCGTAGCGACGCCCGGCGTACCGACGCCCGGCATCTCAAACCTCGTCTCCCACCACGAACAGACGCCGATACTCCTTGAGCGCGTATCGGTCGGTCATGCCCGCGATGTAATGCGCGATCAGGCGAGGCTGCGCCGCTTCGTCGTGCGTCTGGTAGGCAGGCGGCAGGAGACGCGGATCCTCGCTGAACGTCTCGAATAGCCCCTTCACGACGCGCCGCGCCTTGTTCGCCATGCGCATCACCCGGTAGTGGCGATACAGATTGCGGTACAGAAAGCGCTTGAGCGCGGCCGCCTGCGCCGCGACGCGCTCGCTATGCGCGACGATGGGGGGTGCTGCGCGCACGTCGTCGAGCGAGCGCGGCGCATGCACGGCGAGATTGCGGCGCGTCTGACCGATCAGATCGACGATCAGCGTGTTGATGATGCGCCGCACGGTCTCGTGCACTAGCCGCCGCCCATCGATGTGCGGATACTCGGCGCGCGCGGCATCGTAGTGATCTTGCCAAAGCTCGACTTCGGCAAGCTGCTCGATGGTGAGCAGGCCGGAGCGCAGCCCGTCGTCCACGTCGTGATTGTTGTAGGCGATTTCGTCGGCGATATTGGCGATCTGCGCCTCGAGCGAGGGCTGGCGTCCGAGCAGAAAGCGCTCGCCCAGTTCGCCGAGATGGCGCGCATGTTCGCGCGAGCAATGCTTGAGAATGCCCTCGCGCGTCTCGAAACAGAGATTCAGCCCGTCGAACGCGCCATAGTGCTCTTCCAGCTCGTCGACGACCGCGAGACTTTGCAGGTTGTGTTCGAAGCCGCCATGCTCGCGCATGCATTCGTTGAGCGCGTCCTGGCCCGCATGGCCGAACGGCGTATGGCCGAGGTCGTGGGCCAGCGAAATCGCTTCGACGAGGTCTTCGTTCAGGCGCAGGTTGCGCGCCACCGAACGCGCGATCTGCGCGACTTCGAGACTGTGCGTGAGCCGCGTGCGAAACAGATCGCCTTCGTGGTTCACGAACACCTGGGTCTTGTATTCGAGCCGGCGGAACGCCGTGGAGTGAACGATGCGATCGCGGTCGCGCTGGAATTCGCTGCGCGCGGCGGGCGGGGGTTCCGCGAAGCGGCGGCCGCGCGACTGCGAGGAATGCGCCGCATAGGGCGCGAGGCCAGGTTCGAGTGTGGATTCGATATCGGCCTGGGTATCGGCTTCAAATCCGCGTGCAAGCCCGGCTTCGCTCGCGTGACGCGCGAACGCCGGACGGTCTGCCTGAATGCCTGCGGCGCGTGCTTCGTCGTCTGCCGCGCCTCGGATGTCGCTGCGGGTGTCGCTCAACGGGTCCTCCGCAAGGATCGCAAAGTGGACGGCCGCGGCCTCGTGGGCGTGGGCCGCCGTTCAGCTTTACATCGGCACTGCATGTTGTCCGCCGTGTTCGCGCGCCATGTCTTCAGCGCGCGCAGCACGCCAGGCGGCTGACGTCAGCCCTTGACCGTGGCCGCCAGCGTAGCCTGCACGGCGTCGTCGGGCGCAAGGCCAATATGCGTTTCGCCGAAGCGCTTGAGCAGGATGAACTTGATCGCGCCGCCTTCGGCCTTCTTGTCCACCTGCATCAGCTCGACGTAACGCTCGGCGCCCAGCGCCGGCGCCTCGTGCGGCAGATGCGCCGCCTTGACGACATTGACGAGCCGCGCGCGCGAGTCTTCGTCGAGCATGCCCATGCGCACCGACAGTTCGGCCGCCATCACCATGCCACAGCCCACGGCCTCGCCGTGCAGCCACTCACCGTAGCCGAGACCCGCTTCAATCGCGTGACCAAAGGTGTGACCGAAGTTGAGAATCGCGCGCAGGCCGCCTTCGCGCTCGTCGGCCGCCACCACCGACGCCTTGATCTCGCACGAGCGCTTGACCGCGTGCGCGAGCGCAGCAGGCTCGCAACGGTTGAGCGCGTCCACGTTCGCCTCGATCCAGTCGAAGAATCCCGCGTCGGCGATCGCGCCCGTCTTGATGACTTCGGCCACGCCCGCTGCCAGTTCGCGCGCGGGCAGCGTGCGCAGCGCGCCGATGTCGGCGATCACGGCCTGCGGCTGGTAGAACGCGCCGATCATGTTCTTGCCAAGCGGGTGGTTGATCCCGGTCTTGCCGCCCACCGACGAATCCACCTGCGAAAGCAACGTGGTCGGCACCTGGATGAAGGGCACGCCGCGCATGTAGCAAGCCGCCGCGAAGCCCGTCATGTCGCCCGTCACGCCGCCGCCCAGCGCGATCAGCGTGGTCTTGCGGTCGGCGCGCGACGTCAGCAGCGCGTCGAAGATCTGATTGAGCGTTTCCCAGTTCTTGTGGGCCTCGCCGTCGGGCAGCACGACGGTGTTGACGTCCTTGCCGAGCGGCGCGAGCGCACCGCGCAGTTTGTCGCCATACAGCGGATCGACGACGGTATTGGTGACGATCGTCACCGACTTGCCGGCGATATGCGGCGCGAACAGCGCCGTCTGGCCGATCAGGTCGGAGCCGATGTGGATGGGGTAGGCGCGGTCGCCCAGTTCGACGTTGACGGTAATCATGCCAGGCAATAGTTCAAAGTGTGGGGCGCAACGGTGAGGCTCGGCGATGTAGGGCGACGGCGCGGGAAAAACGCTACTCGGGCGCCGGGGAACGCAGAACGCCCGCCATGTCGAGCTGCATGAGCACCATGTTGACGAGACCGTTCACCGACGGCCGGCCAGTCTCCAGCACGAAATCCGCGACTTCGCGATAGAGCGGATCGCGCTGTTCGTAGAGCGCCTCGAGACGCCCCTTGGGATCTTCGGTCTGCAGCAGCGGCCGGTTCTTGTCGCGGCGCGTGCGCAGCCACAGGTCGTGCGGATGGGCGCGCAGATAGACGACGAAGCCGCGCTCCTTGAGCGCCGTGCGGTTTTCGGGCCGCAACACCGCGCCGCCACCGGTGGCGAGCACGATACCTTCGCGCGCGCTCAGCTCATCGATCATCTGGGCTTCGCGCTCGCGAAAACCCGCCTCGCCTTCGAGTTCGAAGATCACCGGGATGCGCGCGCCGGTACGCGCCTCGACCTCGTGATCGGAGTCGAAAAACGGACGCTCAAGCCGGCGCGCGACCGCCCGGCCCACGGTCGTCTTACCGGCGCCCATGAGCCCTACGAAAAATACATTGGCGTTTGCGTCCCGCACTTGCAGCGTTTCCTACGAAAGGTTGGTGCCGCAGCTTACTGGCAAAGCGGCGGCGTTGTCGAGCCTGCGGGCCGCACAGTCCGGCCCCTTTTGGACCCGCTGCGCGACATTTCACTCATTCGGGGACACATTGCGCGCGACATTTGCACGCGTCGCGCGAGCGGTGCTCATTCCGCGCTGACGACACGCGGCGTGATGAACACGACCAGTTCGCTACGTTTGTCCCAATGGGCGCGATGTGAAAAAAGCACGCCCAAAAGCGGTATTTTGCCCAGGAGCGGGACGCGCGTCACATCATCGCGATCATCGCTCGCGTCGATCCCTCCAATCGAGACCGTACCGCCGTCCTCGATTTCCACGCGCGTCTGCACGTGTTTGGTGTTGATCGCCGGCCCCGCGGCGGTTTGCTCGCCCACACTGTCCTTGGCCACGTCGAGGTCGAGGATCACGCGGCCATCGGGCGTGATCTGCGGCTCGACCTCCAGTTTCAGGCTGGCGCGTCGAAATTGCACGCCCGACACGCCCTGCCCGACCTTGGCCTGATACGGCAGTTCGGTGCCCTGCTCGACAACCGCCTTGGTCCGGTCGGCGGTAACGACGCGCGGGCTCGACACGACGCGCCCGCGCCCCTCGGCTTCGAGCGCGCTCAGTTCGATGTCGAGCAGGCGCGTGGCGCGCGCGGCAAGCAAGGTGAGACCCAGTTGCGCGGCCTCGAAACCGTTCAGCGCGCCCGCACCGAGGTCGAACATCTTACCTTCGCCGTCGCCTGTTCCGCCGCGCAACCCGCGCACGGTGCCGTCCACGTTGTACGGACTCACGCCAAGCCGCACGCCCAGCTCGCGCGACAGGCCTTCGTCCCCTTCGACAATGCGCGCTTCGATCAACACCTGGCGCGCCGGTGCGTCGAGTCGCTGGATCAGCGCAGCGATCTGGTCCAGGCGCGCGGGCAGATCCGTGACGAAGAGCAGATTCGTGCGCGTATCGGCCACGGCGGCACCGCGTTTGGACAGCGCGCGCTGCGTGCCCGATCCGCTCAGCAGCTTGCGCAGATCCTCGGCGCGCGCGTACTGGAGCTCGAAGGTGCGGCTCACGAGCGGTTCCAGGTCGGCGGCGCGTGCATGCGCCTCGAAGCGCTGGCGCTCGCGAGCGGCGAGATCCGCGGCGGGGGCGACCCAGAGCACGTTGCCGGTGCGTTCGAGCGCGAGACCGTTCGAGGCCAGCAGCAGATCGAACGCCGCGCGCCACGGCACGCGATCGAGCCGCAGCGTCACCTGACCGCGCACGCGTTCGCTCGCGACGATGTTGAGCTTCGTGAACTGCGCGAAGGCGTGCAGGACGGCCGTGAGCTCGGCGCGCTGGAAGTTGAGCGAGATCGGCCGGTCGGGCGGCAAACCGTCGTCGCCTGGCTTCGCATCGCTCAGACGTGCCGCCGCGGGCAGCGGCGTGGGCGGGCCTTCGAGCGGTTCGGCGGCGGGTGCTGCGGGAACGGTGGCTGCGGTCGGTGCGGCCGCCGTTTCCGATACCGGAGCCGCGACTGCGCCGCCACTGGCGCCGTCGTCAGCACCACTGCCGGACGCGAACGGATTTGCGACCCAGCCGGTGGACGCGGCAGGTTCACCCTCGGGCAACGGCGGCACCTCGGAGCGTGCGACCGACGCCGCAGCCGTGCGCCACACGGGAAGCGGCGGCGGCACGGCAGCCTGCGCGGCCGACGAGGATAGCGCCAACGCGAAGGCAAGCGCACGCGGCATCATCGATCCGCCCCCGCCCAATGCAGCGTCTGGGTCGCACCGTCGAGCGCGAGCACCACACGCGCCGGATTCACTTCCAGCACGCGTGCGCCCGCGAGCGTGGTGCCAGCCTGTACCGCCGTCGTGCCCGAGGCGGTCTCTACCAGCGCAACAGCGCGACCGCGCTCCACCAGCACGCCCGCGAGCCGCATCGCCGCGTCTTCCGTAGCGCCCGAAGCACGCCCCAACCGATCCGCAAAGGGATCGGCCAACGCACCGCCGTCCTGCGCATCTTGCGCAAACGCGATCGCGGGCAAGCCGTCGAACACCTGGAGCGTCGCCGATATCGCGAGACCGCCCGCGCCGCGCCTGAGCGTCAGCTCCACGGGCACGGCGAGTTCGGGCAGTTCCGCGAGGCCATCGAGGAAATCACGCAGTTGCGCAAAACTGCCCTGCGCCATGAGCTTCGTCCCGCGCGACACCGGCATCTTGCCGCTGCCCGGCGAAACGGGTTCCAGAGCGACGAGCGCGAGCCCCGCCTGCGCGGCGAGTTGCGAGACGTCGCGCATGTCGTCGGCGGCGCTGCCGTGGCGCGGGCGCTGCGGCCAGTCCTGCGCGTCGCGCCGCAGGGCAGGCAGGCGTGCCAGCGTCTGGCGCGCCGACACCAGCCGCGCCTGAGCGTCGGCCAGCGCGACGCCCGCGGTTTCGCGCCCACCCACATCCATCGTCACGCAGGCGGCCCCCGTCAGCACGGCGGCGACCACGCCCAGCGTCAGCGCGAAGGCCGCACGGCGGCGCGCGCTCCAGGCATGCAAGGGCCGCCAGCCGCGCAGGCTCGCGCTGAAAGCGCCCCGGCGCCCGCGCGAGAACGCGGGCACACCCATCAACGGCGCAGCGGAACTCAGCTCGGTCATTTCGCCCCCTTTGCATCGACGGTGCGCACCGCGACCGTTTTGTTCGCCACGCGCGCTGCGGCCCCCTTCCATACGAGCCGCGCCACCACCTTGATCGGCGCGCCCTGTGTCATGCGATCGCGCGCGGCAGTTCGGGTGCTACCGGCGTCCTGCCCTCGCGTCATCTCCCGCACATTGACCGCCTCGATGCCGCCGAGCGCGTGCAGGCGTCCGAGCCACGCGGCCGCCGTGGCCTCGTCGGTCGCGCTCGCATGGAGTTCGGTTTCGTCGGCGTGCTGAATGAGTTGATCGAGCACCACGCCGTCCGTGCGCACCTGCGCCAACGCCTCGACGAGCGCGAACAGTTGCGTGAGCGGCCGCGCCTTTTGCTGTGCCTCTCGCAACGCGGCGGCACGTTCGTCGGCTTCGCGGGCGAGCCGCCGGGCCTGCGCGAGCGGTGCGCCCAGTTGCGCCATCTGCTGTTCGATGCTCGCGCGCCGCGCTTCTGCCCGGGCTCGCTCGAACACCTGCCAGCCCGCCACGACCGACCCGAGCACACAGCCGATCGAGAGCGCCGCCAGCCATTCGAGCGCGCGCCGCCTGTGAAGCCGCCGCACGGCGGCGAGGCGCCACGGCAACAGGTTGAAGCCGTCATCCCGGATTCGCGCGCTCATTCGTGCACCCCGCGCATCGCGAGCCCGAACGCCACCGCGCACGCCGGGTCATGCAGTAGATGGGTTTCGAGCGGGTGGTCGGCGTCGGCAAGCGGCGCGCATTCGAACGGCAGCACCGGGCAGCCGAGCACGTCGCCGATATCGGCGAGCGAAAAGTGAACGCCACGCAGCAAGGCGAGATCGCCCGCCACGAATGCGCAACCGGTCTGCTCGCTGCCCGCCAGATCGCGCAACGCCTCGACGAGATCGGTGTGCTCCAGCGCCGGAAAACGCATCGTACGCACGATGGAATCATCAGCGAGGAACCAGCCGTGCACGCCGTCCGATCCCACCCAGAGCGCCGCCCAGGCCTCATGCGGCGGCAGCTCGAAGGCCGCCGCATGACGCATCGCGCGCAGCGCGGCGTGGCCTTCGTCGTCGAGCGCGCAGAGCGCGATGCCCGCCATCGCCGCGCATTCGACGCGCGACTCCAGATAGGCGCGCGCCGTGGCCGCGATCATCACCTTGGCCTCCTGCGCGCAGGCGAGGTTGCAATCGAGCGCAAGCGGCCCCACGCGCCAGTCCACGGCAAGTTCGTGCCGCTCGATCCCGGCGACCCGTTCCGCCTCGGCCAGCACCAATGGCTCCAGTTGCGTGTAGAGGCCCGAGGCGTCGGCGGGTTCCGCAACCCCGTGCGGGTGCGCCGCCAGACGCGCGAGCGGCACGGACGCGAGCAACGTCGCGCCCGTGGGCAGCGCCATCGCGCAGCGCAGCGAGGCCTCGGCGCAGGCGCGCGGCAAGGCGCCGAACGCGGCCTGAAGCGCCGCCACCAGCGCCGCGCGATCGACGATCTCCGCGCCCGCGAGCGCTTCGCGCGCGAGCGGCACGCGACCCAGCCACTCGATGCGCAGCGGCCCGCCGCCGAATACCCGCTGGCTCAGCACGACCAGCGTGACGCCGCGCGCGTGCACATCGACACCCGCCGCGTAACGGCGTGCCCCCAACAACAGTGGATTGAGCAGGCTCATCGCCACCCTCCCTTGTGCGTGGCGCCGCGAACCATTCGCGGCGCGCCCTGGGGGAAATTGTGCGAAGCGGCGCCTGCGGCGAATACTCGGCCAGATGGCCAATCTTCACGGCAAGTTTGCGGCAGGTCCCGCCGCCGATCTTCTCGCGCATTCGAGACGCAGCTAGAGTGCTCCTATATTTCAGTACCCCTGCGCAGCCCCCGCGCGCAACCCGGCCCCGCATTGCTTCAGGCGTAAGCATTTCGAAAGCGCGCCAGGGTGGACGGCTATAATCGCGGGACTGTTTTTCCGGTGTCCGTATGCAAGAAGCCCAGCCTCCCTCGTCCGTCCCGCCGTCCACGCCGCCCGAGCCCGCCGCGCCGAAGAAGCGCCGTCGGCCCTGGTGGTCGCGGCTGCTCATCGGCTTCTTCGTATTGATCGCGGGCGGGCTCGCCTGCGTGGCGCTCGTGCTCGGCTATGCGCTGATCGTCGCCACGCCCAATCTGCCGTCGCTCGACGCGCTCACCGACTATCGCCCCAAGGTGCCGCTGCGCATCTACACGCGCGACCACGTGCTGATCGGCGAATTCGGCGAGGAGCGGCGCGACATCGTCCATTTCCAGGACGTGCCGGACAACCTCAAGAAGGCGATCCTCGCGATCGAGGACGCACGCTTCTACGAGCACGGCGGCGTCGATCTCACGGGCATCGCGCGCGCGGGCATCGTGGCGCTCACCAACGGCCACGCCTCGCAGGGCGCGAGCACGATTACCATGCAGGTGGCGCGCAACTTCTTCCTGTCGAGCGAGAAGACCTACACGCGCAAGATCTACGAGATGCTGCTCGCCTACAAGATCGAGTCGAAGCTCTCGAAGGATCAGATCCTCGAGGTCTACATGAACCAGATCTATCTGGGACAACGCGCCTACGGCTTCGCGAGCGCGGCGCGCGTGTACTTCGGCAAGGATCTGAAAGACCTCACGCTCGCCGAATGCGCGATGCTCGCGGGTCTGCCCAAGGCGCCGTCGGCCTATAACCCGGTCGTCAATCCGAAGCGCGCCAAGGTGCGTCAGGAGTACATCCTGGAGCGCATGCTGGAGCTGCACTACATCACCCAGCAGCAGTACGACGAAGCCGCCGCGCAGCCGCTCGTGGTCAAGGGCCAGGGCAAGGAATTCAGCGTACACGCCGAATACGTGGCGGAAATGGTGCGCCAGATGATGTACGCGCAGTACCACGAGGAGGCCTACACGCGCGGCCTGAACGTCGTCACGACGATCGATTCGGCCGATCAGGACGTGGCCTACCGCGCGCTGCGCAAGGGGCTGATGGACTATGAGCGCCGGCACGGCTATCGCGGACCCGAGGCCTTCATCGACCTGCCCACCGACGCCGACGACCGCGAACAGGCCATCGACGACGCGCTGCTCGAACACCCGGACAACGGCGAGCTGGTCGCGGCCGTGGTCACGGCGGCGAGCCCGAAGGCCGTGCAGGCGACCTTCATGGACGGCAACAATGCCAGCATCACCGGCGACGGCCTGCGCTTCGCGCAGTTCGCGTTGAGCACGCGCGCGCAGCCGAGCCAGAAAATCCGGCCCGGCGCGATCATCCGCGTGGCGCGCAACAACGCAGGCGAATGGTCGATCACGCAGTTGCCGCAGATCGAGGGCGCGTTCATTTCGGTCGTGCCGCAGGACGGCGCGATCCGCGCGCTGGTGGGCGGCTTCGACTTCAACAAGAACAAGTTCAACCACGTGACCCAGGCGTGGCGCCAGCCGGGTTCGAGCTTCAAGCCGTTCATCTATTCGGCCTCGCTCGACAAGGGCCTCGGGCCCGCCACCGTCATCAACGACGCGCCGCTCTTCTTCAGCGCCGCAGAAACCGGCGGCCAGGCGTGGGAGCCGAAGAACTACGGCGGCGGCTTCGACGGGCCGATGTCGATGCGCACGGCGCTCATGAAGTCGAAGAACCTCGTGTCGATCCGCATCCTCAACCACATCGGCACGAAGTACGCGCAGCAGTACATCACGCACTTTGGCTTCGACGCGGATCGCCATCCGGCCTATCTGCCGATGGCGCTGGGCGCGGGTCTCGTGACGCCGCTGCAGATGGCGGGCGGCTACTCGGTGTTCGCCAATGGCGGCTACCGCGTGAACCCGTATCTGATCGCCGAGGTCACCGACCAGCGCGGTGGCGTCGTTGCGCAGGCGCAGCCGCTCGTAGCGGGCGAAAACGCGCCGCGCGCGATCGATCCGCGCAACGCCTACATCATGAACAGCCTGTTGCAGAGCGTCGCCCAGCGCGGCACGGGCGCGAAGTCGAACGTCCTCAAGCGCACGGATCTCGGCGGCAAGACCGGCACGACCAACGATTCGCGCGACGCATGGTTCGCGGGCTATCAGCACACGCTCGCGGCCATTGCGTGGATTGGCTACGACAACCCGCGCAGCCTTGGCGACAAGGAAACCGGCGGCGGCCTCGCCCTGCCTGTGTGGATCGACTACATGCAAACGGCGCTCAACGGCGTGCCCGACTACAAGATGCCGATGCCCGACGGTGTCGTCACGCTCGGCGACGAGCTCTATTACGCCGACTCCACTCCGGGCCACGGCTTTGTCTCGACCGTGGGCATCAGCCAGGCGGCGCTGCAGGCGGCTGCAAGCGGCGACTCTTCTTCAGGCTCGGGCGGCGAGGCCGGCACGGGTGCCGCACCTGAGCCCCAGCAGGTCAACGCCAAGGAAAAGGAAGACATCATGAACCTGTTCCGCGGGCACTGAGCCCGACTCCGCGCAGGCTTCAAAAAGCAGAACGGGCACCCTGGGGTGCCCGTTCTGCTTTCTGGCGCTCATTGCTGCGCGCGCAAAGTCACCCCGTCATCACGGTGCGAACTTCACCGGCTCGCCGGCCTGCTCGGTCGCATACGCCGTGAGCGCCGAGAAGAACTCGGTGCCCGTGCGCGTGTCGTGCCACACGCCGTCGATGAAGCGGTAATGGAAACCACCCGCCTTCGCGGCGATCCAGATCTCTTTCATCGGCGGCTGCAGATTGATGATGATCTTCGTGCGGTTCTCGAATTCGAGCGTCAGAACGTTGCCGCTGCGTTCGAGTTCGATGTCGGCATCGGCCTCGTCCACGGCGCGTTCCACCGCCGCCAGCACGGCCTCCGCGCGGCTCAGGTAGTCACTATCGGGCATGCTAAACTCCACCGGTTAATCATTCAGGGACAATTATGCGTGTCAATTCCCGGATGCGCGCACGGGCATCCCGCGTTTCGACGTCCGCCGCGATTCTAGCCGCTTTCGCGCTCGGCGCAGTGACGCTCACGGGTTGCGGCCAGAAAGGCCCGCTCTACATGCCGACGGTGCCGCCGCTGCCGCAGAAGCCCAACTTCGAAACGCAGCCCGACGATCAGGCGCGCGCAGCCTCGGACGCCCAGACCGGCTCGATCCCCGACACCTCGGGCACGCCGCTTTCGCTGTCCCCGGACCCCGAACTGAATTCCGCACCCGCATCCGCCGCCAGCGCACAGCCGGCGTCCGCCGCGGCACCGGCCCAGTAAGCACCCGCGCCTTCGCGCGCTCAACCTGATTCTTCGCATGACCCAGCCCGCTTTTCACCGCGTCGACGGCCAGCTCTTCGTCGAAGGCGTGTCCGCCGCCGATCTCGCCGCACAACACGGCACGCCGCTTTACGTCTACTCGCGCGCCGCGCTGCTGGCCACGTGGCACGCGTACGCCGACGCCTGTTCGGGTCGCCGCGCGGCGGTCCACGTCGCGGTGAAAGCGAACAGCAATCTCGCCGTGCTCAACGTGTTCGCCCGCGAAGGCGCGGGCTTCGACATCGTTTCGGGCGGCGAGCTCGCGCGCGTGCTGGCTGCAGGCGGCAAGGCTGCAAACACGGTGTTTTCGGGCGTGGGCAAGCATGCCGACGAAATGAAGACGGCGCTCGAAGCAGGCGTGAAGTGCTTCAACGTCGAATCCATTCCTGAACTCGATCGCCTGAACGCCGTCGCGGGCGCGCTCGGCAAGAAGGCGCCGGTGTCGCTGCGCGTGAACCCGGACGTCGATGCGAAGACGCATCCCTACATCTCCACGGGCCTGAAGTCGAACAAGTTCGGCATCGCCTTCGAGGACGCCCGCGCGACCTACCGCGCGGCTGCCGCCATGCCGAACCTGCAGGTGGTCGGCATCGACTGCCATATCGGCTCGCAGATCACCGAAGTGGCGCCGTACCTCGACGCCATCGACAAGGTGCTCGAACTGGTCGACCAGATCGAGTCGGACGGCATTGCGATTCATCACGTCGACGTGGGCGGTGGCCTCGGCATTCGCTACGACGACGAAACGCCGCCGGATATTGGCGCGTTCGTGACCACGGTGCTCGATCGCATCGACGCGCATGGCGCGAAGACGGGCAAGACACGCGAGGTCTGGTTCGAGCCGGGCCGCTCGCTGGTTGGCAATGCGGGCATCCTGCTCACGACGGTCGAGTTCCTGAAGCCGGGCGCGGAAAAGAACTTTGCCATCGTCGATGCGGCGATGAACGATCTCGCACGCCCCGCGATGTACGAGGCGTATCACGCAATCGAGCCGGTCGCGCCGCGCGCGGGCGACGCGCACGCCTATGACATCGTCGGCCCGGTGTGCGAGAGCGGCGACTGGCTGGGCCGCGACCGTACGCTCGCGCTCGAAGCGGGCGACGTGCTGGCGATCCGTTCGGCGGGCGCCTACGGTTTCACGATGAGCTCGAACTACAACACGCGTCCGCGTGCTGCCGAAATTTTGGTCGACGGCACGCGCGCGCATGTCGCGCGCGAGCGCGAGACCGTGCAGCAACTGTTCGCCGGCGAGCATCTGCTGCCCGACTAAGGGCGAACTGCCTCATACGATGAAAAAAGCGACGCCAGGTGCGTCGCTTTTTTGTTGCCTGCGGCGAGCGCGAACGTTCAGGCGCCCAAGGTCTGCCGCGCCTTCACGCGCCCCACGAGCCACACGGCCACGCGCCAGCCCAGCAGCGCCAGCATGATCGCGCCGTAGATTTTCGGCAGCACGAGATCGTGCTTGCCCGACTTCAGCCACCAGAAGTGCAGGATCGCGAGCACGCCGATCGCGTAGATCAGCCGGTGCAGCGTCTGCCAGCGGCGGCCCAGCTTGCGCACCATCGCCTTCGTCGACGTCACGGCGAGTGGGAGTAAAAGCACGAACGCCGCAAACCCCACCGTGATGAAGGGCCGCTTGCCGACGTCCTTGAGCATCGCGGCCACGTCGAACCACTTGTCGAACCAGATGTAGGTGGTGAAGTGCAGCGCCGCATAGAAGAACGCGTACAGCCCTAGCATGCGGCGAAAGCGCAGCAGCGCGTTCCAGCCCGTAAGCCGCCGCAGCGGCGTCACGGCCAGCGTGATGCAGAGAAAAACGAGCGTCCAGAGGCCGGTCGAGCGCGTGATGAATTCGATGGGATTCGCGCCCAGCCGGTCCGTCACGCCGAACAACACCAGACGTGCGAGCGGATACCACGCCGCGACGAACACCGCGACCTTGGCCCAGCGCAGCCAGCGCGAGCCATTCGCCGCCGATGCAGCGGCGGCGGCACGGGCGGACGGTGCGCGTCTGGCGGTGCCGCTTGCGGGTGTGGTCGTCGATTCCATCGTCGGGCTCCGTTGCTTGCTCTAGCTATCCATCAAAAGTTCTTGCGCAGATCCATGCCCTGATACATCGACGCCACCAGATCGCCGTAGCCGTTGAACATCATCGTCTTGCGCTTGGGCGTGAAAAAGCCGTCCTCGCCGATGCGTCGCTCGGTTGCCTGGCTCCAGCGCGGGTGATCGACGTTCGGATTCACGTTCGAATAGAAACCGTATTCGTTCGATGCGTAGGTGTTCCAGCTCGTCGACGGCTGCTTCTCCACGAAACGGATCTTTACCAGCGACTTCGCGCTCTTGAAGCCGTACTTCCATGGCAGCACCACGCGCACCGGCGCGCCGTTCTGGTTCGGCAGCACCTGCCCGTAAAGACCCACGGTGAGCAACGTGAGCGGATTCATCGCCTCGTCCATGCGCAATCCTTCGGAGTACGGCCAGTCGAGAATCGGCTCCGCGAGGCCGGGCATCTGCGAGTGATCGGCGAGCGTGACGAACTGCACGTAGCGCGCGTTGCCGGTGGGCTGCGCGCGCTTGATCAACTCGGCCAGCGGCACGCCGATCCACGGAATCACCATCGACCAGCCTTCCACGCAGCGGTGGCGGTACACCCGCTCCTCCAGCGGCGCGAGCTTGAGAATCTCGTCGATGTCGTAGACCTTGGCGTTCTTGACCTCCCCTTCCACGCTCACCCGCCACGGGCGCGGCCGCAACGTGTGCGCGTTCTGGGCGGGGTCGCCCTTGTCGGTGCCGAACTCGTAGAAGTTGTTATAGGTCGTGACGTCCTTGAACGGCGTGGCCTTGTCGGGCGCGACGAACTTCGCGTTGGTCTTTGCCGCGAGCTTCATGGCCTTCGGGTCGGGCGAAGCGTAAGTGGCGAACGCGTCGCGCGGATCGAAAAGGCCCAGTCCTGCGCCCATCCCGCCGAGCGCGAGCGCGCCCGCCGCCTTCATGAAGCGTCGGCGTTGTTCGAACACTTTTTGCGGCGTGATCTCATGCGCGGCGATATCGTCGCCGTTGAGGATGATCCTGCTGCTGCGCTTGACCCACATGTCGAGACTCCTGTCGATCCGATGATTCGAAGACCTGTAAGCGGGCTAACGCGCGCCAGGCGCAATCCTTCCCGTCACCACGAAAAAAAACCGCCGGTGCGCGAAGCATCCGGCGGTTAGTTCGTTCTGGAGTCTGATCCGGTTACAGCTTGCCGTAACTATGCAGGCCCGACAGGAACATATTGACGCCCAGGAAGGCGAAGGTCGTGACCAGCAGGCCCGTGAGCGCCCACCAGGCCGCCACGCCGCCACGCAAGCCCTTCATCAGGCGCATGTGCAGCCAGGCTGCGTAGTTGAGCCAGACGATCAGCGCCCAGGTTTCCTTCGGGTCCCAGCTCCAGTAGCCGCCCCAGGCCTGCGCGGCCCACAGCGCACCCAGAATGGTGGCGATCGTGAAGAACGCGAAGCCCACGGCGATCGACTTGTACATGACATCGTCGAGCACGTCGAGCTCGGGCAGGCGATCCGCCAGCACACCACGCTCCTTCATGATGTACGCGACGCCCACCATCGCCGAGAGCGCGAAGCTGCCGTAGCCGATGAAGTTCGCCGGCACGTGGATCTTCATCCACCAGCTCTGCAGCGCGGGCACGAGCGGCTGGATCTGCTGCGCGTCGCGCGAGATCGAGTACCACATCAGGAAACCCACGGCCGCGCTGATCACGAGCAGCACGAAGGCGCCGAGCGCACGCGTGGCGTAGTGCTTCTCGTAGTACAGATAGAAGAGCGCCGTGATCAGGCTGAACAGCACGAACACTTCGTACAGGTTCGAGATGGGAATGTGGCCGACGTCCGCGCCAATCAGGTAGGACTCGTACCAGCGCACCATCAGGCCGGTGAAGCCCATCAGCACCGCCGCCCAGGTAAGCTTCGTGCCGATCGCGCCACCCGTTTCCGAGCGGGAAAGCAGGCCGATCCAGTAGAACAGCGTGGCGAGCACGAAGAGCGCGCTCATCCACAGAATGGCCGACTGGCTGGAGAGGAAGTACTTGAGGAAGAAGGCCTGGTCGGCGCGCGCGAGGTCGCCCTGATAAATCTGGATCGCGCCGATCGACATCACCGCGATGGCCGCCATCAGGAGGCGCGAGGGCTTCCAGCGCCAGCCGAGCACGACGAGCGCGGGCACCGTGCCGCACAGCACCAGCTTGTCGTAGTAGTTCATGTGCGCGTGGTAGCGCGAGAGCGCGAAACCCGCGCCCGCCACCATCGCCAGCGCGAACAGCCAGTCCACCACCGTCAGGCGGCGCAGGAAGGGGCGTTCGTCGAAAAGTGTGTCGTGAAGACCGGACGCGCCGTGCGCGTCGTGAGCCGCTGCTGCCGCCGCGCGGTCGGCGCGGCGGGTCTTTGCGGAAGAGGAAACCTGAGTCAAGTCCATGGGCTTACCGGTGTTGATCTTGAGTATCCGAAAAATGCGCGTGGATCGCGTGGATCAAGGGGTACGGTCCGTCCCGCCGTCGCCTGCGCCGGGAGTCTCGGGCCTGGTGCCCAGGGCGCGCGAGACCGCTTCGCGGGTACGGGCAAACTCTTTCTCGAAGTCGAGCGTACGGCGCGCGGTCGACATCGCCATGATGACATCGACGCCCTTGCCGTCCGTCCCGCTACGCTCCTTCAGCCAGAACCACAGACGCCGCTCGCGCACATAGAACATCGAGAAGATGCCGAGCACGAGTAACAGGCTGCCAAGATACACGACTTTCTTGCCCGGCGCGCGCGTCAACTGAAATACCGAAGCTTGCACCTGCTTGAATGAATCGAGCTGTAGATAGACAGGCGATCCGTACAGGAAGCTGTCCGAAACGGCATTGATCGAGTCCTGCACGAAGCGCGCGGATTCGGCGTCGGGCGCGAGCGCGGGCTCGCCCGCCTGGGCGCGCGCGAGCTGCCAGAGGTCCCAGGTCGCGCCTTCGAGCATGCGCAGCAGGAGGCCCGCGGCCTTTTCCTGCTGATCCTTGGGCACCGATTTATCGATGAACGCCGCCACGGCCTGGAAGCCGCCCATCTGCGCCTTCGGTGCGCCTTGCATGGTCGGGTCGGTGCCCGAGAACAGGGTCAGCACGCGCGACGCGCTGTCTTCCAGATGCTGCTGCAACTCACGATTCGAATCGGGGACCGAACGCACCGCGAACTGGTGCGCCGCCTGGGCGCGCAGCGCCGGATCTTCGAAGGCCGCGCGCAACAACATCCACTCCTTCATCGTGCCGCCGCTGTCGGCGGGGATGCGCACGTAGCGGAACGCCTCGTCCGGATTCTCGCGCATGCCCGCGAGGAACATGCGCGCGCCGCCCACATCGACGGGCAGCATGTAGTTGTTGTACTCGCGCGCCTGGCCGTCCTTGTCGCGCACCTTGTATTGCACCGACGGCCCGACGTTATGCAGGTCGAGCGGCTTCGATGTCTTGGCGCCCGAACCCAGACGTTCGTCGAACGCTTCCTTGAGCGTCTGATGCGCCACGCCGCGCACGTCGTTCTGGCCACTGCCGTTCGAGACGTTTTCGACGTTGATCGCACGGAAATCGGCGAATTCGATGGTCTGACCGTCGACGCCCGGCACGCTCTCGCCCGCTGGCAACTTGAGCGGCGCCGAGTTGCCGATGGTGCCGCCGAACGGGAAGCTCTTCGCGGTGGCGCCCGCCATCGGCCAGGCGGTCATCTGCATCTGCGAGCCGCCGTCCTGGAAGCTCGACTGGTAGATCGACACGCCGTCGTATTCGAACGGCTCGTTCACCTCGATGCGCGCCGGGATGCGCTGGCCCGTCTTGTGGTCGATCACGACGATGTCGCTCGCAAACAGCTTGGGCATGCCCGTCGAGTAGTAATCGACGATGAACTTGTTGAGCTGGATGGAGAACGGCAGATCCTGGATGAGCGAGCCGTCGGGCTGATTGAGGATCGCCGTGGAAACGTACTGGCCCTCGGGCACCCACGCGTAGCCGCGGAAGGTCGGATTCGACAGTGACAGGCGATGCTCCGGCGCGATGTCGTTGATGACGGCATTGCTGCGGATCGGCGTCTTGTCGAACAGCCACATCTGGAATTTGATCGGCAGATTGCTGTCCAGCAGCCCGCCGATACAGATCACCACGATCGCGAGGTGGGCAAAGATGTAGCCGATCTTCGTGAGCGCGCCGCGCTTGGCCGCGATCAGCGTCGCGCCTTCGCTCTCGCGCGTGACGAACCGGTAGCCGAGGCGCCCCGCCAGCTTGCCGAGCGTCGCCGCGGTCTCTGCGCGCGTCGTGCCTTCGAGCGCGAACTCGCCCTTGTGATGGAACGCGCGCAGGCTGCCTTCGCGCACCTTGTCCTTCCAGCTCTTCGTGTCGGCGATCATCTTCGGGCCGTTGCGGATCACGCACAGCGAGATCGACACCACCAGGAAGCCGAGGATGGTCATGAACCACCACGCGCTATAGACCGTGTAGAGGCTCAGCGAGCGGAAGATGTCGGCCCAGAACGGGCCGAACTGGTTGACGTAATTGGGATACGGGTCGTCCTGCGTGAGCACGGTGCCGATGATGCTCGCAATCGCCAGCACCACCAGCAGCGAAATGGCGAAACGCATCGAACTGAGCAGCTCGACCGCACTTCTCACCGCCTTCTGGCGGACATTCAACTGCAAACCCTGCGTGGTGACGCTCATTCAAACTCCGCTTCTGGTTCCAACCCGCTGCCATGCGTGGGGGCGCATTGTGGCAACGCATGACAGCAAAAAAGGGTGCAGGACCGCCGCATCCTCACGGCGCCCACACCCTTTTCTTGTTCTTCGACCGACCGCCTGCCTGCCTCGCGCGAGCGGCTCAATGCAGACCGGCTGCGTAATCGGCGACGGCCTTGATTTCGTCATCCGAGAGACGGTGCGCGATCTGGCGCATCGGCTCGTTGTTATTGCGCGTGCCCTGCTGGAACGCCTGCAACTGCGCGACGATGTATTCCGACCATTGACCCGACAGACGCGGATACTGGATCGGAATGCCCTGGCCGGTCGGCCCGTGGCAGGCCGCGCAGGCCGGCACGCCTTTGTCTGCGACCCCGGCGCGCCAGATCTTCTGGCCTTCCGGCACGGTCTTGGCGTCGCGCGCGAAACCGGGCTTGGGCGTCTGCGAGGCGAACCAGGCCGCGACGTTGATCATATCCTGATCGGAAAGCGCGCTGGCGAAGCCGGCCATAATTGCATTATTACGTGCAGGGGGCTTGCCACCGGGCTGCGACTTGAAATCCTTGAGTTCTTTGACGAGATATTCGGCGTGCTGGCCCGCCAGTTTGGGATAGGCGCCGCCCGCGCTGTTGCCGTCGGCGGCGTGGCAGGCGGCGCACACTTGCGCCGCGATGGCCTGCCCGCGGGCGAGGTCGGGTTTGGCCGGGGTCGCCGGGTCCGCCGCCATCGCCATGATCGAAACACCTGCTGTGAGACCTGCCGCTATCGCAAATTCGAGTGCTTTCAATGACTTGCTCAGTCGATTCATTCGCGCACCTTGTTTCGTCTTGTGGGAATCAGGTTCTGCAAACTACGACAGCGACCGATCTGCTCGAAAGGCCCGCGCCGGCCTCACGGGTATTCAGTAAACCGTCGCATTGTACAATAGCGCGCAAGGCGCAACGGCGCCAGTCGGGCCTCTCCCCGATATCTCCAGATCCTTCCCGGGCTCCTCCGGGCCTGGCGGACCCGCCGCCTCGCTTTTTTCTACTGTGGTCCTCACGATGGCCTTCCTGCTGCATCAAGCCCGTTTCTTCATAACGGTGAATCATTTGCGCGACCTGCCCGCCACGGCGCGGCCCGAGGTCGCGTTCGCCGGGCGCTCGAACGCAGGCAAATCCACCGCCATCAATCTGCTGTGCAATCAGAAGCGCCTCGCCTTCGCCTCGAAGACGCCGGGCCGCACGCAGCACATCAACTATTTCTCGGTGGGCCCGGCCGACGAGCCGTCCGGCTACCTCGTCGACCTGCCGGGCTACGGCTACGCCGAAGTGCCGGAAGCGGCCAAGCAGCACTGGCAGCAACTGCTTTCGCTCTATCTGCAAACGCGCGCGCAACTCAATGGTCTCGTGCTGATGATGGATGCACGCCGCCCGCTCACCGAGCTCGACCGCCGCATGATCGAGTGGTTCGAGCCGACCGGCAAACCGATCCACGCGCTGCTGACGAAGTGCGACAAATTGACTCGCCAGGAAAGCGTGCTGGCGCTGCGCGAGACGAACAAGGCGTTCGACGAGTATCGCAAGCAGGGTTATCAAGGCAAGCTGAGCGCGCAGCTCTTTTCGGCGCTCAAGCGCGTTGGGCTCGACGAAGCGCACGCGGTCATCGAAAGCTGGATCGTGCCTCAAGCCGATACCGGCGCCACGGAAGAATCCGCCTCCTGAGGCCACGCGCGGCGGGCGCCAGATTCCTCGACGCATCCTGGGGAATCGGGCGCCAGGCCCGCGCACATGCGCCTTCCGGATCGCCCCTTCGCGGTCAATTCTGACCGCCCTCTCCCCTCTCAGCAGCTTTTTGCTCGCGAGCGTGCGCAAGCCCACATAAGGGGGCAGTACGCGGCGCGGACTCGCCCGTTTTCGGCAGCAAATTGCATGCAAAACGCAAATTTTGGCCGCGCATAAAAAAACCCGCCGTAAGTGCCGGCGGGTTAAACAGCCTTATCGAAAAACGACAGGCACCCGCTCAGGGAGGAGAAGCGGGGAGTCTGGCGCAAGGCGCCTCGCTCGATCGGTATGATATACCATTGTCCTGAAAAGTTTCCTGCGCTCCAAAAGCGCGTTTTGTTTCAAGATAATCCGCCGCCATGAGCTTCTACCCGCATCATCGTCCGCGCCGCATGCGCCGTGACGACTTCTCGCGCCGCCTGATGCGCGAAAACATCCTCACCACCAACGATCTGATCTACCCGGTGTTCGTCATCGCGGGCGAGAACGTGCGCGAAGCCGTGCCGTCGATGCCCGGCGTCGAGCGCGTGTCGATCGATCTGCTGATGGGCGTGGCCGAGCAGTGCGTCGAGTTGGGCGTGCCCGTGCTCTCGCTCTTCCCCGTTGTCGATCCGGCGTTGAAGACGCCCGACGGTATCGAGGCGACCAATCCCGATGGCGTGATCCCGCGCGCGGTGCGCGAGCTCAAGAAGCGCTTCCCGGATCTGGGCGTGCTGTGCGACGTCGCGCTCGACCCGTACACGAGTCACGGTCAGGACGGCGTGCTCGACGAGAACGGCTACGTCATCAACGACGAAACCATCGAGATCCTCGTTGCGCAGGCACGCGTGCAGGCCGAAGCGGGCGTCGATATCGTCGCGCCGTCGGACATGATGGACGGCCGCATCGGCGCGATCCGCGAGATGCTCGAAAGCGAAAACCACATCCACACGAAGATCATGGCCTACTCGGCCAAGTATGCTTCGGCGTTCTACGGTCCGTTCCGTGATGCGGTGGGCTCGGCTTCGAATCTGGGCAAGAGCAACAAGATGACCTACCAGATGGACCCGGCCAACACCGACGAAGCGATGCGCGAAGTGCGCCTCGATATCGAGGAAGGCGCCGATATGGTGATGGTCAAGCCCGGCATGCCGTATCTCGACATCCTGCGCCGCGTGAAGGACGAGTTCCGCTTCCCGACCTTCGTGTATCAGGTCAGCGGCGAGTACGCGATGCTCAAGGCCGCCGCGCAGAACGGCTGGCTCGATCACGACAAGGCGATGATGGAATCGCTGCTCGCGTTCAAGCGCGCGGGTGCGGACGGCATCCTCACGTACTTCGCGCTCGACGCAGCGCGTTTGTTGCGTGCGCAGAAGTAAGCTTCGCTGAGTCGGACGCCATGTGAAAAGGCACGTCGCGAGACGTGCCTTTTTCGATTGTGCTGCCGTGACGGGTGACGATCGTGCGGTCTGCTTACGATTGCCCGCCGGGCAGGTTGAACAGGCTGCGCGGCGGCACCGTCGAGGCAGAAGGAGTCTGTGCATCGGCGCCCGCGCCCGGCGTCGCCACGCGATCGAGACGTGCGAGGAATTTATCGGCGTTCTCATAGCCGACCACGCGCAGCACTTCGTTGCCCTTCGCGTCGAAGAAGATGATGCCCGGCGGCCCGAACAGGCCGAAACGTTTGAGCAGCGCCTGATCGTCGGTGCTATTGGCGGTGACATCGGCGCGCAGCAGCCCCAGTTGCGCGAGGCGCGCCTGCACGCGCGCGTCGCTGAACGTGAACTTCTCCATCTCCTTGCAGCTCACGCACCAGTCCGCGTAGAAGTCGAGCATCGAGGGCTTGCCCGCCGTCTTGAGCGCCGCATCGAGCTGCGCGGACGAACGCACCGGTGCGAAGCTGAGCGCATCGGCCTGGGCGCTCGCGGTCTGCGACGCGCCTGCCCCACCCTCGTGTGCCGCCAGCACCGCCAGCGGGCGCAACGGATCGGTCGAGCCCGCCGCGAGCCCGACGATCAGCGTGGCGGCCCAGATGGCGAACGCCGCACCCACGCCACGGCCGAGACGGCGCCAGACATTGGCCGGCCCCGCATTCGGCGTGAATAGGCCGAGTGCTGCGGCGGCCAGCAGCAGCCAGAGCGCGGCCAGCAACATCTGCGCGATTGCGCCCAGCACCGGCCAGACGATCCAGAGCGCGGCCGCCAGCAACACGACGCCAAAGAACACCTTCACGCCATCCATCCACGTGCCCGCACGCGGCAGCAGCGTGCCCGCCCCCAGGCCAAGGATCATCAGCGGCACGCCAAGGCCGATACCCATCGCGAAGAGCGCGGCACCGCCCAATACGGCGTTGCCCGTATGCGCGATGAAGGCGAGCACGGCGAAAAGCGGCGCGGTCATGCAGGCGCCAACGACGAGTGCCGAGAGCGCCCCCATCACCGCGACGGCGGCGAACTTGCCGCCCGAGCGCCCCTGCGAGGCACGCGAGGCGCCGTCCTGCCAGCGCTGCGGCAGCGCGATGTCGTAACCGGCGATCAGCATGACTGCGAAAGCCGTCAGCAACACGGCGAAGGTCCCCAGCACCCAGGGATTCTGGAGCCAGGCGCCGAGGCTCTGGCCGACCAGCGCAGCGGCGATGCCGAGCACCGTGTAGACGAGCGCCATGCCCAGCACGTAGACGAACGACAGCGCGAAACCGCGCGCACGCGTCACCCGCGCGCCTTCACCGACGATGATCGCCGAAAGGATCGGGATCATTGGATACGAACAGGGCAAGAGGCTCAGCACCATGCCCGCGACAAAGTAGAGACCGACTACGGCGAAGAAGCCGCCGCCTTGCAGGAGCGATTGCGCGTAATCGGCGCTGGTCGCGCGTTCGTACCACGGCTGGGCGCTATCGGTTGCGACGGCGGGTGCGGCGGTCGCCGAAGGCTGCGCGCTCTGGCTCGATCCCGCAGCCTGGAGCGCCGCTGCGCTCACGTGGTAGACATGCTCGGCCGGCGGATAGCAGATGCCCGCATCGGCGCAGCCCTGGGAGGTCACCGCGATGTCGAATGGGCCGCTTGCAGCCTTCACGGGCACGTGGATCGTCAGCTCGTTGCGGTAAGTCTCGACGTTCTTGTTGAAGGTCGGATCGAACTTCACGTGCCCAGGCGGGATCTGCGCATCGCCGAGCGTGGCCGTGCCTCGGGCCGCGAACGCAAAACGCTCACGATACATGTAGTAGCCGTCCGCAATCTTGAAATGCACGTCCACCATGCCCGGCGTTTCGCTCGCGCTGAACGTGAAAGCCTGGTCGGGCGGCAAGAAGTCATCGTCGGCGCGCGCGGGCGCCGCCCCGAACAGCAGCGGCAGCAGACAGCCAATCAATGCGAGGAAAGCCAGCAACGATGCGTACGGCGCGGCGCACGGGCGCCGATCAAAGCGGTTAGACATGAATGGTGCGCTGTGTTTCTGCGTTGACCCACTGGCCATAGGCGCTGGACGCCGTGGCCTGCCACGAGAGGATCTCGGGCGTCTCGTAGGGATGCTGGGTCTGGATGAACTGTTCGAGTTCGGCCGCGCGGGCGAGGCTCGTCTTGAAGAGCAACTGGATCTCGTTGCCGGCCTCGATCTGCCCCTGCCAGTGATACGTGGAGTGCACAGCGCCAAGGCGCGTCACACAGGCGGCGAGGCGCTGGGACAGCGCCCCGGACGTGAGCTTTTCGGCGATGCCTTCGTCGGGCACCGTAGTCAGCATCAGGGTCACATTGAGGGTCACGACGAACTCCGGCGGCGGCGCCCTCTTCCAGAAAAAGGGCTTGAGGCAACATGTGATGCTACCACCGCCCCGACCGGCGCGTGCTACGCGCCGGCCCATACCGCCGTCACGAGACGGGCACAGTCAAAACGGTGCGTTGTGCGCCGGAGCGTCGCACTCGTTCAGTTTCCCGACAGACTGAGCGACGTGCGCACCACCGCGCCCGAGCGCTGCAACTTTGCGAACTCGCGCGCCTGCACAGCGCCCATGAACTCCGCCCAGTCCTGGGCGAGCGCGGCCTTGTCCACCTTGTTGGTGTCGCCGAGCTTGTAGCGCTCGCCGTCCCGATACGGCAGTTCCCAGGGCGCGCGGTGCCACGCGCGCTCGGCCAGCGCGAGCAGCCGCGGATAGACCATGTACTCGAGCAGTTGATCGTTACGCATGACCTCGCCCCATGCCTGCCCCTGCATGCCTTCGATACGCGGCGCGGGCCCCGTGCCCGTCACCTCGAACGGATTGCCATCGCGATCGGGCATGATCTCGGCGTTTTGCGGCAAGTTGTCCGGCGCGAGCGAGAAGACCTTGAAGCTATCCGTCGCATGCGAACCCCAGTAATAGCCCCGCTCGTGCTGGTCGATCGTGTAGGGGAAATCGAAGTACAGGTAGTCGGGCAGTGCAAGGACCGCTCGATAGCCCTTCTGGCTCCACGATTGCGCGGTATCCGCGCCGCCCCAGAAGAGCGTGTCCCAGAGCGTCACCATGACGCTGCTCGTGGCGAAGTCCTGCGGGCCGCTGGCGTGCTTGAGGCCGTCCTGCCACGCCGCCATCGCGCCGATGCCGTTTGCGCTGACGAGCCGGCTGACGTCGATCGCGAACATCGTGGGCAATTCGTCGACGCTCGCCACCTTGCCTTGCCCGATCAGCGCCGCACACCACGGCGAGCGCGCCCACGGCTTGTCCTGAGCCGCAAGGTCGATGCGGCCCTTGCCGGAATCGCTACCGTTGCTCGCCTGAAAGCCCGCGCCGAGCAGAATGTTTTTGGCCTCGTCGCCGCCGAAGTGCCAGATGGAGAGCGGGGCTCCCGCCTCGCGATGCATCGCCGCGATTTCGCCGATGACCTTGCCCGCGAAACGGCGCGCACTATCGGAACAGGGGTTTAGATCGGTTCGCCGATCGTAGAACTGGACGGAGGTGATGTTCGATGTGTCCTGCGGATCGAGCAGGCGATATTCATTGGCGGCTTGTTCGTCGCCCTGCGCATGCAGCTTGCGATAGCGCGCTTCCATCGACACCACGGCAGCGCGAGCGTGCGCCGGCATGTCGATCTCCGGGATGACCTCGATAAAGCGGTCAGCGGCATAGCGCACGAGCGCGACGTAGTCGGCACGGCTCAGATATCCGCCACCCGATTCGTTATTCGGTCCCGACGCGAGCTGAGGTATCAGGCAGCGTGTTTCGTCGGGATCGTGGCAACGCTGGCCCCCAATGTCGGTCAATTCGGGCAAGCCGGGAATCTGGATGCGCCAGCCTTCGTCGTCGGAGAGATGCAGGTGTAGACGGTTGAGCTTGTAGGCGCTCATCTGATCGAGAAGGCGTTGCAACGTCGCCGGATGGTGGAAGTTGCGCGCGAGGTCGACCATCATCCCGCGATGGGTGTAACGCGGCGCGTCCTCGATAGTTAGCGCCGGTACGCTTCCGCCGCCCGGCGGCGTCAGCGAAAAGAGCGTCTGCACGCCGTAGTACAGGCCAGGCGCATCGAAGGCGTCAATCGATACGCCATCGCCTGCGATGGTCAGGCGATAGCCACCCGATATCGCAATGTCTGCCGGCAATACGTTGGGCGCAAGACGGCCCGTCACCTGGAGGGGCGTGCCCGTCAAGCCGAGCACAGCGGCGCGCGCCTGCAACACCGCGAGCTGTGCGCCCGGAAGATCCGGCAACCCAAACGTGACGCCGGATATCTGCACGTTGCCGTTGCCCGCCTGTTCCCGCAAGACAGCCGGAATCGCGCGCGCCGCGACCCGCTCGGCGGACGGCGGCGCGGCCTCTGCATGCGCGCGTTGTATCTGCGCCGGCGTCTCCAGGAAATTGGCTACGCCGTCCGCGCTGGGCGGCAGACTTTCGACATATTGCGTTTCGTCGTCGGTGTCGTTCGCCTTGAGGACGACAGGCGCTGCACCGTCGACAACGACGTAGGCCCGCGGAAGCAAATCGCTATAGCGCCGGTACCAGTATTCGCCCACGAAGGGCACTTCGATACGCTGACCAGGCGCCAGAGAAAATGCGCCTCGCTGCGGTGACAGCGCATACAGATCGCCGGTGATGTGACGCCACGAGATCGCAGCATTGTCGATGGCGAGTACGCGCCGGATGCTGTGTATGTAGAGCGTCCAGCCACCGGCACTGAGGCTTTCGGTACCGCGATTTTCAAGAATCAACCGGCCACGGGCACAGCTCGCCCAATCGGCGCCGAGATTCGCACAGGAAACGCCGCTCTCGCTCGCATCGTTCGTATCGACGGCGACACTAAGCTTGAGGCTTGTGGCGAGCATGCCGGCCTGAGCGTTCGCGGCACCCGTGCTGATGTCGTCGGAGCCACTGCAGGCGGCGAGCGACAGCGTAACGGCAAGCGTCAACAGCGCTGCCAGCGACCGATCGACCGCCTGAAAAATCCTAAGTTGTCCGAATAAAACTCGATAAAAATAAGACACTGTCTCCTCCACGTTTTCTACCCGCGTTTTCGTGCCTTACTATACGTTGACGGAACCGCATCGAAGTCGCGGTACATCAAGGTCAGCGGCATTCGCTCAAGCTGGGTGCGATGAGGAGAGCCCAAAAACAAAAAAGCCAGGCTAGGCCTGGCTTTTTCGCGCGCCGCTCAATCCGGGGATCGAGCGACTGAAAGCTTATTCCGCTTCCTGGATGTTCTCTTCCGTGACTTCCGGACGGTCGAGCAGTTCGACCAGTGCCATCGGTGCGTTGTCGCCAACACGGAAACCGAACTTCAGGATACGCAGGTAGCCGCCCGGACGGTTCGCGAAGCGCGGACCGAGCACGTCGAACAGCTTCGTGACCGAGTCACGATCGCGCAGGCGGTTGAACGCCAGACGACGGTTTGCCAGCGAGGGCTTCTTGCCGAGCGTGATGAGGGGCTCGACGACCTTACGCAGTTCCTTCGCCTTCGGCAGCGTCGTCTTGATGACTTCGTGCTCGATCAGCGAGTTGGACATGTTACGGAGCATTGCCAGACGGTGGCTGCTCGTGCGGTTCAGTTTCCGCAGACCATGACGGTGACGCATTTCAATTTCCTTGAAACAAAGTTTTAGTCCAGCTCTTCTATCGCCTTGCCGGGTTTGACACCCTCATCAAGGCACGGGCCGGTACAGAAAAAAGGCAAGACGCGGATTTTAAAGGAAAATCCGCGTCCGTGCCACATTACTTACTTGTCGAGACCAGCCGGCGGCCAGTTTTCGAGCTTCATGCCGAGCGTGAGACCGCGGGAAGCAAGCACTTCCTTGATCTCGTTGAGCGACTTGCGACCCAGATTCGGGGTCTTGAGCAGCTCGTTCTCGGTACGCTGGATCAGGTCGCCGATGTAGTAGATGTTCTCGGCCTTCAGGCAGTTCGCCGAGCGAACCGTGAGTTCGAGATCGTCCACCGGACGCAGCAGGATCGGATCGATCTGCGGTGCGCGCGACGGGGCTTCCGCCGCCGTTTCCGTGCCTTCCAGTGCAGCGAACACCGACAGCTGATCCACGAGGATGCGAGCCGACTGGCGGATCGCTTCCTCAGGCGAGATCACGCCGTTGGTTTCGATGTTCATCACGAGCTTGTCGAGGTCGGTACGCTGTTCGACACGCGCGCTTTCCACCGAGTAGCTCACGCGGCGAACCGGCGAGAACGAAGCGTCCAGCACGATACGGCCGATGATCTTGGCCGACTCGTCGCCGTAACGACGCACGTTGCCGGGGACGTAGCCACGGCCCTTCTCGATCTTGATCTGGACGTCGAGCTTGCCGCCCTTCGTCAGATGCGCAACGACGTGTTCCGGGTTGATGACTTCACAGTCGTGCGAGAGTTCGATGTCGCCAGCGGTGACAACGCCTTCGCCTTCCTTGCGCAGCGTAACCGTCACTTCGTCACGGTTATGCAGCTTGAAGACCACGCCCTTCAGGTTCAACAGCAGGTTGACCACATCCTCTTGCACACCGTCGAGCGTCGAGTATTCGTGCACGACGCCTGCGATCGTCACTTCGGTCGGCGCGTAGCCCACCATCGACGACAGCAGCACGCGCCGAAGCGCGTTACCCAAGGTATGGCCATAACCGCGTTCGAACGGCTCCATGACCACTTTCGCGTGGTTGTCGCCGAGCGATTCCACAGCGATGATCTTGGGTTTCAACAAACTGGTTTGCATAGGTTTTCCTTTTCAATACCCTCGGCTCGTTACACCGATAAGGCTGAGATGGCCACAACCTGAAAAAAACAGCCGAGGCCACCTCCTGCGCGAAGCACAGAGGCTACCCCGGCCGTCAATTCGATTAACGCGAATACAATTCGACGATCAGGCTTTCGTTGATGTCGCCAGCGATGTCGCTGCGCTCCGGCACGCTCTTGAACGTACCTTCGAACTTCTTCGCGTCGACTGCAACCCAACCTGCCATGCCACCTTGCTCAGCCAGCGAGAGCGCTTCGACGATACGCGCCTGCTTCTTCGCCTTTTCGCGAATAGCGACGACGTCGCCTGCCTTCACTTGCATCGACGGGATGTTCGCGACGACGCCGTTCAGCGTCAGAGCCTTGTGGCTCACGAGCTGACGCGCTTCAGCGCGGGTCGATGCGAAGCCCATGCGGTACACGACGTTGTCGAGACGCGATTCGAGCAGTTGCAGCAGGTTTTCGCCGGTGTTGCCCTTGATACGGTCAGCTTCCGCGAAGTAGCGGCGGAACTGACGCTCGAGCACGCCGTAGATACGCTTCACTTTTTGCTTCTCACGCAGCTGCGTGCCGTAGTCGGACGTACGAGCGCCCGACGTGCGGCCGTGCTGGCCCGGCTTGCTGTCAAGCTTGCACTTGTCAGCGAGCGAGCGGCGTGCGCTCTTCAGGAAGAGGTCGGTGCCTTCACGGCGGGACAGCTTGGCCTTCGGGCCGATATAACGTGCCACGTTGCTTTCCTTCGATAATTGATCACGCTGAGCCTAAAGAGACTCGCGCTAGTCCGGCCCTTTGGACCGAACGGTGGGCTTAGTCAATTCAATAGCGCCGAGAGCCTGGGACGCCGTTACCGGCGGCTCAGGCAGTCGGCAAGCGCGACGCCTTAGATGCGACGGCGCTTCGGCGGACGGCAGCCGTTGTGCGGGACCGGCGTCACGTCGGAGATCGCGGTGATCTTGATGCCAAGACCATGCAGCGCGCGCACCGCCGATTCGCGACCCGGGCCGGGGCCCTTGATACGCACTTCGAGGTTCTTGACGCCGTATTCCATAGCAACACGGCCAGCCGATTCGGCTGCGACCTGAGCTGCGAAGGGAGTCGACTTACGCGAGCCCTTGAAGCCCTGACCGCCCGACGTTGCCCAGGCAAGTGCATTGCCTTGACGATCGGTGATCGTGATGATGGTGTTGTTGAACGACGCGTGAACGTGAACCACGCCCTCGGCGACGTTCTTCTTAACCTTCTTGCGAACGCGTTGCGCCGCGGAGTTGTTCGAAGCCTTAGCCATTACGTTTTCCTGTAACTGTCAGATCCGCTTACTTCTTCAGCGACTGTGCTGCGCGGCGCGGACCCTTGCGCGTACGTGCGTTGGTACGCGTACGCTGGCCACGCAGGGGCAGACCCTTGCGATGGCGCACGCCGCGGTAGCAGCCGAGGTCCATCAGGCGCTTGATGTTCATCGTCACTTCACGGCGAAGATCGCCTTCGACGAGGAACTTGCCCACTTCCTCACGCAGCTTTTCCAGATCCGCGTCGTCCAGGTCCTTGACCTTCTTGTCAAACGAGACACCAGCAGCGACGCAGATGTTGCGCGAACGCGTGCGACCGATACCGAAAATAGCCGTCAGGCCAATTTCAGTGTGCTGGTGATTCGGGATGTTAACCCCTGCGATACGAGCCATTGTTTTTCCTCAAACAAAAAGCGCAAGCGCGCTGATCAGCCTTGACGCTGCTTGTGGCGCGGTTCCGTGCTGCAGATCACGCGAACGACGCCGTTGCGCTTGATGATCTTGCAGTTACGGCACATGCGCTTTACCGATGCCATCACTTTCATGATATTACCCTTTTTCTAAATCATTTCGCCCGGAACACGATCCGCGCACGCGACAGATCGTAAGGCGTCAATTCAACCGTCACCTTGTCGCCCGGAAGAATACGGATGTAGTGCATCCGCATCTTTCCAGAAATATGCCCCAGAACGACATGGCCGTTTTCCAACTTCACCCGGAACGTTGCGTTGGGGAGGTTTTCGATGACCTCACCCTGCATCTGGATTACATCGTCTTTGGCCATATGTCCTTACCGCATCGGGACTCCGCCGCCCTTGAAGTTCGCCTTCTTGAGCAGCGATTCATATTGTTGCGACATTACGTACGACTGGACCTGCGCCATGAAATCCATTGTGACGACGACAATGATCAGGAGCGATGTTCCACCAAAATAAAACGGCACATTCCAGCGCAGCACCAGAAACTCCGGCAACAGGCAGACAAACACGATATAGATCGCACCGGCCAGCGTCAGACGCGTGAGGATGCGGTCAATATAACGAGCCGTCTGATCGCCCGGGCGGATGCCAGGTACGAACGCGCCACTCTTTTTCAGGTTGTCGGCCGTTTCCCTGCTGTTGAACACCAGTGCGGTGTAGAAGAAGCAGAAGAATACGATCGCCAACGCGTACAGCAACACGTACACGGGTTGACCGGGCTTGAGGGCTTCGGCCACATTGTGCAGCGTGTCCGCGAACCAGTTGGAACGCGACCCCGAACTGAACCAGTTCAGGATGGTTGCCGGAAACAAGATGATCGACGATGCAAAGATCGGCGGAATCACGCCCGACATGTTCAGCTTCAGCGGCAGGTGCGACGACTGCCCACCGTAAATCTTGTTACCAACCTGACGCTTCGCATAGTTCACGAGGATCTTGCGCTGGCCGCGTTCGATGAACACTACCAGGTACGTCACGGCTGCGATCAGCGCCACGATGATGATCGCCGAGACGGGGCCCATCGAGCCGGTTTGCACCAGCGAGAAGAGACCGCCGATCGCGTTCGGGAAGCCCGCTGCGATCCCGCCGAAGATGATGATCGAGATACCGTTGCCAAGCCCGCGTTCCGTGATCTGCTCACCAAGCCACATCAGGAACATCGTGCCGGTCACCAGCGTCACGACCGTCGTCAGACGGAACACCATACCCGGATCGATCACGAGTGCCGGCTGATTTTCCAGCGCGACTGCAATGCCGAAGGCCTGAAAGGTCGCCAGCACTACCGTGAAGACCCGCGTGTACTGCGTGATCTTGCGTTGTCCAGCCTGCCCTTCCTTCTTCAGCGCCTCGAGCTGGGGCGAGACGATCGCCATCAGCTGCAAGATGATCGACGCCGAGATATACGGCATCACACCTAGCGCGAAGATCGTGAAGCGAGACAGCGCGCCGCCCGAGAACATGTTGAACATGCCAAGGATGCCGCCTGACTGGCTCTGGAAGAGCTTCGCCAGTTGATCCGGGTCGATGCCCGGCACCGGAATGTGCGCACCGATACGATAAACGACCAGCGCCAGCAGCAAGAACATTGCACGCCGGCGCAGGTCGCCGAACTTCGGAGCGCTGCGACCGGTTTTTGCGAGACTCGGGCTGTTAGCCAAGTAGCTTCTCCGATGCAGATGTTAGTGACGGCGGGCAAGCCCGCACGCACCACTCACAATCACTCGGCAAAAGAACCGCCTGCTGCTTCAATCGCAGCACGCGCATTCTTCGTCGCACCCAGGCCCTTGACCACGACCTTGCGCTTGATCTCGCCAGTAGCGATGATCTTTGCGGTACGGGTCATTTCGCCAACGAGGCCTGCCTGCTTGAGAGCCAACAGATCGATTTCGTCGACCGGCAGCTTCTCGATGTCGGCGAGACGCACTTCACCGACGAATTCCTTCGTCAGCGAGGTGAAGCCGCGCTTCGGCAGACGACGCTGCAGAGGCATCTGACCGCCTTCGAAGCCGACTTTGTGGAAGCCGCCCGAACGCGATTTTTGACCCTTGTGACCACGGCCAGCGGTCTTGCCGAGGCCGGAGCCGATGCCGCGACCGACGCGACGCTTTGCGTGCTTCGCGCCTTCTGCCGGCTTCAGGTTATTCAATTCCATTTTCAACTCCTGGAGTCCTGGTCGAGCGCTTAGCCGATGACCTTGACGAGGTACGAGACCTTGTTGATCATGCCGCGCACTGCCGGCGTGTCCTGCAGCTCGGAAACCGAGTTCAGGCGGCGCAGGCCGAGACCGCGCACAGTGGCACGGTGCGTATCGCGGGTCCCAATCAGGCTCTTGACGAGCTGAACCTTGACAGTTTTTTCAGACATGGTGCCCACCCTTAGCCCAGAATGTCTTCGACAGACTTGCCGCGCTTCGCTGCGATGTCAGCCGGGGTCGACTGCTTGCGCAGACCGTCCAGCGTGGCACGAACGAGGTTGTACGGATTCGTCGAACCGTGGCTCTTGGCCACGACGTTCTGCACGCCCATCACGTCGAACACTGCGCGCATCGGGCCGCCGGCGATCACGCCCGTACCTGCCTTCGCCGGAGCGAGGAGGACGACCGATGCGCCGTGCTTGCCGTGCACTTCGTGTTGCAGGGTGCCGTTCTTCAGGGGCACCTTGAACATGTTGCGGCGAGCTTGTTCCATCGCCTTCTGGACAGCGACGGGCACTTCTTTCGACTTGCCCTTGCCCATACCGACGCGGCCATCACCGTCGCCAACCACGGTCAGTGCGGCGAAGCCGAGAATACGGCCACCCTTCACGACCTTGGTCACGCGGTTGACCGAAATCATTTTTTCACGAAGGCCGTCGTCGCGTTCGTCAGCCTGAACTTTCGCTTGCATCTTTGCCATGACGAATTCCTTCCTTAGAACTTGAGCCCGGCTTCGCGCGCAGCATCAGCCAGCGCCTTGACGCGGCCGTGATAGCGGAAACCCGAGCGGTCAAAGGCGACGGATTCGATGCCGGCGGCCTTAGCCTTTTCTGCGATACGCTTGCCGATCAGCGAGGCAGCGGCGACGTTGCCACCCTTGCCCGACTGGTCAGCCAGTTGCGCGCGCACTTCGGCTTCGAGCGTCGACGCGCTAGCCAGCACCTTGGTGCCGCAAGGCGAGAACACTTGCGCATAGATGTGCGTGTTCGTGCGATGCACCGCCAGGCGTGCGACCTGCAGCTCAGCGATCTTGAGACGCGTCTGACGAGCGCGGCGCAGGCGAGATTGAGTCTTATCCATGATTGCGCACCCTTACTTCTTCTTCGTTTCTTTGAGGATCACAACCTCGTCGGCGTAACGCACACCCTTGCCCTTGTAGGGCTCAGGCGGGCGATAACCGCGCACTTCTGCAGCGGTTTGGCCGACTTTTTGCTTGTCGATCCCCTTGATCACGATTTCCGTTTGCGACGGGGTTTCGGCCTTGACGCCTTCCGGCATCTGGTGCACCACGGGGTGCGAGAAACCCAGCGACAGGTTCAGCTTGTCGCCTTGCGCTTGAGCACGATAACCAACGCCAACCAGCGTCAGCTTGCGCTCAAAGCCTTTCGTCACGCCATGCACCATGTTCGCGACGATCGCGCGCATCGTGCCCGACATCGCATTCGCTTCGCGGCTTTCATCAGCCGGTTCGAACTTCAACGTACCGTTGTCGTTCACCACCTTCACGAGGCGGTTCGCAGCTTGCGAAATCGTACCCAGCGGGCCCTTGACGGTAATCTTCTCGTCGCTGAGCGTCGCTTCTGCACCTTGCAGCGCGATCGGGCTCTTACCTACTCGAGACATATTCTTCTCCTCGGCGTTAAGCGACGTAGCAGATGACTTCGCCGCCCACGCCATTGGCGCGAGCCTTGCGGTCCGTCATCACACCCTTCGGCGTCGACACGATCGCAACGCCCAGGCCATTCATGACCTGCGGGATATCGTTGCGGCCGCGGTACACGCGCAGACCCGGCTTCGAGACGCGTTCGATGCGCTCGATAACGGGACGGCCAGCGTAGTACTTCAACGCGATGTTCAATTCCGACTTCGCACCTTCGGTTTTCACCGCGAAGTCGTCGATATAACCTTCGTCCTTCAGAACCTGCGCAATCGCAATCTTCACTTTCGACGAGGGCATAGCAACCGAAACTTTCTCGACCATCTGCGCATTGCGGATGCGAGTCAGCATATCGGCGATAGGATCACTCATGCTCATTTATGTTTCTCCTATTACCAGCTCGCCTTGGTGACGCCAGGAATCTCACCACGGAACGCGATTTCACGAATCTTGTTACGTGCGAGACCGAATTTGCGGAACGTGCCACGCGGACGACCCGTGATCGCGCAGCGGTTACGCTTGCGGGTCGGGTTCGAGTTGCGCGGCAGTTGTTGCAGTTCGAGGCGAGCTGCGTAGTGCTCTTCTTCCGACTTGCTTTGGTCGTCGATGATCGCCTTCAGCGCTGCGCGCTTCGGCGCAAATTTCGCTGCCAGACGAGCGCGCTTCTTTTCACGTTCGATCAGTGCCAGTTTAGCCACGGTAACCTCAGTTTCTGAACGGGAACTTGAAGCTGGCGAGCAGCGCCTTCGCTTCGTCGTCGGTCTTCGCAGTCGTCGTGATGCTGATATTCAGCCCACGCAGCGCGTCGATCTTGTCGTAGTCGATTTCGGGGAAAATGATCTGCTCTTTCACACCGATGTTGTAGTTGCCACGACCGTCGAATGCCTTACCCGACACGCCACGGAAGTCGCGCACGCGGGGCAGCGCAACCGTAACGAAACGGTCCAGGAATTCGTACATAGCCTGGCCACGCAACGTGACCATCGTGCCGATCGGGTAGCTTTCACGGATCTTGAAACCCGCGATTGCCTTACGCGACTTGGTCACAACAGGCTTCTGGCCGGCGATCTTCGTGAGGTCGCCAACAGCGTGCTCGAGGACCTTCTTGTCAGCGACCGCTTCACCCACACCCATGTTCAGGGTGATCTTGGTGAGGCGCGGCACTTCCATGACCGACTTGTAACCGAACTTCTCGATCAGGCCAGGAACGACCTTCTCTTTATAAAATTCTTGCAAACGTGCCATTTTTTACTCCGCAGCGTCAGGCGCTCAGGACAGCACCGGTCGTCTTCAGGAAACGAACTTTCTTGTCCCCTTCGACTTTGATGCCTACACGCGACGGCTTGCCGTTCGCGTCAACCAGTGCGACGTTCGAAATGTTCAACGGCATCACCTTGGCTTCCACACCGCCCGTCGTACCCTTCATGGGGTTCGGCTTGACGTGCTTCTTGACAACGTTGATACCTTCGACAGTGACGCGCTCTTCGCCCACGGCCAGCACGACGCCGCGCTTGCCCTTGTCTTTGCCGGTAACGACGATAACTTCGTCACCCTTGCGAATCTTGTTCATCGCGGCTCCTTACAGCACTTCCGGCGCCAGCGAAACGATCTTCATGAATCGTTCGCTACGCAGCTCACGCGTGACCGGCCCGAAGATACGGGTGCCGATCGGCTCAAGCTTGGTATTCAAAAGCACGGCGGCGTTGCCATCGAACTTGATCAGCGAGCCGTCTTGACGGCGCACGCCCTTCGCGGTGCGAACCACAACAGCGTTGTAGATTTCGCCCTTTTTCACGCGCCCACGCGGCGTTGCCTCTTTGACGGTCACCTTGATGATGTCGCCAATGCTGGCATAACGACGCTTCGAGCCGCCGAGCACCTTGATGCACATGACTTCACGCGCACCCGTGTTGTCGGCTACTTCAAGCCGAGTTTCGGTCTGGATCATGGTTTATCTTTCCCAACTTAATCCGGGTGCGCCACCATGGCACATCCGGTCAGTCTTGGTCCCGTCAGCCGCGCCGCCACTAGAACGACCGCTCAGCTGCTTGGGTTAGAACAGCAGCGACGGCAAACGAAACCGGCCATCGCATTCCGGTGAATCTTGCAGATTCGGACTGGCGCCCGAACCACCTCCCCCGCTATACCTACCTGCTGCTTTGCCAACAACAGGCGAATAAGGAGGGAAGACCAAGACTATAACTCGATAGTCTTGGTCTAGCAAGCGAAATCTTTAGCGATTTCAATAACTTCTACACCCCGAAGAAAGGCTCCCCGGGGTGTTGCATCATTTTTTAGATGACGCGTGCTGCTTCGAGCAACTTGGACACGGTCCAGGCCTTCGTCTTCGAGAGAGGACGGGTCTCCTGGATTTCAACGAGGTCACCCTCGTTGTACGTGTTTGCTTCGTCGTGCGCGTGGTACTTCTTCGACTGCACAACGTACTTGCCGTAGATCGGGTGCTTGACGCGGCGCTCGACCAGGACGGTGACCGTCTTGTCCATCTTGTTGCTGACGACTTTGCCGACCAGCGTCCGCTTAAGCGAGGTTTTCACGCTTTCGTTCATTTCTGGTTCGCCTTCTGGGTCAGGACGGTCCGCACACGTGCGATGTCGCGACGAACCTTCTTCAGCTGGCTCGTGTTCGTGAGCTGCTGGGTCGCGAGTTGCATGCGCAGGCCGAATTGCGCCTTCAAGAGGTCCGACAGCTCTTGGTCGAGCGCGGCCTTGTCTTTCTGAAGAAGTTCAGATGCCTTCATCAATCACTCCTTAGGCGCCGAGCTGGCGAACCATGAAGACCGTCTTCAGCGGCAGCTTGGCTGCAGCCAGACGGAAGGCTTCACGGGCCAGTTCTTCGGACACACCATCCATTTCATACAGCATCTTGCCCGGCTGAATCTCGGCGACGTAGTACTCAGGGTTACCCTTACCGTTACCCATGCGCACTTCCGCCGGCTTTTGCGAGATCGGCTTGTCCGGGAAGATACGGATCCAGATGCGGCCACCACGCTTGATGTGACGCGTCATTGCACGACGCGCCGATTCAATCTGACGTGCGGTCAGGCGACCACGACCGATAGCCTTCAGACCGAATTCACCGAACGAAACTGCGTTGCCGCGCGTTGCGATACCAGTGTTACGACCCTTCTGCTCTTTGCGATACTTCCTGCGTTTCGGTTGCAGCATCGTTATTCTCCAGTCTTGCCGTCACGACGCGGTGCGCCACGACGGGCACCCGGCGCGCCTTCACGGCCGCGACGGTCGCCACCCGGGCGAGCGTTACGGCGCGGACGCTTTTCTTCGGCGACTTCTTCAACCACCGGTGCGTCGTTACGGCCGAGCGTGTCGCCCTTGTAGACCCAAACCTTCACGCCGATGATGCCGTACGTCGTCTTCGCTTCCGAAGTTGCGTAGTCGATGTCAGCACGCAGCGTGTGAAGCGGCACTCGACCTTCGCGGTACCATTCGGTACGTGCGATTTCGATACCGTTCAGACGGCCGGCGCTCATGATCTTGATGCCTTGGGCACCCAGACGCATCGCGTTCTGCATCGCGCGCTTCATTGCGCGACGGAACATGATGCGGCGCTCGAGCTGTTGCGTGATCGAGTCAGCGATCAGTTGCGCATCGGTTTCCGGCTTGCGGATTTCTTCGATGTTGACGTGAACGGGCACGCCCATGCGCTTTTGCAGTTCGGCCTTGAGGAGTTCGATGTCCTCGCCCTTCTTGCCGATGACCACACCCGGACGCGAGCTGTAAATCGTGATGCGAGCGTTCTTTGCCGGACGCTCGATCACAACACGGCCCACCGAAGCGTTCTTCAGCTTCTTCTTCAGGTATTCACGAACACCGATGTCTTCCTTCAACATCGCCGCGAAATTGTTGTTGTTCGCGTACCAACGCGAAGCCCAATTGCGGCTGACGGCCAAACGGAAGCCAGTCGGATGAATTTTCTGTCCCATCGTATGGCTCCTTAATTCCCGACCGTCACAGTGATGTGACACGATTGCTTCTCGATGCGGTTACCACGACCCTTAGCGCGTGCGGTAAAACGCTTCAGCGAAGCAGCCTTGTCGACGTAGATGCTCTTGATCTTGAGCTCGTCGATGTCAGCACCTTCGTTGTGCTCTGCATTGGCGATAGCCGACAGCACAACCTTTTTCACGATGCCAGCCGCTTTCTTCGGCGAGAACGTCAGAACGTTCAGTGCCTTGTCGACCGGCAGACCGCGGATCTGGTCAGCCACAAGGCGCGTCTTTTGCGCCGAGATGCGGGCACCGCGATGAATTGCCTTCACTTCCATCTTGATTGCCCCTTATTTCTTGGCCTTCTTGTCGGCCGCGTGACCCTTGAACGTCCGGGTCAGTGCGAACTCGCCAAGCTTGTGGCCGACCATGTTTTCCGTGACATACACGGGAACGTGTTGACGGCCGTTATGAACGGCGATCGTCAGGCCGATAAAATCCGGCAGGATCGTCGAACGACGCGACCAGGTCTTGATCGGTTTCTTGTCGCGCGTTGCTGCAGCCGCCTCAATCTTCTTCAGCAAATGGGCGTCGCAGAACGGACCTTTCTTAATAGAACGTGCCATTGCCTACTCCTTAACGCTTGTGACGGCGCTGGACGATCATGCTCGTCGTGCGCTTGTTGCTGCGGGTGCGGTAGCCCTTCGCCGGCGTGCCCCACGGGCTCACCGGATCACGACCAGCAGCAGTCTTGCCCTCACCACCACCGTGCGGGTGGTCGACCGGGTTCATTGCAACGCCGCGGACCGTCGGGCGGATACCACGCCAGCGGTTCGCGCCAGCCTTACCGATTTGACGGAGGCTGTGCTCTTCGTTGCCAACTTCACCGATCGTCGCGCGGCATTCAACGTGCACGCGGCGGATTTCGCCCGAACGCAGACGAACCTGCGCGTAGACGCCTTCACGGGCCAGCAGCATTGCCGACGTACCAGCCGAACGCGCGATCTGCGCGCCCTTGCCAGGCAGCATTTCGATGCAGTGGATCGTCGTACCGACCGGGATGTTGCGGATCGGCAGAGCGTTACCCGAGCGAATCGGCGCTTCCGAACCCGACATCAGAGCCTGGCCAACCGTCGCGCCCTTCGGAGCGATGATGTAGCGACGCTCGCCGTCTGCGTACAGAACCAGCGCGATGTTCGCGCTACGGTTCGGGTCGTATTCCAGGCGTTCGATCTTTGCCGGAATGCCGTCCTTCGTACGACGGAAGTCGATCACACGGTAGTGTTGCTTGTGACCACCACCCTTGTGACGGGTCGTGATACGACCGTTGTTGTTACGGCCAGCCGTCTTGGATTGCGTGTCGAGCAGTGCCGCGTGCGGCTTGCCCTTGTGCAGTTCCTTGTTGACGATCTTGACCATCGCGCGGCGACCCGGCGAAGTCGGCTTAACTTTCACGATTGCCATGATTACTTGGCCTCCGCTTCAAAGTTGATTTCCTGGCCGGGCTTCAGGCAGACGTACGCCTTCTTCACGTCCTTGCGCTTGCCGTTGAAGCGGCCAAAGCGCTTGGCTTTACCCTTCTGGACCAGCACGTTGACGGAGTTGACTTCCACCTTGAACATCAGCTCGACAGCAGCCTTGACTTCCTGCTTCGTCGCGTCCGGCGCGACTTCGAAGACGACTTGTTCGTTCTTCTCAGCCACCAGGGTCGCCTTTTCGGAGATCACCGGTGCGAGCAGGACCTGCATCAAACGATGATCGTTCTTGCGAATCTCGCTCATGACAGCAACTCCTCGATCTGGGCAACCGCAGCCTTCGTGATCAGGATCTTCTTGAAGTAGATCAGCGAGAGCGGGTCGGCAAAGCGCGGCTCAACGACTGCCACGTGGGGCAGGTTGCGCGACGCCAGGAACAGGTTCTCGTCGACCGTGTCGGTGATGACCAGCACGGATTCGAGACCCATGGCCTTGAATTTTTCGGCCAGCAGCTTCGTCTTGGGCGCTTCGAGCGAAAACTCTTCAACGACCGAGATGCGGCCTTCGCGGGCCAGCTGCGAGAAGATCGAGCAGAGGCCTGCGCGATGCATCTTCTTGTTGACCTTGTGAGCGAAGTTTTCTTCCGGCGAATTCGGGAAGATGCGACCACCGCCACGCCACAACGGGCTCGACGACATACCGGCACGAGCGCGGCCCGTACCCTTCTGACGCCACGGCTTCTTGGTGGTGTGCTTGACCTGCTCACGGTCCTTCTGCGCGCGGTTACCGCTGCGCGCGTTCGCCTGATAGGCGACAACGATCTGGTGAATCAGCGCTTCGTTGTAGTCACGGCCGAACACGACGTCCGACGCGTTAACTGCTGCGCCATCCTGACCATTAGCGTTCAGGAGCTTCAGTTCCATTATTGCGCTCCTTTCTTGGCGCGGGCCTTGACAGCCGGCGTCACGAAAACCTTGCCGCCCTTTGCACCCGGGACAGCACCCTTCACGAGCAGCAGCTTGCGCTCTGCGTCGATACGGGCGATTTCGAGGTTTTGCACCGTCACGGTTTCGTCACCCATGTGACCGGTCATGCGCTTACCCGGGAAAACACGACCCGGATCCTGCGCCATACCGATCGAGCCCGGCACGTTGTGCGAGCGCGAGTTACCGTGCGAAGCACGACCCGATGCGAAGTTGTAACGCTTGATGGTACCGGCGTAGCCCTTACCGATCGAGGTGCCTTGCACGTCGACTTTCTGGCCTTCCGAGAAGAGATCCACACCGATCACGGCGCCATTCGACAGTTCGGCGGCCTTAGCGGCGTCGATCTGGAATTCCTTGAGGATTTCACCGGCTTGAACGCCGGCTTTGGCGAGATGACCTGCGATCGGCTTCGTCACGCGCGAAGCGCGGCGCGTACCGAACGCAACCTGCACGGCCGTGTAGCCGTCGGTTTCAACAGTCTTGATCTGCGTCACGCGGTTGTCGGACACGTCCAGCACGGTCACGGGAATCGAATCCCCGTCAGCCGTGAAGATACGCGTCATGCCAACCTTGCGACCTACGAGTCCAAGGCTCATCGTTTTCTCCATTCCCGACTGCGATTGGTCGGGGCTAATTTACAAAGTACCGGCGCGTTTTCGAGGTAAAGGCTCAGAGAACACACCGATTTTTTTGCGCGAATGCGCGAAAAGACGTCAAGTATAACGCCCTCCCACGTTTTCTGCAAGCAATCAAAGACTTAGCGCCACCAGACAATCCCGACAGCGCTTGAGACTCTTACTGCAGCTTGATTTCGACGTCCACGCCAGCCGGCAGGTCCAGCTTCATCAGCGCGTCAACGGTCTTGTCCGTCGGGTCGACGATGTCCATCAGGCGCAGGTGGGTGCGGATTTCGAGCTGGTCGCGCGAGGTCTTGTTGACGTGCGGCGAACGCAGGATGTCGAAACGCTGGATACGCGTCGGCAGCGGCACCGGACCACGAACGATCGCGCCCGTACGCTTTGCGGTTTCGACGATTTCAGCAGCCGACTGGTCGATCAGGCGGTAGTCGAAAGCCTTCAGGCGGATACGGATTTTTTGGTTCTGCATGATGATTCCTTAAAAAGAGCGAGGCGGACTTGCGCCGCCAGACAATATAAAGAGCGTAGGACCACCCCGCGGCAAGGCGCCGCGGGGTGGTCCCTGGGTACATCAACTTCTACAGCAAGCCGATTATTCTACTCGATTTACTCGATGACCTTCGCAACGACGCCAGCGCCGACGGTACGGCCACCTTCGCGGATTGCGAAGCGCAGACCTTCTTCCATCGCGATCGGAGCGATCAGCTTCACCGTGATCGACACGTTGTCGCCCGGCATGACCATTTCCTTGTCCTTCGGCAGCTCGATCGAGCCCGTCACGTCCGTCGTACGGAAGTAGAACTGCGGACGGTAGTTGTTGAAGAACGGCGTGTGACGGCCGCCTTCGTCCTTGCTCAGCACGTACACTTCAGCCGTGAAGTGCGTGTGCGGCGTGATCGAACCCGGCTTTGCCAGAACCTGGCCGCGCTCGACGTCTTCACGCTTCGTGCCGCGCAGCAGGATACCGACGTTGTCGCCTGCCTGACCTTGGTCGAGCAGCTTGCGGAACATTTCCACGCCCGTGCAGGTCGTCTTCACCGTCGGCTTGATACCGACGATTTCGATTTCTTCGCCGACCTTGACGATGCCGCGTTCGATACGGCCCGTCACCACCGTGCCACGACCCGAGATCGAGAACACGTCTTCAACCGGCATCAGGAAGGCGCCGTCAACTGCGCGCTCCGGCGTCGGGATGTACGTGTCGAGTGCGTCGGCCAGGCTCATGATCGCCACTTCGCCCAGCTCGCCCGTGTCGCCTTCCAGCGCCAGCTTGGCCGAACCCTTGACGATCGGGGTGTCGTCGCCCGGGAAGTCGTACTTCGACAGAAGTTCGCGCACTTCCATTTCGACCAGCTCGAGCAGCTCGGCGTCGTCGACCATGTCGCACTTGTTCAGGAAGACGATGATGTACGGAACGCCAACCTGACGCGCCAGCAGGATGTGCTCACGCGTTTGCGGCATCGGGCCGTCAGCAGCCGAGCAAACCAGGATCGCGCCGTCCATCTGTGCCGCGCCCGTGATCATGTTCTTCACATAGTCAGCGTGGCCCGGGCAGTCGACGTGTGCGTAGTGGCGGTTAGCCGTTTCGTACTCGACGTGCGCGGTGTTGATCGTGATGCCGCGCGCCTTTTCTTCCGGTGCTGCGTCGATCTGGTCGTAAGCCTTGGCTTCGCCGCCAAACTTCTTGGTCAGAACCGTCGTGATTGCTGCCGTCAGCGTGGTCTTGCCGTGGTCAACGTGACCGATCGTGCCGACGTTGACGTGCGGCTTGGTCCGTTCGAATTTACCTTTTGCCATGTTTCTCTTCTTTCAAAAAAGTGGTGAATCGGTGACTGTGCGACGCGGACCCAGCCCATGCCGGGCCCGCTGCGAGCGCAAAAGAGCGCCGATGCTTACTTCGCCTTCGCGCTAATGATCGCGTCGGCCACGTTACGCGGTGCTTCTGCGTAGTGCTTGAATTCCATCGTGTACGTTGCGCGGCCTTGCGACAGCGAGCGCAGCGACGTCGAGTAGCCGAACATTTCCGACAGCGGCACTTCGGCGCGAACGATCTTGCCGCCGCCAACCATGTCTTCCATGCCCTGGACGATACCGCGACGGCCCGACAGGTCGCCCATCACGTTGCCCATGTAGTCTTCCGGCGTTTCGACTTCGACGGCCATCATCGGTTCGAGGATGACCGGCTGAGCCTTGCGCATTGCTTCCTTGAACGCCATCGAGCCGGCCATGCGGAACGCATTTTCGTTCGAGTCAACGTCGTGGTACGAACCGAACGTCAGGTGAACCTTGACGTCGACGACCGGGAAGCCAGCCAGCACGCCGGCCTTCAGCGTTTCCTGGATACCCTTGTCGACCGCAGGGATGAATTCACGCGGAATCACACCACCCTTGATCTCGTCCAGGAACTCGTAGCCCTTGCCTTGCTCGTTCGGCTCAAGCGTAATGACAGCGTGACCGAACTGGCCGCGACCGCCCGACTGCTTGACGAACTTGCCTTCGACGTCCTTCGCCGTTGCGCGAATCGTTTCGCGGTATGCAACCTGCGGCTTGCCGACGGTTGCTTCCACGTTGAATTCACGCTTCATGCGGTCGACCAGAATTTCGAGGTGGAGCTCGCCCATACCCGAAATGATGGTCTGGCCCGATTCCTCGTCCGTCTGGACGCGGAACGACGGATCTTCCTGTGCCAGGCGGTTCAGGGCGAGGCCCATCTTTTCCTGGTCAGCCTTGGTCTTCGGCTCGACTGCCTGCGAAATCACCGGCTCCGGGAAAATCATGCGTTCCAGGATGATCGGGTTCGCCGGGTCGCACAGCGTGTCGCCCGTGGTCGCTTCCTTCAGGCCGACCGCAGCAGCGATGTCGCCTGCGCGAACTTCCTTGATTTCTTCACGGTTGTTCGCGTGCATCTGCAGAATACGGCCGAGGCGTTCCTTCTTGCCCTTGGTCGAGTTCAGCACGGTGTCGCCCGAGTTGACGATGCCCGAGTACGCGCGGAAGAAGATCAGCTGGCCGACGAACGGGTCGGTCATGATCTTGAACGCGAGTGCCGAGAACTTCTCGTCGTCGGCTGCGCGGCGCTCTGCCTTGTCACCGTTTTCGAGTTCACCCGTGACCGGGGGAATGTCCACCGGCGACGGCAGGAAGTCGATCACGGCGTCGAGCATACGCTGCACGCCCTTGTTCTTGAACGCGGTACCGCACAGCATCGGCTGGATTTCGCAAGCGATGGTCCGGTCGCGGATCGCCTTGACGATTTCCGCTTCGCTCAGCTCTTCGCCGCCGAGGTACTTTTCCATCAGCTCTTCGCTGGCTTCAGCAGCCGACTCGATCATCTTTTCGCGCCATTCGTTGCACGAGTCAACGAGTTCAGCGGGGATGTCGACGTAGTCGAACTTCGTGCCTTGGGACGCTTCGTCCCAAATGATCGCCTTCATCTTCAGGAGGTCGACGACGCCCTTGAAGTTTTCTTCGGCGCCGATCGGCACCACGACCGGAACCGGGTTCGCCTTCAGGCGGTTCTTCAGCTGGTCGTAGACCTTGAAGAAGTTCGCGCCGGTACGGTCCATCTTGTTGACGAACGCGAGACGGGGAACCTTGTACTTGTTCGCCTGACGCCACACGGTTTCCGACTGGGGCTGAACGCCGCCCACTGCGCAGTAGACCATGCATGCGCCGTCGAGCACGCGCATCGAGCGCTCAACTTCAATCGTGAAGTCGACGTGGCCCGGGGTGTCGATGATGTTGATGCGGTGTTCGGGGTAGTTGCCACCCATGCCCTTCCAGAAGGCGGTCGTAGCAGCGGAGGTAATCGTGATGCCACGCTCCTGCTCCTGCTCCATCCAGTCCATGGTCGCGGCGCCGTCGTGAACTTCACCAATCTTGTGGTTCACGCCGGTGTAAAACAGAATGCGCTCGGTCGTCGTCGTCTTGCCGGCGTCGATGTGAGCGCTAATACCGATGTTGCGGTAGCGCTCGATAGGAGTCTTGCGAGCCACTTTGATCCTCTATGGGGAGGTGCGCGCCGGGATCTGACCTGACCGATTCGATCCCAACACGCCTGAACACAAACGGGCGAGGCGCTGAATTAGCGCACCCGCCCGGAATCTTTTCCGCCTTTTGAGCAAACCCCAGAAGGGGTTTTCTCTTAGAAGCGGAAGTGCGAGAACGCCTTGTTCGCTTCTGCCATCCGGTGAACTTCGTCGCGCTTCTTCATCGCGCCGCCACGGCCTTCGGCCGCTTCGGAGAGTTCACCTGCCAGACGCAGAGCCATCGACTTCTCGCTGCGCTTCTTCGCGGCTTCACGCAGCCAACGCATCGCCAATGCCATACGACGCGACGGGCGCACTTCGACCGGAACCTGATAGTTCGCACCACCAACGCGGCGGCTCTTCACTTCCACCACCGGCTTCACGTTGTTGAGCGCAACAGTGAACACTTCCAGCGGGTCCTTGCCACCCTTGGTCTGGATCTGTTCAAAAGCGCCGTACACGATACGCTCGGCAACCGACTTCTTGCCGGAGAGCATCAGCACGTTCATGAACTTGGCTACATCAACGTTACCGAACTTCGGATCCGGCAACACTTCCCGCTTGGGGACTTCGCGACGACGCGGCATGTTTCTTCCTTTAACTTTTCAGTTGAAGCGCAGGATATTCCCGACGCTCCGCGGCCACCAACTAACCCGATTCATCTATTACGACTTACCAGCCTGGTCGGGTGACCACTTACTCGACAGCACCAGACAACCCGGCACCTGTCGCTTTTATCGCCAGCGCTCAAGAGCGCAGACGACGCTCGACTCTTACTTCGCAGCCTTGGCGCGCTTTGCACCGTACTTCGAACGAGCCTGCTTACGATCCTTGACGCCCTGGGTATCCAGCGAGCCGCGAACCATGTGGTAACGCACACCCGGCAAGTCCTTAACACGGCCGCCGCGGATCAGCACAACCGAGTGTTCCTGCAGGTTGTGGCCTTCACCACCGATGTACGAAATGACTTCGAAGCCGTTCGTCAGACGAACCTTGGCAACTTTACGGAGTGCCGAGTTCGGCTTCTTCGGCGTCGTCGTGTACACGCGCGTGCACACGCCGCGACGCTGGGGGCAGTCCTGCAGGGCCGGCGACTTGCTCTTCGTAACTTCCGAAGTGCGGCCTTTGCGAACCAGTTGATTGATGGTTGGCATTGTTTATTCCTGAAATTGAACAAAATCGACGCATTTATTTCCGGGCAAAGCGGAAAACCACGCATCTAAACTCTTACGAGCACCCCGGCCCCTGAGAATCACGCTACACCTGCATCGAATTAGTCAAACTAACTGACGCGCGCAGCTATCCCAAGAACCGGAACCCAGCATGATATTCCGAAAATACCAAGCGAGTCAACGGGTTGCGGCATTTCGGACGACGGAGAATATGACGAACACGTGACGGTGCGCCCGCATTAAAAGCGCGGCTCACCGTTAATGGTCACGCTCAATGAGCGCGCAGCAACGAAGGAGTCCGGCTGTGATCGCTTCGGTCGCGCCTCAGCCGCGCGTCAATCGTCGCCGACGACTTCGACCAGTTCCTCGCCGAAACGCTCGAGCTTGCGCGCGCCGATTCCCGGAATATCGCGCAGCTCATCGACGGATTCCGGGCCATTGCGCGCAATTTCCGCCAGCGTGGCGTCGTGGAAAATGACGTAGGCCGGCACGCCCTCGCTCTTCGCTGTTTCCGTGCGCCACAGTCGCAGACGTTCCCAGCGCGCGCGCTGGCGTGGGCTCATGCCGAGGGTCGGATCGGCGCGTTCGCTCGTGCGGCTAGACGATGCGCGCGTGCGCGTCGGCTTCACGTAGCGGCGCATCGTGACTTTCTGCTCGCCTTTGAGCACGGACTTGCTGGCTTCCGTGAGTACGAGCGAGCCGAAGCCATCGTGATCGACGGCGAGATAGCCGAACGCCACCAGCTGCCGGAAAATCGCGCGCCACTCGGGCTCCGAAAGCGCGGCACCGATGCCGAACGTGGAAATCTTCTCGTGCCCGCGCTGCAGGATCTTCTCGTTGCGATTGCCGCGCAGGATGTCGATCAGGTGGCCGGCGCCGAAGTTAAAGCCGCTTGCGCGTTGCGCACGGAACACGCACGACAGCGCCATTTGCGCTTCACGCGTGGCATCCCAGGTCGCGGGCGGTTCGATGCACGTATCGCAGTTGCCGCAGGGCTGACTCTCCTCGCCGAAATACGCGAGCAGGCGCACACGCCGGCAGGTGGCCGTCTCGCACAAGCCAAGCAGCGCGTCGAGCTTGCCGGTCTGCACGCGCTTGTGCTGCTCGTCGGCATCGGACTCGTCGATCATCTTGCGCTGCTGCACCACGTCGCCCAGACCGTAGGCCATCCACGCATTGGCCGCCAGCCCGTCACGCCCCGCGCGGCCGGTTTCCTGGTAGTAGCCTTCGACGCTCTTGGGCAAATCCAGATGCGCGACGAAGCGCACGTCCGGTTTGTCGATGCCCATGCCGAACGCAATGGTCGCGCACATCACCACGCCTTCCTCGCGCTGGAACATCTCCTGGTGCTTCTGGCGCACCTCGAATTCCATGCCCGCGTGATACGGCAGCGCGCGCACGCCCTGCCCCTTCAGCCACTCCGCGGTCTCTTCGACCTTGCGGCGCGAGAGGCAATAGACCACACCCGCGTCGGTCGTGCCGTCGGCGCGCGTGTGCTCCGCGCGGATGAAATCGAGCAGTTGCGTGCGCGCATTGTCCTTTTCGACAATCCGATAGCGGATGTTCGGCCGGTCGAAACTCGACACGAAGATGCGCGCGTCGTCGAGTGCGAGCCGGTGCACGATCTCGTCGCGCGTGATGGCGTCGGCGGTCGCCGTGAGCGCGATGCGCGGCACGTCGGGGAAGCGTTCGTGTAGCACCGAAAGCTTGATGTACTCCGGTCGGAAATCGTGCCCCCATTGCGAGACGCAGTGCGCTTCGTCGATCGCGAACAGGCCGATGCGGGTGCGCTCGAGCAACTCGAGAAAGCGCGAGGTCATCAGGCGCTCGGGGGCCACGTAGAGCAGATCGAGGTCGCCTTCACGCAGCGCGCGTTCGGTGGCCGCGGCTTCGGCGCCGCTCAGGGTCGAGTTGAGATACGCGGCTCGCACGCCCACCTCGGTAAGCGCGGCCACCTGGTCCTGCATCAACGCGATGAGCGGCGAAACCACGATGCCCGCCCCCTGACCGGCCTCATGGCGAACGAGCGCCGGAATCTGGTAGCAGAGCGATTTGCCGCCGCCGGTGGGCATGAGCACCAGCGAGTCGCCGCCGCCAGCGACGTGTTCGACGATCTCGCCTTGCTGCCCTCGAAAAGCGGGATAACCGAAGACTTCGTTGAGGATTTCGAGGGAACGGGACATGAAGGCGGCGGCTGAATGATGCGGAGGCAGAGGACCGGATTTTACCAACCCGGATGCCCCCTGACTGCCGGCGCCGCGAAGATTGGCCATTCGGCCTGGTAAAACGGGGGAAAACGAGGAATGACGTGCGCAGAACGCGCACGCCTTATGTGCCGATCAGAGGATGAAGCGGCGCAGCGCGATCAGGCTGCGCTCACTGGATGCTCAGGCGGGCTCAGGTAAAGCTCAAGCCGCGCGCTCGCGCGCCACCTTCAGCGCGCCGAAGATCGTCACGATGCCCGCGACAAACGAGACGACCACGAGCAGGCCGAACGGCAAAAGCACGGCACTGCCAACCATGAACACGAGCGAGCCGAGCGTGAGCAGCAATGCGCCCATCTTCGCCTTGCGCGCCAGTTGCATGATGTAGCCGATGATCAGGAATGCCCACAAAACAAGGAATATCGCGAAAAACGAGGCGGCCTGTTCCTTGCCGACGTGGTGCAGCAGATGCGAAAAGTTGGCGACGCATGCCACCAGATTCAGGATGAGACCGATCCCGACGAACCACATGATTACCGCCTCCAGATTCAAATAAATGCCAACTGCACGGCAGTACGAAACGACGTACGCAATCGGACTTGGCGCGCTACGTTAGCACGCGGCGCCGCGGCGCGCAGCGACCACGCCAGGCCTGCGGCGCGAGGTCGCACGCACGAGCCGCGTCGACGCACGACATGCGCAGAACACCTAAACGAACGTCTGAAACGAATAGCCCAATAAAAAAGCCGTCTGGCGTGAACCAGACGGCTTTGTGTCGCACTGTCGATGCGAGCGCTGCGACAGGCGGCTTACGCCGCCTGCTGCTTTACTCGTCCGTCGTGTGCGGCTGTTGCGGCACTTCGGCAGCCGGGGTTTCCGGCGTTTCCGGCGTACCGAACTCGAACGCTTCTTCCGCTGCGATCTGGTCGAAACGCTCGCGATCCGACGATTCCTTCGCACGGCGCGCCTTGTGGAAGGCGAGACCCGTACCAGCCGGAATCAGACGGCCGACGATGACGTTTTCCTTCAGGCCACGCAGATCGTCGCGCTTGCCCATGATCGCCGCTTCGGTCAGCACGCGGGTCGTTTCCTGGAACGATGCCGCCGAGATGAACGAGTCGGTCGAGAGCGATGCCTTCGTGATACCGAGCAGCACGTTCTCGTACGTTGCCGGACGCTTGTCTTCCGCGTTCATCTTGTCGTTTTCGTCGAGCATGTCCGAACGCTCGACTTGTTCGCCAGGGATGAAACGCGTGTCGCCGTTGTCGGTGATCTGAACACGACGGAGCATCTGACGCACGATTACTTCGATGTGCTTGTCGTTGATCTTCACGCCTTGCAGACGGTACACGTCCTGCACTTCGTCCACGATGTAACGCGCAAGCGCTTCGATACCCTGCAGACGCAGGATGTCGTGCGGATCGGCCGGGCCGTCCACGATCATTTCGCCCTTGTTGACGACCTGTGCATCGTGAACCAGAACCTGCTTTTCCTTCGCGATCAGGAACTCGTGCTGATTGCCTTCGAGGTCCGTGATAACGAGACGCTGCTTGCCCTTCGTGTCCTTACCGAACGACGTCGTACCCGTGACTTCCGCCAGGATACCTGCGTCCTTCGGCGAACGTGCTTCGAACAGTTCCGCCACACGCGGCAGACCACCGGTAATGTCACGCGTCTTCTGTGCTTCGGTCGGGATACGTGCGAGCACTTCACCGACTTGCACTTGCTGACCGTCCTTCACCGTGATCAGTGCGCCGACCTGGAAGCCGATCTGCACCGAATGCTCGGTGTTCGGGATCTTGACTTCGTCGCCGTTCGCGTCGAGCAGCTTGACCTGCGGACGCACGCTCTTCGAAGCCTGCGAACCACGGCGCTTCACGTCGATCACGACGAGGGTCGACAGACCCGTCACATCGTCGATCTGCTTGGCAACCGTCACGCCTTCTTCGACGTTTTCGAACTTCACCGTACCACCGTACTCGGTGATGATCGGACGCGTCAGCGGATCCCACGTAGCGAGCTGCGTGCCGGCCTTGATCACGTCGCCGTCGAGTTGCAGCAGCGTCGCGCCGTACGGCACCTTGTGACGCTCGCGCTCGCGGCCGTGATCGTCGGCAATGATGGCTTCGCCCGAACGCGAGATGACGATCTGCTCGCCCTTCGCATTCGTGACGTAACGCATCGTCGCCGTGAAGCGGACCGTACCGTTCGACTTCGCTTCGACCGACGAAGCCACTGCTGCACGCGATGCCGCACCACCGATGTGGAACGTACGCATCGTGAGCTGCGTGCCCGGTTCGCCGATCGACTGTGCTGCGATCACGCCCACTGCTTCGCCGACGTTCACGCGCGAGCCACGACCCAGGTCGCGGCCGTAGCACGATGCGCACAGGCCGTAACGCGTTTCGCAGGTCAGCGGCGTGCGCACGCGCACTTCGTCGATGCCGAGGCTTTCGATCGTTTCGACAGCGTCTTCGTCGAGCAGGTCGCCCGAAGCGTAGATCGTTTCCTGGGTTTCAGGATTGACGACGTCCGCCACCGCAACGCGGCCGAGAATACGGTCGCGCAGCGCTTCGACGACTTCACCGCCTTCCACGAGGGCCTTCATCGCGACGCCGTTCGTCGTGCCGCAATCTTCCTCGACGACCACGAGATCCTGCGTCACGTCGACGAGACGACGCGTCAGGTAACCCGAGTTCGCGGTCTTCAGTGCCGTATCAGCCAGACCCTTACGTGCACCGTGGGTCGAGATGAAGTACTGCAACACGTTCAGACCTTCGCGGAAGTTCGCGGTAATCGGCGTTTCGATAATCGAGCCGTCCGGCTTCGCCATCAGGCCGCGCATACCCGCCAGCTGGCGAATCTGGGTTGCGGAACCCCGCGCGCCCGAGTCGGCCATCATGTAGATCGAGTTGAACGATTCCTGACGCGTTTCCTTGCCGTCACGGTCGATAACCGGTTCCGTCGCGAGCTGCTCCATCATCGCCTTGCCGACCGCTTCCGACGTGTTCGACCAGATGTCGACCACGTTGTTGTAGCGTTCCTGCGCGGTGACGAGACCCGACATGTACTGACGGTCGTATTCCTTCACCTTCTTCGCGGCTTCGCCGACGATGGTTTCCTTCTGCGGCGGCACGAGCATGTCGTCCACGCAGATCGAAATACCGGCGCGCGTTGCCAGGCGGAAACCCGACTGCATCAGCTGGTCAGCGAAAATCACCGTCTCACGCAGACCGCACTTGCGGAACGCGGTGTTGATCAGACGCGAGATTTCCTTCTTCTTCAGCGGCTTGTTCAGCACCGAGAACGGCAGGCCCGGCGGCAGAATTTCCGACAGGATCGAACGACCGACCGTGGTCGCGTACAGCGTGATCTTCGGCACGAATGCCGGTGCGCCTTCCGACTTGTCCTCGTTGTGGACCATTTCGGTAATACGCACGTTCACACGCGAGGCCAGTTCGACTTCCTTGTTCTCGTACGCGCGCAGCACTTCCGACACGCCCGTGAACGTCAGACCTTCGCCCTTGCCATTGATCGCTTCACGCGTGGCGTAGTACAGGCCCAGCACAATATCCTGCGACGGCACGATCGACGGATCGCCGTTGGCCGGGAACAGGACGTTGTTCGACGCGAGCATGAGCGTACGCGCTTCCATCTGCGCTTCGAGCGACAGCGGAACGTGAACAGCCATCTGGTCACCGTCGAAGTCGGCGTTGAACGCCGCGCAAACGAGCGGGTGCAGCTGGATAGCCTTACCTTCGATCAGCACCGGCTCGAAAGCCTGAATGCCAAGACGGTGCAGCGTAGGCGCACGGTTGAGCATGACCGGATGTTCGCGGATCACCTCTTCCAGGATGTCCCACACCACCGCCGTCTGGTTCTCGACTTCCTTCTTCGCAGCCTTGATGGTCGTCGCGACGCCCATCGTTTCCAGCTTGTTGAAGATGAACGGCTTGAACAGTTCGAGCGCCATCAGCTTCGGCAGACCGCACTGGTGAAGCTTGAGCGTCGGACCCACCACGATGACCGAACGGCCCGAGTAGTCCACGCGCTTACCCAGCAGGTTCTGACGGAAACGACCGCCCTTACCCTTGATCATGTCGGCGAGCGACTTCAGCGGACGCTTGTTGGCGCCCGTCATCGCCTTGCCGCGACGGCCGTTGTCGAGCAGCGAGTCAACCGCTTCCTGGAGCATCCGCTTTTCGTTGCGGACGATGATCTCCGGCGCCTTCAGCTCGAGCAGACGCTTCAGACGGTTGTTACGGTTGATGACGCGGCGATACAGATCGTTCAGGTCCGAAGTCGCGAAGCGGCCACCGTCCAGCGGCACGAGCGGACGCAGTTCGGGCGGCAGCACCGGCAGCACTTCGAGCACCATCCATTCGGGCTTGATGCCCGAACGCTGGAAGGCCTCGAGCACCTTCAGGCGCTTCGCGTACTTCTTGATCTTCGCTTCCGAGCCGGTGTTCTTGAGCTCGGTGCGCAGCGTCTCGACCTGTTCGTCGATGTTGATCGCGCGCAGGAGTTCACGCACGCCTTCCGCGCCCATTTCAGCGCGGAATTCGTCACCGTACTCTTCGACCTTATTGTAGTAATCCTCTTCGGTCATGATCTGACGCGCCTTCAGCGGCGTCATGCCCGGTTCGATCACCACGTACGCTTCGAAGTACAGCACGCGTTCGATGTCGCGCAGCGTCATGTCGAGCACCATGCCCAGACGCGACGGCAGCGACTTCAGGAACCAGATGTGCGCGACCGGCGAGGCCAGTTCGATGTGGCCCATGCGTTCGCGACGCACCTTCGCCAGCGTGACTTCAACGCCGCACTTCTCGCAGATCACGCCACGGTGCTTCAGGCGCTTGTACTTGCCGCACAGGCACTCGTAGTCCTTGATCGGCCCGAAGATCTTCGCGCAGAACAGACCATCGCGTTCCGGCTTGAACGTACGGTAGTTGATGGTCTCCGGCTTCTTCACTTCGCCGAACGACCACGAGCGGATCTTGTCCGGCGAGGCCAGACCGATCTTGATCGCGTCAAAAACTTCTTCTTGTTGGACTTGCTTGAATAGATCGAGCAGAGCTTTCATTGCCTTCTCTCCGTAGTCCGATTAGTTGCGGTCGAGGTCGATGTCGATACCGAGCGAGCGGATTTCCTTCACCAGCACGTTGAAGGATTCCGGCATGCCCGCATCGATCACGTGGTCGCCCTTGACGAGGTTCTCATACACCTTCGTCCGGCCCGTCACGTCATCGGACTTCACCGTCAACATTTCCTGCAGCACGTACGAAGCGCCATACGCTTCGAGCGCCCACACTTCCATTTCACCGAAGCGCTGGCCACCGAACTGCGCCTTACCACCCAGCGGCTGCTGCGTGACGAGCGAGTACGGACCCGTCGAACGCGCGTGCATCTTGTCGTCGACCAGGTGGTGCAGCTTCAGGTAGTGCATGTAACCCACGGTCACCGTGCGCTCGAACATCTCGCCCGTGCGGCCGTCATACAGACGCACCTGGTTCTTCGACGGCGTCATGCCGAGGTTCTGTGCGATGTCGTCCGGGAATGCCAGATCGAGCATCTTGCCCATTTCCTCTTCGGTCGCACCGTCGAACACCGGCGTCGCAAACGGCACGCCCTCGCGCAGATTGCGCGCGAGTTCGAAGATGTCGTCGTCGCTGAAGCTGTCGAGGTCTTCCTTGTGGCCCGACTCGTTGTAGATCTTCGTGAGGAACTCACGCAGTTCTGCAATCTTCGTCTGACGCGCAAGCATCTCGCCAATACGCCAGCCCAGACCCTTGGCGGCCCAGCCCAGGTGCACTTCGAGAACCTGACCCACGTTCATCCGCGACGGAACGCCCAGCGGGTTCAGCACGACGTCTGCCGGACGGCCATCGGCCATGTACGGCATGTCTTCGATCGGAACGATCTTCGACACGACACCCTTGTTACCGTGACGGCCTGCCATCTTGTCGCCAGGCTGCAGACGGCGCTTCACTGCCAGGTAGACCTTGACCATCTTCAGCACGCCCGGCGGCAGTTCGTCGCCTTGCGTGAGCTTCTTGCGCTTCTCTTCGAACGCCAGATCGAACTGGTGACGCTTTTCTTCGATCGAGTTCTTGATGGCTTCGAGCTGCGCCGCTGCTTCTTCGTCCGCGAGGCGGATGTCGAACCAGTGGTAGTGGTCCAGATCGCTCAGGTAAGCCTGGTCGATCTTCGTGCCCTTCGCGAGCTTCTTCGGACCGCCGTTCGCGACCTTGCCTTCGAGCATACGTGCGAGACGCTGGAACGCGTCGCCTTCCACGATGCGCAGCTGGTCGTTCAGGTCGAGGCGATAGCGCTTCAGTTCATCGTCGATGATCTGTTGTGCACGCTTGTCGCGCGTAATGCCTTCACGCGTGAATACTTGCACGTCGATGACCGTGCCGCTCATGCCCGACGGCACGCGCAGCGACGTATCCTTCACGTCCGAAGCCTTCTCGCCGAAGATCGCGCGCAGCAGCTTTTCTTCCGGCGTGAGCTGGGTTTCGCCCTTCGGCGTGACCTTGCCCACCAGCACGTCGCCAGCTTCGACCTCCGCGCCGATGTACACGATGCCCGACTCGTCGAGACGGCCAAGCTGTACTTCCGCGAGGTTCGAAATGTCGCGCGTGATTTCTTCCGGTCCGAGCTTCGTGTCGCGTGCCACGACATTCAGTTCTTCGATGTGGATCGACGTGTAACGGTCGTCCGCAACCACCTTCTCCGAGATCAGGATCGAATCTTCGAAGTTGTAGCCGTTCCACGGCATGAACGCGATCAGCATGTTCTGGCCGAGCGCGAGCTCACCCAGATCGGTCGATGCGCCGTCAGCCAGCACGTCGCCGCGCGCAACCTTGTCGCCCATCTTCACGATCGGACGCTGGTTGATGTTCGTGTTCTGGTTCGAACGCGTGTACTTGATCAGGTTGTAGATGTCGACGCCAACCTCACCAGCCACCGCTTCGTCGTCGTTCACACGAATCACGATACGGCCTGCGTCGACGTAGTCGACCACACCGCCACGCAGTGCCTGAACCGTCGTGCCCGAGTCGACCGCAACGGTACGCTCGATGCCCGTACCGACGACCGGCTTTTCCGGACGCAGACACGGCACAGCCTGACGCTGCATGTTCGAGCCCATCAATGCGCGGTTCGCGTCATCGTGCTCGAGGAACGGAATCAGCGAAGCTGCAACCGAGACGATCTGCGACGGCGCCACGTCCATGTACTGGATGCGGTCCGGCGTGACCATCAGCGTTTCGCCCGCTTCACGCGACGAGACGAGTTCGTCGGTCAGCGTGCCGTCGTCGGCCACTGCCGCGTTCGCCTGAGCGATCACGTAACGGCCTTCTTCGATCGCCGAGAGGTAATCGATCTGGTCGGTCACCTTGCTGTCCACGACCTTACGGTACGGCGTTTCGAGGAAGCCGTATTCGTTCAGGTGCGCGTACAGAGCGAGCGAGTTGATCAGACCAATGTTCGGACCTTCCGGCGTCTCAATCGGACACACGCGGCCGTAGTGGGTCGGGTGCACGTCGCGGACTTCAAAGCCAGCGCGCTCGCGCGTCAGACCGCCCGGGCCAAGTGCCGAAACACGGCGCTTGTGGGTGATTTCCGACAGCGGGTTGGTCTGGTCCATGAACTGCGACAGCTGCGACGAACCGAAGAACTCGCGAATCGCCGACGAAATCGGCTTCGAGTTGATCAGGTCGTGCGGCATCAGGTTTTCGCTTTCGGCCTGGCCGAGGCGTTCCTTGACTGCACGTTCGACACGCACGAGACCTGCGCGGAATTGATTTTCCGCGAGTTCGCCCACGCAACGCACGCGACGATTGCCCAAGTGGTCGATGTCGTCCACTTCGCCCTTGCCGTTGCGCAGCTCGACGAGGATCTTGATGGTCGCGAGGATGTCGTCGTCCTGCAGCGTCATCGGGCCGACGATTTCGTCACGGCCGACGCGGCGATTGAACTTCATACGACCCACCTTCGAGAGGTCGTACGCTTCTTCGCTGTAGAACAGACGGTTGAACAGTGCCTCGACCGCTTCTTCGGTCGGCGGCTCGCCCGGACGCATCATGCGGTAGATCGCGATGCGTGCGGCCATCTTGTCGACGGTTTCGTCGATACGCAGCGTCGACGAGATGTAAGGACCTTGATCCAGATCGTTCGTATAGAGCGTCTGGATGTCCTTGATCTTCGCCTCACGCAGCTTGTCGAGCACGCCTTCGGTGACTTCGTCGTTCGCGTTCGCGATCACTTCGCCCGTATCACCATCGACGACGTTCTTCGCGAGAACGCGGCCGAGCAGATAATCTTCGGGGACCGAAATGTAGGTAGTCTTCGCGCTTTCGAGGTCGCGGATGTGCTTGGCGTTGATCCGCTTGTCCTTCTGGACAATGACCTTGCCATCGCGATCGCTGATGTCGAAACGCGCGACTTCGCCACGCAGACGCTCCGGCACGAACTCCATCTGCGCGCCTTCCGGCATCAGCGTGAAGTTGTCGAACACGAAGAAGTTCGCGAGGATCTGTTCCGGCGTGAGGCCGATGGCCTTCAGCAGGATCGTGACCGGCATCTTGCGGCGACGGTCGACGCGGAAGTACAGCACGTCCTTCGGGTCGAACTCGAAGTCGAGCCACGAACCGCGGTAAGGAATGATACGTGCCGAGAACAGCAGCTTGCCCGAGCTATGCGTCTTGCCCTTGTCGTGTTCGAAGAACACGCCAGGCGAGCGGTGCAGCTGCGAGACGATGACACGTTCCGTGCCGTTAATGACGAAGGAACCCGTCGGCGTCATGAGCGGAATTTCGCCCATGTACACTTCCTGTTCCTTCACTTCCTTCACGACCGGCTTGCTCGGCGATTCCTTGTCGAGCAGGACGAGACGGACCTTGGCACGCAGAGCCGAACAGTACGTCAGACCGCGTTGCTGGCATTCCTTGATGTTGAATGCCGGCGACGACAGCATGTAGCTGACGAACTCTAGACGAGCAAAGCCGTTATGGGAAACAATAGGAAAAACAGACGTGAACGCAGCTTGCAGACCTTCCGGTTTGCGCTGCGCCGAAGCCACTTCCGCTTGCAGGAAGGTGCTGAATGATTCAAGCTGGGTTGCCAGCAGGAAAGGAACTTGGTGAACGATGGGGCGTTTCGCGAAACTCTTGCGAATACGCTTCTTCTCGGTGAAGGAATATTGCATACGATCTCCGAATCACGGCGGGTAGGACGACCCGAGTGTTCACCGACTGAGACCCGATGGCTGCGCGAGCCCTGGAAGCTTGGTGGTTGGCCTCTACCAACCGCTGGCTGACGGCAGCGGATACCGGCTTGTCATAACTTGCCCGCTGCCCGACCAAACTTGCCTTCTGCAGTCGCTTCAGAAGACAAAGAGAAGCGTCGTGCGCACAGGCGGTCCAAATCACACCCTGCGTAAGACGTTTTTCTTTGGCTTCTGGGTCCCGCATCCCGCCTCCGATCTTCAACAAATCGAACACAAAAACGCAGAACCCACAAAGCACAAAAAGGCCGGCGGTGTAAAAACCGCCAGCCTTCGCACAGCGCGCTGAAACTTACTTGATTTCAGCCTTCGCGCCGGCTTCTTCCAGCTTCTTCTTCGCTTCTTCAGCAGCAGCCTTGGGCACAGCTTCCTTAACAGGCTTCGGTGCACCGTCAACCAGGTCCTTCGCTTCCTTCAGGCCGAGACCCGTCAGTTCGCGAACAGCCTTAATGACCGAAACCTTGTTTGCGCCTGCTTCGAGCAGGTTGACCGTGAATTCGGTCTGCTCTTCAGCAGCAGCAGCTGCGCCGCCGCCTGCCGGGCCAGCGACTGCCACAGCAGCTGCCGACACGCCAAACTTCTCTTCGAATGCCTTGACCAGTTCGTTCAGTTCGAGAACCGACATCGAGCCAACGGCTTCGAGGATGTCTTCTTTTGCGATTGCCATTTGAAATTACTCCAGATTTGAATTCGGAAACAGCTAGCGATCTTTCTCGCTCGCTCTTGCTCGTTCGTCTGCCTGAAATCAGGCAGCTTCTGCTTGCTTCTTCTCCGCCAGCGCGGCGAGAGCACGCGCGAAGCCGGAAACAGGAGCTTGCATAACGAACAGCAGCTTCGAGAGCAGTTCTTCGCGGCTCGGGATGCTGGCCAACGCTTGCACGCCTGCCTTGTCCATCACCTTGCCTTCGTAGGAACCAGCCTTGATGACCAACTTGTCATTGCTCTTTGCGAAGTCGTTGACGACCTTCGCAGCAGCAATTGCATCTTCCGAGATGCCGTAGATCAGGGGGCCAGTCATCTGCTCTGCCAGCGGAGCAAACGGGGTACCTTCGACGGCGCGACGCGCCAGCGTGTTCTTCAACACGCGCAGGTACACCTGCTGCTCACGCGCTTGCGCGCGCAGCTTGGTCAGATCGCCAACCGCGATTCCACGATACTCGGCCAACACGACGGTCTGAGCCTTCGCGACTTGCGCGGAGACTTCAGCCACGACGGCCTGCTTACCTTCTTTGTTCAGTGGCACGGTTAACCTCCAGATTCGACACACTTCGCTTTCGCTCATGTGCCGCGTTCAACAACGGCGACCGACCAGTCCGGAGTAAATCAGCTTGCATTGTCAGGCGTTGCCGCCTGCTTTGCTCACATCAACACTTCAAAACTTTTTCGGGTTCGCCATCTGCGTTGGCTTTGCATTAAGGATGCGCCCAACTGCTGCACGTCCGCCAACGGTCTTTGACAACCGGTTGCGCGATGCGGTACTTGCCACCGCACAACCGCCCAAAGCCCTTTAAATCCGCGCTGCCGCCCTTGCGGGCCTCAACGCGGCAAAACAGTTACGACGCTTACGCTGCCAGCGACGATTGGTCGACGCGAACGCCAACACCCATCGTGCTCGAGACAGCGACCTTGCGCAGGTACACGCCCTTGCTCGTTGCCGGCTTGGCCTTGGTCAGCGCTTCGAGGAGCGCATCCAGGTTGCTGCGCAGCGCGGTCGATTCGAACGATGCACGGCCGATGGTCGCGTGGATGATACCGGCCTTGTCGACACGGAATTGCACCTGACCAGCCTTCGCGTTCTTGACCGCGGTCGCCACGTCCGGCGTCACGGTGCCGACCTTCGGGTTCGGCATCAGGCCGCGCGGGCCGAGGATCTGACCGAGCGTACCGACGACGCGCATCGTGTCCGGCGAAGCGATCACGATGTCGAAGTTCAGGTTGCCGCCCTTGATCTGTTCTGCCAGATCTTCCATACCGACGATTTCTGCGCCAGCTGCCTTGGCTTGCTCAGCCTTTTCGCCTTGGGCGAACACAGCAACGCGAACCGACTTACCCGTACCTGCCGGCAGAACGACCGAACCACGAACGACCTGGTCCGACTTCTTTGCATCGATGCCGAGCTGGACCGAGACGTCGATCGACTCGTCGAACTTCGCCGTGGCGCATTCCTTCACGAGCGACAGTGCGTCGGCGATCGGGTATTGCTTCTGACGGTCGATCTTGGCAGCCAGTGCCTTTTGACGCTTGGAAACCTTAGCCATTTACACGCCCTCCACGGTGATGCCCATCGAGCGGGCGCTACCAGCGATCGTGCGGACCGCTGCGTCCATATCGGCTGCCGTAAGGTCCGGCATCTTGGTCTTGGCGATTTCTTCAGCTTGAGCGCGCGTGATCGAAGCGACCTTGTCGGTGTGCGGCTTGGCCGAACCCTTGTCGATCTTCGCTGCCTTCTTGATCAGGATCGTAGCCGGCGGCGTCTTCAGAATGAACGTGAAGCTCTTGTCCGCGAAAGCCGTGATCACGACCGGCGTGGGCAGACCCGGTTCCATCGCTTGAGTCCGCGCGTTGAACGCCTTGCAGAACTCCATGATGTTCAGGCCGCGTTGACCCAGTGCGGGGCCGACCGGCGGCGACGGATTGGCTTTACCTGCAGGAATCTGCAGCTTGATAAAGCCGATGATTTTCTTTGCCATGTTGAAAACCTCATTGGAACGCGTGAGCGTTCAGGTGAGTGGTAGCGCGCTCTCGCACAATCTTCGCTGTACCAACAAACTGCTACAGCCGATTGCGCTACTGGCGCTCCTCTACGGTCATGACGCGGACCGTAAGCGCGGAAAAACGGACCGCACCCGAAAGTGCGATCCGTCGTATTCGATTTACAGCTTTTCGACCTGGCCGAATTCGAGTTCGACTGGCGTAGCGCGACCAAAAATGGTGACGGAGACCCGGACGCGCGACTTTTCGTAGTTGACTTCTTCGACGCTGCCGTTGAAATCCGTGAACGGGCCTTCTTTTACCCGGACCATCTCGCCGACTTCGAACAGGGTCTTGGGGCGCGGCTTCTCAACGCCTTCCTGCATCTGCGACATGATCTTTTCGACTTCGCGCGGCGAAATCGGGCTTGGGCGGTTGCGTGCTCCGCCGACGAAACCGGTTACCTTGGCCGTGTTCTTCACGAGGTGCCACGTTTCGTCCGTCATTTCCATCTCGACCAGGACATAGCCTGGGAAGAAACGACGCTCAGTCACTGATTTGTGACCGCCTTTCACTTCGACTACTTCTTCAGTCGGCACAAGAATCTGGCCAAACTTGTCTTGCATGCCGGCACGATCGATGCGCTCTTGAAGCGCACGTTGCACGCTCTTCTCCATGCCGGAGTAGGCGTGCACCACATACCAACGTTTTCCGCTCGGGGATGCCGGTGTATCGCTCATATCATTTCCAACCCAGAATCGCCGAGAAAATCACCCATTCGATGGATTTATCGCAAACCCACAGAATGATGGCCATTACCAGCACAAAACCGAAGACCACCAGCGTCGTTTGCGTAGCCTCTTTGCGAGTCGGCCAGACGACCTTGCGAACTTCCTTGTACGAGTCTTTGGCAAACGCGATGAAGCTCTTGCCGGGCGCCGAAAGAAGACCGACTACCACCCCCGCGATGACGCCAACTGCAAGCGCTGCACCGCGGACATACCACTCCTGGCTACCGAGCCAGTAGAACCCTACGAACCCGGCCACAACCAACAATACACCCGCTACAAGCATCAGCTTGTCGCTGGAAGTATTAACAGTTTCGACGGAAGGATTCGCCATAACACCTTAAAGAACAACGCGCCTGAGGCGCGGAGAGTTGGCAGGGGCAGAGGGAATCGAACCCCCAACCTTCGGTTTTGGAGACCGACGCTCTGCCAGTTGAGCTATACCCCTAAACCATTTTGGGGTGATGGTCACACCACCCCGAAACCACTTAGTCGATCACCGAGACTGGCAAAAACTTACTCGATGACCTTTGCAACGACACCAGCACCGACGGTACGGCCACCTTCGCGGATTGCGAAGCGCAGACCTTCTTCCATCGCGATCGGAGCGATCAGCTTCACCGTGATCGACACGTTGTCGCCCGGCATGACCATTTCCTTGTCCTTCGGCAGCTCGATCGAGCCCGTCACGTCCGTCGTACGGAAGTAGAACTGCGGACGGTAGTTGTTGAAGAACGGCGTGTGACGGCCGCCTTCGTCCTTGCTCAGCACGTACACTTCAGCCGTGAAGTGCGTGTGCGGCGTGATCGAACCCGGCTTTGCCAGAACCTGGCCGCGCTCGACGTCTTCACGCTTCGTGCCGCGCAGCAGGATACCGACGTTGTCGCCTGCCTGACCTTGGTCGAGCAGCTTGCGGAACATTTCCACGCCCGTGCAGGTCGTCTTCACCGTCGGCTTGATACCGACGATTTCGATTTCTTCGCCGACCTTGACGATGCCGCGTTCGATACGGCCCGTCACCACCGTGCCACGACCCGAGATCGAGAACACGTCTTCAACCGGCATCAGGAAGGCGCCGTCAACTGCGCGCTCCGGCGTCGGGATGTACGTGTCGAGTGCGTCGGCCAGGCTCATGATCGCCACTTCGCCCAGCTCGCCCGTGTCGCCTTCCAGCGCCAGCTTGGCCGAACCCTTGACGATCGGGGTGTCGTCGCCCGGGAAGTCGTACTTCGACAGAAGTTCGCGCACTTCCATTTCGACCAGCTCGAGCAGCTCGGCGTCGTCGACCATGTCGCACTTGTTCAGGAAGACGATGATGTACGGAACGCCAACCTGACGCGCCAGCAGGATGTGCTCACGCGTTTGCGGCATCGGGCCGTCAGCAGCCGAGCAAACCAGGATCGCGCCGTCCATCTGTGCCGCGCCCGTGATCATGTTCTTCACATAGTCAGCGTGGCCCGGGCAGTCGACGTGTGCGTAGTGGCGGTTAGCCGTTTCGTACTCGACGTGCGCGGTGTTGATCGTGATGCCGCGCGCCTTTTCTTCCGGTGCTGCGTCGATCTGGTCGTAAGCCTTGGCTTCGCCGCCAAACTTCTTGGTCAGAACCGTCGTGATTGCTGCCGTCAGCGTGGTCTTGCCGTGGTCAACGTGACCGATCGTGCCCACGTTCACGTGCGGCTTGGTCCGCTCAAACTTACCCTTGGCCATTTTCGACTCCTAAGAGGATTTTTCCGTACGTTGCGCGGGGCGCGCAAACAATCACTATTGCTGCACTGCCTGCTCGATGCGAGGCCCCTGAAGGCCTGCTAGATACTGACTGGTGCCCATGGGCAGGATCGAACTGCCGACCTCTCCCTTACCAAGGGAGTGCTCTACCACTGAGCCACATGGGCACTGACTGCTGCTTTACAACGGTTTCGCTGGAGCGGGTGAAGGGAATCGAACCCTCGTCGTAAGCTTGGAAGGCTTCTGCTCTACCATTGAGCTACACCCGCAAGGACTGCCGATTCCCGACACACTTAACTTCAGCTGAATTCTGGTGGAGGAGGTTGGATTCGAACCAACGTAGGCGTAAGCCAACAGATTTACAGTCTGCCCCCTTTAGCCACTCGGGCACCCCTCCGTAGAGAACTGATGATTGTAGGTTAAGTTCCGATCAGTGTCAAGCACTTTGTTCGGCACCGAAACTACAACGCTCTCACTTATAGGGAGAGCGGAAAAGCAAAAACCCCGGCTTTTTAGGGCCGGGGTTTCGCA